>NC_021505.1:4288634-4599978 GCF_000412675.1 Pseudomonas putida NBRC 14164 | reverse complement strand
CGAACTGGGGCGCAAGGATGCCCTGGCCAAGAAGCGGGAGCTGTGCCAGTTCCTGGGAATTTGATGTTGCCTGTACCGGCCTCATCGCCGGCAAGCCAGCCCCCACAGGATCACCACAACCTTGGGCATTGTGCGGACCTGTGGGAGCCGGCTTGCCGGCGATTGGGCCGAAGCAGGTTTACTCAGCTATCTGCAGCTTGCGCGCCTGGGTATACACGTACCGCACCTTCTCGTACTCGAACGGTGAGTTCAGCTGGCCATAGCGGAAGTTGGTGGTATAGCGCTTGTCCACCACGCGCAGGGCGAAGATTTCCGGGTGGTCGGTGCTGGTTTCGGCCACGTTCAGGTAATTGATTGCCTGCTCGCCCGCATAGTCCACCACCAGCCCGGTGGTGTCGCGCAGGTTCGAAGGCCCCAACACCGGCAGCATCAGGTACGGCCCCTCCGGTACGCCATAGAAGCCCAGGGTCTGGCCAAAGTCTTCGCTCTGGCGCGGCAGGCCCATGCTGGTCGCCGGGTCCCATAGCCCACCCACCCCGATCAGGGTGTTGAACATCAGCCGCGCTGTGATCTCGGCCGAACGCTTGGCCTTGAGCTGCAGCACGCTGTTGAACAGGTTTGGCACATCGCCCAGGTTGTTGAAGAAGTTGCTTACCCCCGTGCGCACGAAGCGCGGGGTTACATACTGGTAACCACTCACCAGCGGCAGCAGCACCCATTGGTCCAGCCGGTAGTTGAAGTGATAGACGCGCCGGTTGATCGACTCCAGCGGGTCGTACACGTTCAGCGCCTCCAGGGTTGAGCGCTCGAACTCGCGCTGGTCCAGCCCCGGGTTGAATTTCAGCTCGCGCAGCGGGTCGATGAAGCCATCGGATTCAGGCACCAGCGGCGCGGTACCGATCACTTGCGGGTCGGCCTCGATCACGCTGGCCCGGGGGGCGGTTTCGGCGGCCATGGTGTGGCCGGCGGCAAGCAGGGCAGTGGCGAAGAGGAGTTTGTTAACCACGGAAGAACTCCAGCATGGCGTCACTGTTGACGCGGTAGTTGAGGTTGCCGCAATGGCCGCCATGGGGGTAGAGGGTCAGCCGGTCACCAAATACCTTGCGCAGGAAGCCGATGTCGCCCGGGCCGAGAATGACGTCGTCGGCGTTGTGCATCACCGCGATCTTGTCACTGCCGCGCAGGTAGTCTTCCAGGGCGTACAGGCTCACCTGGTTGACCAGCTGCAGAATGCTGTTGCCGTCGGTGCGGGCGCGCCACATCGGGATCACCTGTTCGGTCATGTAGCAGTCGAAATCACACTGCAGGGCACGCTTGAAGAACGGCGTGAGGCTGCTGCCCTCGGTAATCGGAAACTTCGGCGGGATGATCAGGCCGCGGCGGTTGATCAGGTCGGAAGTGAAGGCAATGTCGGCTGCCGAGAAACGGAACGAGGTGCCGATCAGCATGGCCATCTGTTCGTTGGACAGGTGCTGTTTAGACTGCTGGAAGTCATACAGAAGGGCGTCGTTGAGGTCGATGTAGCCCTTGTCCTGGAAGTAGCGGGTCAGCTTGGTCAGCATCAGCTCGTAGAACGTAGTGCTGCGGTCGATGCCCTTGACCTGGGTTTGCACCAGTTTGTCCAGGTTGTTGATCGAGGTGTACAGGTTGACCGGTGGGTTCAACAGCAGCACACGCTTGAAGTTGAAGCTGCGGCGGGTTTCGTCCAGATGGCTGACGAAAGCAGCGTCCAGCGCACCCAGGCTGTAGCCGGTGAGGTAGAACTCACTGACTGGCAGGCGAGGGTGCTGGGCACGCACGGCCTGCATCACCCGGTACATGTCTTCGGCGTCTTCCTGGCTGACGCCGGGGGTGGCAAAGCGCGAGGCGGCACTCATGAAGTCGTAGCTGGTGGGCGATGACAGTTGCACCACGTGGAAGCCGCCCTGGTAGAACAGTTTCTTCAGGTATTCATTGATGCTGCTGCTGTACGGTGCACCGGTGCCGGCGATGATGAAGATCAGCGGCGCTTCGTGATCCTGGCGGGCCAGGCGGTACTTGAGCTTTTTCACCGCCCAGAAATTGTCGGGCAAGGTGAACTCACGCTCCGGGCGCAGGTTGAGGCTGTAGTCCGATTGGTCGATGTCATCGTCGCTGGGCAGGGTCGGGCGCTGGTCCGGCGGCGTGGTGGCGATGGTCGCCTCGAACGGGTTGGTCAAGGGGTAGCCGTAGCTGGCAGCGTCGATATCCCGCGCTGAAGCGGCCACCGCCATGAGCAGGCTACCGAGCACGGCAGCGAGGCGCAAAGATCGAAGCATGTAATCCCCCAAAAGAACGCAAGGTCGAGCAGTGTGCAGGCTAGGACCACAGCCAACCGGGCAAAGTTGCCAGTCGCGGTGGCCTTTGGTGTGCTTGTTATCTGCAACATAGCTGCAGGGTTGGGATTTTGCCTTACAACCGGGCATAAGCGATCATGGATGCTTTCGATTACCGCTATTGGAGAACAGGATGTCTCGTTCGCTGCCGGCTGCGCTGCTGGTGCTGTTTCTGGGGCTGTGGCTCGCTGCCAGCTATGGCGTGCGCTATGGGCTGATGGAGGATGGCCAGTGGGTTGGGCTGTGCACGGTGCCTGCGGCGTATTGGCAGTGTGAGGTGCGGTCATTGCTGGGGCTGGGCATTCACCACCAGGTGCTGGCCTGGAGCGGGCTGGGCCTGGCGCTGCTGGCGCAGTTCGTGCCCGCGCGCGCGGGCTGGTGGCTGGCGGTGTTGGCATTGGTGTTCGCTGTGCCGGCGCTGGTGTTGTATACCGCCAGCATTGCCGTGTTTGCGCTGGTGCTGGCGGGGTTGCGCCTGGTCAGGAGACAGCGGCAAGGCTGACAGGGGCCGCTTCGCGCCCCATCGCCGGCAAGCCAGCTCCCACAAGTGTTGTGCACCCTTCGGAACCTGCGCGGTCCCTGTGGGAGCTGGCTTGCCGGCGATGGGGCGCGAAGCGGCCCCCGGGCATCAAGCCTGGCGCACCCGCAAGCTGCGCCACAATGCGGCTGTCATGAGCACACTCACCACCGCCCAACCCCAGGCCTGCTGGTTTTCCAGCCCTTCAACGAACAACTGCGGCGCCACCCCGGCCCCGACAATGAACGCCAGCAGCGCCACCTCCGCCCGCCGGGCCCGCACCGGCCACAGCACATACACCAGCGCCGGCAAGGCCAGCGCGGCGCTGGGGAAGCTGCGGTAGCGAGGGTCGAACACCATCGCCAGCATGCTCACCGCCGCGGCAAAGCCCGCCGCCAGCAACAGCCAGCCCGCCCGCGCTTGCAGCCAGGCGAACAAGCGCTCGCGCCAGCCGGCCCGCTGCGCCAACGCCAGCAGCGCATGGGCCAGCACCAGCAGGTTCAGCCCGGCCAGCGCAACGGCCCACAGCCACTCCCCGGCAAAGCGTGCATGAGTGCGCATCAGTTCGCCCCACAACCCCAGGCAACCTGCGCCAAACGCCGCCAGCAATGGCAACAGCAAGGCCGCCATCGGCGTAGCAGGGCGCCCAGCCAGCAACAACATGGCCGCCATCAGCAGTGCACTGGCCAGCAGCCATTGCGGCCAGTCATGCAGGTTGCTCACCGGCCCTTCCAGCACGCCCTTGTCCTGCCGGTCGGCATCGTAAAGCCCCCAGTAACCGCCTACTGCCCCTTCATTGGCGCGCTTCCACGGCTGGTCGAACGCTTCGATCAGGTTGTAGTGCCAGCCGTTGCTTTCGGCCATGGCCACGAAACCGCGAATAAAGCGTGCCTCGTTGACCCGGCTGGGTATTGCGGTTTCGCGTTGGCGGCCTTCGCTGGGCCAGCCGGTTTCGCCAATCAGGATGTCCTTGGGCGCAAAGCGTGTGCCGAACACCCGGCGCACATCGGCCACGTGGGCCAGCGCATCGTCGATGCCGCGCGGATCGTCTTCCCAATAGGGCAGCAGGTGGATGGTCAAAAAGTCCACCGCGGGTGCTACCTGCGGGTGCTGCAGCCAGAATTCCCACACATCCGCGTAGGTCACCGGCACCTTCACCTGGCTTTTCACCCGGGCGATCAGCTTGGCCAGCTGCGCGCCTGTGACTTCCTTGCGCAGCAACGTTTCGTTGCCCACGATCACCGCGCTGACCACATCGGGGTTGGCGTTGGCGGTGGCGATCAGCAGGTCGATTTCCTTGTCGGTGTCGGCCGCGTGAGCGTTGACCCAGGCGCCCAGCATCACTTTTAGCCCATGCTTGCGCGCCAGCGCCGGGATTGCCTCAAGGCCGGTCACGGAATAGGTGCGGATGCACTGGAAACGCTCAGCCAGCAAGGCCAGGTCGGCGTCCATGCGTGCCGGGCGCAGGCGAAATGGTTGGTCGTAGGGCGACTGGTCCTTGTCGAACGGCGTGTAGGACGCGCATTGCAACTTGTGCGTCGGGCTGGCCGCATCGGGCAGGTGCACCGGCTTGCCAAGCCCGTACCAGAGCCCGGCGAGCCCGAGCAGGGCCAACAGGCAGGCAAGCAGGTACAGCGGCAGCAACAGGCGGGCAGAACTGGGCATCGGGCGGTCCATCGTCAGGCGCAAAAGGGTAGATAGTAGCCCGGCGCCAAAGCTTTGGCATGCAAGGATCGCGCAGGCGGGTGTAGGCCGATGACGCTAATGGCACAGTGCTGTCGCATATGGGGCGGGTGCAGGTCGCAGCTGGATCAGGTCGACCTGTGTTGCAGGAAGATGATGCAATCTCCAAGACCTGACGAGGGGATGCTTTGATGGCAACTTTGAAAAAAATGCGACGTTTACTGGGTGTGGGCACCGCCCTGGTAATGGCCATGAGCGCTGCACAGGCAATGGCCAAAGAAGTAAGCATAGGTTACGTGGATGGTTGGGCCGACAGTGTGGCCACCACCAACGTGGCCGCCGAAGTGATCAAGCAAAAGCTCGGCTACGACGTGAAGTTGCAGGCTGTGGCCACGGGGATCATGTGGCAGGGTGTGGCAACCGGCAAGCTCGATGCCATGTTGTCGGCCTGGTTGCCGGTGACCCATGGTGAGTACTGGGCCAAGAACAAGGACAACGTGGTCGACTACGGTGCCAACTTCAAGGACGCCAAGATCGGCCTGATCGTCCCCGAGTACGTCAAGGCGGCGAGCATCGCCGACCTCAAGACCGATAGTAGCTTCAAGCAGAAGATTGTCGGCATCGACGCGGGCTCCGGCGTGATGCTCAAGACCGACCAGGCGATCAAGGACTACGACCTGACCGGTTACAAGCTGCAGGCCAGCTCGGGCGCGGCGATGACGGCGGAACTGGGCCGTGCCTATGCCAAGCAACAGTCGATTGCAGTGACTGGCTGGGTACCGCACTGGATGTTCGCCAAGTGGAAGCTGAAGTTCCTCGAAGACCCGAAAGGCGTGTATGGCGCGGCGGAAACCGTGAACAGCATCGGCAGCAAGGAGCTGGCCACCAAGGCACCGGAAGTGGCGGAGTTCCTGAAGAAATTCAGCTGGCAGTCCAAGGACGAGATTGGCGAGGTGATGCTGGCGATCCAGGAAGGGGCCAAGCCTGAAGCGGCGGCCAAGGATTGGGTAGCCAAGCACCCTGATCGCGTGAAGGAGTGGACTGGCAAGTAATCACTCTCAAGGGCCAGTTCAGCTTGTTCGCGGGCTCGCCCGCTCCCACACGGATATCACTGCCCTCAGGCCTTGTGATGCCCCTGTGGGAGCGGGCGAGCCCGCGAATGGGCCCTAACTTTGTTACGCAATCGGTAAAACACCGTTGCATCTAAGACTAAGGTCGTCTGGTTGCCGTCCAACAGCCGCATAAAGTAAGGGCGTGGGTTTCACCCCTACCTGTGCTGCTAGGACAAAAACAATGAACGACAGCATTTACCTCTCGATACAAAACAGCCCCCGCTTCAAGGAGCTGGTCACCAAACGCGAACGGTTCGCCTGGATTCTCTCGGCGATCATGCTCGGCCTGTACTGCGCTTTCATCCTCCTGATCGCCTACGGTCCTCATCTGCTGGGCGCCAAGCTCAGCCCTGAGTCGTCGATTACCTGGGGCATTCCCCTGGGCGTCGGCCTGATCGTTTCGGCATTCGTCCTGACCGCCATCTACGTACGCCGCGCCAACGGCGAATTCGATGAGCTGAACAAGGCCATCCTCAAGGAGGCGCAACAATGATTCGCCACGCCAAAGCCCTGGCTGTACTGGCCTGCGGAGCCTTCGCACCCGCCGTGTGGGCAGCCGATGCCCTGACCGGCGAGGTGCAGAAACAGCCGCTGAACGTTGCCGCGATCGCCATGTTCGTGGCTTTTGTCGCCTTCACCCTCGGTATCACCTACTGGGCCTCCAAACGCAACAAGTCGGCGGCGGACTACTACGCTGCCGGTGGCAAGATCACCGGCTTCCAGAATGGCCTGGCGATCGCTGGCGACTACATGTCGGCTGCATCCTTCCTGGGTATTTCCGCACTGGTGTTCACCTCTGGCTACGACGGCCTGATCTACTCGATCGGCTTTTTGGTCGGCTGGCCGATCATCCTCTTCCTGATCGCCGAACGCCTGCGCAACCTGGGCAAGTACACCTTTGCCGATGTGGCCTCGTACCGCCTCGGGCAGAAGGAAATCCGTACCCTGTCGGCCTCCGGCTCGCTGGTGGTGGTGGCGTTCTACCTGATCGCGCAGATGGTTGGTGCCGGCAAGCTGATCGAACTGCTGTTCGGCCTGGACTACCACGTTGCGGTGATCCTGGTGGGTATCCTGATGTGCCTGTATGTGCTGTTCGGCGGCATGTTGGCCACCACCTGGGTACAGATCATCAAGGCCGTGCTGCTGCTGTCCGGTGCCAGCTTCATGGCGCTGATGGTGATGAAGCACGTAGGCTTCGATTTCAACACCCTGTTCTCCGAAGCGATCAAGGTGCACAGCAAGGGCGAGGCGATCATGAGCCCGGGCGGCCTGGTCAAGGACCCGATCTCGGCCTTCTCGCTGGGCCTGGCACTGATGTTCGGTACCGCCGGCCTGCCACACATCCTGATGCGCTTCTTCACCGTCAGTGATGCCAAGGAAGCGCGCAAGAGCGTGCTCTACGCCACCGGCTTCATCGGTTACTTCTACATCCTGACTTTCATCATCGGCTTCGGCGCAATCCTGCTGGTCAGCACCAACCCGGACTTCAAGGACGCCGCCGGCGCCCTGTTGGGCGGCAACAACATGGCAGCGGTGCACCTGGCCGATGCCGTGGGTGGCAGCATCTTCCTCGGCTTCATTTCGGCAGTGGCATTCGCCACCATCCTGGCAGTGGTTGCCGGCCTGACCCTGGCCGGTGCCTCGGCGGTGTCCCACGACCTGTACGCCAGCGTATGGCGCAAGGGCAAGGCCAACGACAAGGACGAGATCCGCGTGTCGAAGATCACCACCATCGCCCTGGGCGTGCTGGCGATCGGCCTGGGTATCCTGTTCGAGAAGCAGAACATCGCCTTCATGGTCGGCCTGGCGTTCTCCATCGCTGCCAGCTGCAACTTCCCGGTGCTGCTGCTTTCCATGTACTGGAAGAAACTGACCACCCGGGGCGCCATGATTGGCGGCTGGCTGGGCCTGGTAAGTGCGGTAACGCTGATGATCCTCGGCCCGACCATCTGGGTGCAGATCCTCGGCCACGAGAAGCCGATCTACCCGTACGAGTACCCGGCGCTGTTCTCCATGGCCATCGCCTTCGTCAGCATCTGGTTCTTCTCGGTCACCGACAAGTCCAAGGCTGCCGACGACGAGCGTGCACTGTTCTACCCGCAGTTCGTGCGTTCGCAGACTGGCCTGGGTGCCAGCGGGGCGGTTTCCCACTGATGCAGTAGCAATAACGCGCTGAAATGCATAACGCCCCGCTAGCCGGGGCGTTATGCATTCTGGGGTTGCTCCCGGCAATACTGGCAAACTGCATCCCTTGGGAAATTTCCTAAATCCGCTCGGAACGGTCCTAACTTCCAATCGCCAGCGTTCACGAATAATCGCCACCACTGATCGGGCAGTCGCCCGTCAGCCAGTGATTCCCTCAAGGAGATTTGATCGTGAAACGTATGCTGCTTGCCCTCCCTCTGGCCATGCTGTTTGCCGGTGCCGCCCACGCCTTGGACCCGATCGAAAAGCAAGTGCAAGTCACTGCCCAAGTGCCGACCGATGCGTTCTTCGTCGAGCCGGTCGGCGGCAACTGGATGAACGACCCGCAAGAACTGGGCTGGAACCCCAATCAGGCCAAGCTCGACCCGGTCCGCAAGGAGCTGCAGGTCAAGAGCACCGTTGGCGCTATCAACGCTTACCTGGTTTCGCCCGCAGTCATTGCCAGCGGTTCCCACAACATTGGCCTGGATGTGAAGGTTGGCGGCACCGTGTTGCAGACCACCCCAGCCGAAGTGGTCAGCGCCACCCAAGCCGCACCGGGGGCGATCATCGGCTTCGAAATTGCAGCCCACCCAGCCCCCGCGGCGGGTTATGAGCCAGGCAACTACCAAGGCCTGGTGAGCATGATCTTCGAAACTGGCACGCCTTGATTCACCCCCCCCCATCGTTCATCCGCTGTTGCCTGTTCCTGCCCTCGGCGCTTGCCGCGGGGCGGGCAGGTATTGCCCGCAAGCGACGCCCATGACCCTACAATTTCCCCTTTCCGCGCTGTACCTGAGCTTGCCGTTGGCAGCCTGCCTGGCCGCAGTGCCAGTTACGGGCCACGCTGCGACCGCGGCGCTGGGTGGCATCGAAGGCCTGCCCAGTGAGTTCGAAGCGCACTTCTATGAAGTGCCGTTGGCCGTGAGGGTAGACCTGGACGGCCGCTATCTGGGTGATGCCATGGTCGTGCTCAGCCGGGATCAGCGCGTGCAACTGCTGGAATTCACCGAAACCGTCGACAGCCGTGAGCCAGAAAGCCTTAGGCGGCGCTGGCGCGAACGCCTGGTCGAAGGGCGCCCGCTGGGTGATTGCCAGGCTGACTGCCCAGATGGCCTGCGCGCAGTGCACTACAGCCTGGCCAATTCGCAGTTGTCACTGCTTACCGACCAGGTCGAAGCGTCAACGGCAGACGAGCGTTATCACCGGCTTCCCGAACAGGGCAGCTATGGCCTGCTGGTGCGTAACCAACTCAACCTGGTCAATGATGGCCGGGTCACCAGCGGCCGCTATGCATTGCAAGGGCAGGGCAGCCTGGGTAACTGGACGACCCTGGCCGATGGCCAGCTTGACCGTGGCAGCGACAGCCAACAGGGCACGCGCTACCGGGTTGATCAGTTGTACGGTGAGCGACTGGTGCAGGACCACTTTTATCGCCTGGGCTATTTCACCCCCAGTGCCCAAGGCCTGACCCGCCAACCACGGCTGATGGGTGCCAGCCCCGATACCACCCTGGGCCTGATGTTCGGCAGCAGCGACAGCCTGGCCACCGACAATGGCGCGCCCAGCGCGACGCCCATCTATGTCACGCCCAACCGCCCGGCCGTGGCAGAAATCTACCGCAACGGCGTACTGATCAATAGCCAGCCGGTGCAGCCCGGCCTGCAGACGCTGGACAGCAAAGTGTTGCCCGGTGGCATCTACGAAGTGGAAATCCGCCTGGTCGAGGACGGCCAGGTGACCTCGCGCAGCCAGGCATTCATCTACAAACCCGGCAACTGGCGCAGCACCGATGCCCCCTGGCGCTACAACCTGTACCTGGGGCGGCAGAGCAGCCTGTTGAGCAACTGGCAGCGTGACGCAGATGACAGCCTGGCGGCAGGCGTGCTGGCCAATTACCTGGTGCACCCACGGGCTATCCTCGGCGTCTCGGCGCAGCGCATCGACCAGACCCTGCAATACGGCACGTCGCTGGACTGGGATGTGCGCGACCGTTTCAAACTGTACGGCAACCTGTTCCAGGCCCAGGGCTACGGCAACGGCTACGACCTGCAAATGATCCACGCCGGTGAAAACAGCTCATTGGTGGCCAGCCAGAGCAGCACCTGGCTGACCCGCCCCGAGTCACTGCGTGATGACCGTCAGCCGAGCCGCTGGCAGGCGCGGCAAACCCAGACGTCGGTGTCTTACAACCATCGCCTCGACCCGCGCAATACCGCCAGCGTGCGTGTGTCGCACAGCAGTGGGGCCAGCGCCGGTACGGGGGTGGATTTGGGCTGGTCGTACTTCGGCCAGTTACTGGGGTCGCAGACCAACTGGCGCCTGTCGCTGTTCGACCGACCAGGCAACGCGGGTACCGGTGAGGCCCGCAGCCGCGGGGTCAACCTGAGCCTGAGCATGAGCCTGGGTGGCACGAGTGGGCGGCGCCTGTCGGCCAGCGTCGGCAGCCGTACAGCGCGCGATGGCGGGCGTGACCTCAATGCCGCGGTGGCCTATCAGCAGGACGTCGACCTGGGCCCGTTGCGCAGCGTTGGCCTGACCGCCAGCGCCGACCGCTATGGCGCCGGCCTGGGTGGCGACACGCAGTTCGAGAGCCAGCAGCTGCACGGTGATGCCTATTTCCAGCGGTCTTCCTACAACGGTGAGTTCAGCGGCGGCCTCAACCTGGAAAGCATGCTGGCTGTCGGGGCTGGCAAGGCGGCCGTGAGTGGCCAGTACCTGCCGCACCAGGCTGGGCTTATCGTCGATGTCGAAACCGATATCCAAGGTTTGAAACTACGCGCTGACGACCGCCATGGCGGTGCTGCCAATCTGCGGCCTGGGCGCAACCTGGTCCCGGTGGCCGCCTACAAGGCCGGCAATGTGCAATTCGACCTTGAAGGCGCGCAAGCCACCGCCGCGGTGATTCAGCCTTCCAGTGTGGACTACCACCTGAACCGTGGCGGCATTGGCTACCGGCAGCTGCGGGTATTGCGCACGCTGACTGTCATCGGCCGCCTGCTCGACAGCCAGGGTCGTCCGCTGCGGGGCGCGCAGGTGATCAACCACGCCAGTCGCAGTGTCAGTGAGGCCGATGGGTTCTTTGCGGTGGAAATGAGCGAGTCCACACCCAGCCTGGAAGTGCGTCAGCAAGGGCAGGTCGTATGCCTGCTGACGCTGAATCTTACGCAGCTGGTACGTGAAGACGATGTGCTGTTGGCCGGCGACCAGCGTTGCACGCCGGCAAGCCTGGCCAAAGCTGCTGATAACGGGGGTGAGCCTGTTGAGAGCTAGCTCAGGGTCAGTAACAGAGCCGCCTTACCGTCGTTGCAGACGGCTCCTACATATCCTGCGATTGCTCCCGGTTTACGGTATGCCAATCGCTGCACTTATCCAAGGAACCTTCAAACGTGAATATCCATCGTCTGCTTGCCCTGGCCTTTCTGGTTACCCCGCTGGCAGCCATTGGGGCGCCCGAGCTTAACGTCGGCGCGTTGTACGATTACCTGGATTCCGGCAAAAGCACCTTGCTCAAGCGGGTGCGCAATAGCGGTGATACCACGGCGTTCGTCAAGGTGAGTGTCGCTGAGCTGGTGTACGACAGCGATGGCAATGCCCGCGAGGTCGACACCGAAGGCCTGCCGTTGGAACAGCGCGGCCTGGTGGCCAGCCCGGCGCGGCTGATCGTGCCGGCGCAGGGCATGCAGGCGGTGCGCCTGGTGTACCGGGGGCAGCGCGATACAGAGCGCTATTTCCGCTTGCGCTTCGTCCCGGTACTGCCCGAGCTGGGTGATGGGTTCGCCGTGGACGAGGGAGAGGCCGAGCGTTACCGCAGTAGCCTGAAGGCTGGGGTCAACTTGCTGGCCGGTTACGGCACGTTGCTGTTCGTTCGGCCTGGCGAAACCCGGTTCCAGACGCCTGTGCAGCGCAAGGGCGGTAGCCTTACGGTCAGCAACCAGGGCAATGCCACTGTCGTGCTGGATCAGTTCCGGCAGTGCCAGGCGGCTGGCGTGGCCTGCGAGACTGCCACCAAACATCATGTGTTGCCGGGGCGGACACGGCAATTCGAAGGGCAGGCGGCCAAGGTTCATCAGTTTGAGTTGCATGAAGGCGAAGCGCGCAAGCGCATGGTGGTGGAAGGATGAGTAGCAGCACAGGGCGCTTGGCCCGCATCCGTCACTTGCGCGCCGGGCTGGTCGCAGGTTTGCTGGCATTCGCCCCCTTGGCCAGTGCGCTGGAGGTGACGCTTTCGGCGCAATACCGTGGCGGTGGGTCGGGGCGCTTCGAAAACACCACGCCGCCTGCTGAATTTTGCAGGGTCTGGGCTGGCCTGTGCGCCAGTACTGGCACCGTAAGCCTGCCAATTACCTACCAGAAGACAAGCATCAACCGTGCCCCTGACCTGCGTGATCGATATTTCGTGAAACTGCCGGGGCGTCGTGAAGTGGAGGTACGCCACCAACAGACGGGCGAGCCCAGGCAGATGACCTTCGAGGTGCGCTCCATCAGCCAGGAAGCTGTGCTGGGTAGCTCTTACAACCCCCTTAACGGCGGCGTCTCCGGCGGTTGTCGTGGTAAGAACTCCGTCGGCAACCAAAGCCGCTTCAGATACCACACCTCGTTGGTCAACCCGCAAAGTCCGACCCCATGTTTGATCAGCTACTCATGGGCGCCGGATGATCAGGTAGATACCACCACGGTACTGGATACGGGCATTTCCTTCGAGCTGGACATCCCCCCGCCGTATCGCCTGCGCGCCGGTATGTACCGCGGCAGCCTCACTTACACCATAGGCCCTGGGGGCGACTTTGATTTCGGCAACAACGTCACCGGCCTGAGCGGCGATACGTTGGTGATCAACTTCGAACTGGATGTGCAGCACGCTTTCATCTTCGAGTTCCCGCCTGGCTCGGAGCGCGCCGTGCTTGAGCCCAAGGGTGGCTGGCAGGCCTGGCTGGACGGTGGCCAGCCCCCCGGGCTCATCTACCGTGACCTGCCGTTCCGGCTATGGTCAACCGGCCCATTCAAAGCCTACAAGTTGTGCCAGCACTACACGGCAGGTACGTGCGGTATCCGTAACGACGCCAGCCATGAAGTGCCTGTGAACGTGGCCATCACCTTGCCCGGAGGTATCGAGCACCAGGGCCGGCCGGTTCAGCAACTGGCGTTGCCGAGCGGGCAGGCGGCTGCGTTAGCGTTCGAATCGGCGATGCCCACGCTCAATCGCCCTGGCCAGTTGCGTTTCCAGGTGGAGCGCAACGACGTGCAGGCCATGCTCCGATACCCTGGCGCCACCTATGCCGGCCAGGTCACCGTGGTTTTCGACGCTGAGCTTTAGCCCACCGCCATGATGCGCGAGGTTAACCTATGTACAAAGTCGTGGTGGTTGACGACCATCCGTTCATCCGGGCCACCGTGTGCATGCTGCTGCGCAAGGAACGGCTCGATGTCGTCGGCCAGGCAGACAATGGTATTGACGCGGTGCGGCTGGCGCGTGAGTTGGCGCCGGACCTGGTCATCCTCGATATCGCCATGCCCGGGCTCGATGGCCTTGAGGTAATCGCCCGCATCAAGGCCATGACGCAGCCGCCCAAGGTTCTGGTGCTGACGTCGCAATTGCCCCAGGCCTATTCGCTACGCTGCATGCAGGCCGGTGCAATGGGCTTCGTGGCCAAGACCGATGAGCTGGACGAACTTGGCAAGGCGGTGCGCGCAACGTTGTCGGGTTATACCTACTTCCCTGAAGTGGTGCTGAGTTCGGTGCACAAGCAGGACCTCAAGTTCACAGACGCGCAATGCATCGCCTCACTGACCGACCGTGAGCTGATGATCTTGCAGCAGCTCGCCCGCGGGCTGAGCAACAAGGCGATCGGCGAAGCCATGCTGCTGAGCAACAAGACCATCAGCACCTATAAAACCCGGCTCATGGAAAAACTTCGGGTCAACTCGTTGATCGACCTGGCGGACTTCGCCCGTCGCAATGCGCTCATCTAGTCGCTACCCGTGCCAATCCGCGTCCTGCTGCTGTGGCTGCTGTATTGCCTGAACCCGCTACCCGCTTTCTGCGCACCGCAGCTCTACACCCGGGGCGTGGAAACGGGCCCTGCGCTGGCGCTGGCCCCCGCCGACCTGCGCTGGTTGTGGGAGAAGCGCCATCTGAACCTGGGGGTAGTCGGCCGCGACAACCCGCCCTTCGACATGCTCGGCACCGGCCACGCCTACGAAGGCATCAGCGCCGAGTACGCCAGTGTGCTGGCCGAGAAGCTAGGCCTGGAGGTCCGTCTGCGGCTATTCGAGTCCTACGACGCTGCCTTCTCGGCCCTGCGCAAGGGTAGTGTCGACCTGGTCAGCTCGGTAACAGCACAGCAGGCGGAGGAAGCCAAGCTGCGGCTGTCCAGCCCGTACATCGTTGACCAGCCATTGCTGCTGGCCAGTGAGCGGTTCGTCAGTGGTAACAGCGCAAGCCCGCGGCTGCTGGCGGTTGAGGGGTATCGACCGTTGGCCCTGCTTCAGCACACCTATCCCAACGCACGGATCCAGCTGCACCCCACCCCCTACAGCGCCTTGGCGGCGTTACAGCTTGGCGAAGCCGAGTTGTTTCTAGGCAATGCCCTGAGCAGCCGCTATCTGTTGGCCCGAGGGCAACTGCCAGGCCTGGAATGGGTCGATCAGCCCGATTTTGCAGCCCAGCCCATGGGATTTGCCATGCTCGGGGACCGCGGCACATTACCCAGGTTGGTCGATGCCGTGCTGCAAGGCCTGACCGAACAGCAACATGCCCGCATTCGCGGACACTGGAGCCCACAGCCTGCCAGCCCGGTCAAACCCGGCCTGGTTGAACTCAGCGAAGCGCAGCAGCGCTGGATAGCGGAAAACCCCGTGGTCAAGGTGTTGCTCGGTGAGCACCAACTACCGTTGAGCTACCGCGATGAGCATGGCCAGTTGCGCGGCTTGAGCATGGACTTGCTGCAACGCATCAGCCGCCTCACTGGCTTGCACTTCGAAGTGCACGGGGGTACAGACACACAGCACATGATCGAGCAAGTGCGCCAGGGCCAGGCCGAACTGATTGCCGGGCTTGGGTACAGCCCGGCACACGCCAGGCAACTGCGTTTCAGCCGCAGTTTTCTAAGCTTGCCGCTGGTGCTGGTAACGCGTAACGAGACGGTGGCCCCCAGCAGCCTGGCGCAGCTCGGCAGGCGGTCGCTGGCGCTGGTACGTGGCAGCGCCCAGGCGCAGACGCTGGCCAAGTCATACCCGGGTATCCGTCAGCGGCTCGTGCCTCATCCATTGGCTGCGCTGCAGGCGCTGGAGCAAGGCAAGGCAGGCGCCGCCGTGCTGCCACTGGACCAGGCATGCTCGCTGGTTGCACGTCACTTCCCCGGCAGGCTGCGTATCGCTGCCAGCCTGGCGTTGCCACCGGTGCACTTCGCCTTTGCCAGTAGCCATGGCGACGAAGAGCTGCTGGGTATTCTCGACAAAGCCTTGCTCGCGCTGCCCCCGGCAGAAATGGAGAGCATGCTGCGACGCTGGCGTAACCCGATGATCGTTGGCGACGGGCTATGGCGCCGTTATGGCGGGCGCATGCTGGCGGGCATCGCCTTGGCATGCAGCCTTCTGTTGCTGGCCCTGCTGTGGGTTCGCTACCTGCGGCGGATGCAGGTGCAATTGCATCGTGCAAAGCGCGAGGCCGAGGCGGCCAACCAGGCCAAGACGCAGTTTCTCGCGGCCATGAGCCATGAAATCCGCACGCCTCTGCATGCCGTGCTGGGCATGCTGGAGCTTGCCCGACGCAAGGCAGGGCAGGGCGAACTGGACCATCTGGCCATCGAAGTAGCGGCGGATGCCGCTATCGGGCTGCAGGAGTTGATCGGCGATGTACTCGACATCACACGCATCGAAACCGGCCAGTTGCAGCTGGCACTGGTGCCGGTGAGCCTGCGCGAGCAAGTCGCCCGGGTGGTTCAGTTGTTCGAGCAACAGGCACGCGGCAAGGGGCTGGCCCTGGACATGGTGTGCAAGGGGGCAGTGGAAAACTGGGTGATGCTGGACCCGGTGCGTTTCAAGCAGGTCCTGGCCAACCTGGTCAGCAATGCAATCAAGTTCACCGCGCAGGGCAAGGTCCTGGTCAGCCTGAATATGCAGGCTGCAGCCGGGCGGGCAAGTGTATTGCTCGAAGTCGCAGACACTGGCATAGGCATTGCCCAGGCCGAGCTGGAAAGCCTCGGGCAGCCTTTTCGCCAGGCCAGCAATCAGCGCCAGTCGCCACGCAGCAGTGCCGGGCTGGGGCTGGGGATCAGCCGCAGCTTGTGTGAAATGCTTGGCGGGCAATTACGCTTGCACAGCGTGCTGGGCCAAGGGACGCGGATTGAAATCCGCCTGGACCTGGCGCTGGCAGCGCGGCCGGTGCAGGCCAGGCCGGCAACGCCGCAGGGCAACCCTGCCAGGCTGGCTGCCCTGCGCGTGCTGGTGGTCGATGACTACCCGGCCAACCGCTTGCTACTCGCGCACCAGTTGGCGTTTCTCGGTCACCAGGTACAGGTTGCCGAAGATGGCGATCAAGCCTTGCGCCTCTGGTTGCAGCAAACGTTCGACGTCGTCATCAGCGATTGCAACATGCCCAGGCTTGGCGGTTTTGCCCTGGCCCGGGCAATCCGCGAACACGAACGCCGCCGGGCCAGGCCGCGCTGTCGGGTGGTGGGGCTCACCGCCAGTGCCCTGCAAGAGGAGCGCCGTCGCGCGGGGCTTGCGGGTATGGACCACTGCCTGTTCAAGCCGCTGAACCTGGATACCCTCATGCAAACGTTGCAAGCTTTCCAGTACGTCACCTGCGAGCCAGACGAACATTTGCCTGCCGTTGATCTTGCCCATTTGCGTAAGCTGGTATGCGATGACCGGGCTGTGCTGGTGGCACTGCTAGCCGATCTGGCCAGCAGTAACCTGGCGGATCTGGCGCAGCTCAGATACTCGAGCGACAACCCCTCGGCGCTCGTTGAAGTGGCGCACAGGGTGAAAGGCGGCGCACGCATTGTGCGGGCACAAGCGTTGGTCGCGTCATGTGAGCGGCTTGAAGCCCAGTGTATGCGACGGCCGGCGGATGCGTCACAGGTTCGCCAGGCAGCCAGAGCGCTGGAGGAGACCATGCTGCGCCTGGACCGCTGGCTTGCCAGCTACCTCGCGGAGCATGCCCCGCAGCGCGAAGGGGTACCGACCACACAGTCATGTCTGCCCATTCACTACCCTGATGAACCCTGCCAGCCCCCCAGGCCTTGATTAGACTCGCTGCACTACCTGCCAGAACAAGGCCAGCCACCATGCATAACCGCATCATGATCACCGGCGCCGGGTCCGGCCTCGGTCGCGAGATCGCCCTGCGCTGGGCGCGCGAGGGCTGGCGCCTGGCGCTGGCCGATGTCAACGAAAACGGCCTGCGCGAAACCCTGGAACTGGCCCGTGCCGCCGGCGGCGAAGGCTTCATCCAGCGCTGCGATGTGCGTGATTACAGCCAGCTCACTGCCCTGGCCCAGGCATGCACCGAGCAGTTCGGGGGCATCGACGTGATCGTCAACAACGCTGGCGTTGCGTCTGGCGGATTTTTTGCTGAACTGTCCCTGGAAGACTGGGACTGGCAGATCGCGGTCAACCTGATGGGCGTGGTCAAGGGCTGCAAGGCCTTTTTGCCGCTGCTGGAGCGCAGCAAGGGCCGGATCATCAATGTTGCATCGATGGCCGCACTGATGCAGGGCCCTGGCATGAGCAACTACAACGTCGCCAAGGCTGGCGTGCTGGCGCTTTCGGAAAGCCTGCTGGTGGAGTTACGCCAGCTGGAGGTGTCGGTGCACGTGGTGTGCCCGTCGTTCTTCCAGACCAACCTGCTGGACTCGTTTCGCGGACCGAACCCGGCGATGAAGGCGCAGGTGGGCAAGCTGCTGGAGGGTTCGCCGATCAGCGCCGCCGACATTGCCGGGTACATTCACCAGCAGGTCGCCGCGGGCGAGTTCCTGATTCTGCCCCACGAGGCCGGGCGCCAGGCTTGGCAGCTGAAATGCCAGGCGCCTGAGCGGCTGTATGACGAGATGGCCGATATGGCGGTGAAGATGCGCGCAAAGGCCCCTTCGCGATGAAGGGGCTGTAGAAGCATTGACCGGGCAGGGTGGTGCAAGCCTGCGCCCGACAAGACCTAGGTCGCTGATGCGCTAAACCGCAGCACTCAAGAACGCCCCGACTGGCGGGGCGTTCTCATTTCAGCGGTCGCCTGAAGTGGCTGTCCGCATCGGTCATATCATCCCGAGCAACAGTAAGACCAGCAGAATCACCAATACCACGCCGATAATGCCGGACGGGCCATAGCCCCAGCTACGCGAGTGGGGGAAGACCGGTAAGCCACCGATCAGCAGCAGAATCAGGATGATGATAAGGATCGTGGTCATGGTGGAGTCCTTGCGTGGTTAAGGGGCAAGGGCCTCGAACTGCAGGCCTCTTGTTAAATCGGACCGGCGCCGCTTGCGAAAGATTCCATCGGTGTACCGCTTGTTCCGGCCGCTTCGCAGCACAATGCCGATAAGCCGGTGAAAGTGCGCGCCAAGCCTGTTCGCGAGGAATAGTCTGTAGGGGAAGTTACCCCGAAATGTAGGGCTCTTCTGAATTGCAGTGGAACTATTGAGTAGCCGAATGCCTGGCAGGCAGTCTCCGGTTTTCCCTTTGGCAAGAGGATCGGAACATGTTGGTAATCGGGCGTGAAGTGGGGGAAATCATCGTGATTGACGACAACATCCGCATCATGGTGGTGGATGTCCGGGAGGGCGTGGTGCGTTTTGGCGTGGACGCCCCGCGCTCGGTGCAGGTGCACCGGGCCGAGGTCTACAAGCGCATCAAGGAGGCCAAGCAAGGCGAGGCCTGATGTTGCCTTCAGCATCCCTGCGCAGTCTTGCCCGCGAAGGGGGCCGGGCCTGCTAGTCGAGCAGCTCGCGAGGCACATCATGCTTGGCCAGCAACTGGCACTGCTGGCTTTCCGGATCGAACAGGATGAATGCCTGGCCTTTGGCCAACGCCTGGCGCACCCGCAGTACGCGAGTCTCCAGCGGGGTATCGTCGCCATTGTCGGTGCCATCGCGGGTGACGAAGTCTTCGATCAGCAGGGTCAGGGTTTCGGCTTGCAGTTGGTCGTAGGGGATCAGCATGGTGGGTCGTTTCTGAAGTAAGTGTGGCAATGCTACGCGAAACGTTCGGGAATTGGGGGGCTGCCAGGCAGCCCCCCAAGGCCATCAGCCTTTATTGCCGACCAGGCTGTCCACCGCAGGCACCCGCGTGTCGCTTTCCATCTGTGCATCGTGCTCCAGCTGGTGGCTGAACCTTTCCAGCGAGGCATTGGCCGGCTGCGAGTCGCTGGCAAACACTGGCGGGCTCAACAAGTACGCCGACAGCAACCGGCTCAACGCCGCAAGGCTGTCGATGTGCGTGCGTTCGTAGCCATGGGTGGCGTCGCAACCAAATGCCACTAGTGCGGTGCGGATGTCATGCCCCGCGGTCACCGCCGAATGGGCATCGCTGAAGTAATAGCGGAACAGGTCACGGCGCACCGGCAAGTCGTGGTCGCCGGCCAGCTTCAGCAAATGCCGGGACAGGTGGTAGTCGTAAGGCCCGGACGAGTCCTGCATGGCCACGCTTACCGCATGCTCGCTGGACGCTTGGCCAGGTGCCACCGGGGCGATGTCGATGCCGACGAACTCGCTGACATCCCAAGGCAGGGCGCCGGCTGCGCCAGAGCCGGTTTCCTCGGTGATGGTGAACAGCGGGTGGCAGTCGATCAGTGGCTGGCGACCGCTTTCCACCACAGCCTTCAGTGCCGCCAGCAATGCCGCTACACCGGCCTTGTCGTCCAGGTGACGGGCGCTGATATGGCCGCTTTCGGTAAACTCTGGCAATGGGTCGAAGGCGACAAAGTCACCAATGCTGATCCCCAGTGCCTCACAGTCGGCGCGGGTGGCGCAGTAGGCATCCAGGCGCACTTCCACATGCTCCCAGCTTACCGGCATCTGATCGATGGCGGTATTGAAGGCATGCCCGCTGGCCATCAGCGGTAGCACGCTGCCACGGAACACGCCGGTATCGGTGAATACACTGACACGGCTACCTTCGGCAAAGCGGCTGGACCAGCAACCCACCGGTGCCAGCGCCAGGCGGCCGTTGTCCTGCAACTGGCGCACGCTGGCGCCGATCGTGTCCAGGTGGGCCGACACGGCGCGGTCGGGGGATGTCTGGCGGCCCTTGAGGGTGGCGCGAATGGTGCCGCGGCGGGTCAGCTCGAAGGGTATGCCCAGCTCGTCCAGGCGTTCGGCCACGTAGCGCACGATGGTGTCGGTGAAACCGGTGGGGCTGGGGATGGCCAGCATCTCCAGCAGCACACGTTTGAGGTAGTCGAGATCGGGTTCGGGGAGTCGTTCGGACATGAGTACTCCTTAGAGTTGCGTTGACTTCTTCGCGGGCACGCCCGCGCCCACAGGGACCCCACAAGCCTCAGGTACTGTGCCGGGCCTGTGGGAGCGGGCGCGCCCGCGAAGAGGCCATCAGCGGTTACGTCAACGGCCGGCTATGCGGAAACAGCAGGTCGATAAAGCGCTCGGCCGTTGGCTGGGGTTCATGGTTGGCCAGGCCGGCACGTTCGTTGGCTTCGATGATCACGTACTCCGGCTGCCCGGCATCGCGCACCATGAAGTCCAGCCCGACCACAGGAATTTCCAGCGCCCGTGCAGCGCGCACGGCAGCGTCCGCCAGCACCGGGTGCAGGCGTTCGGTCACATCCTCCAGAGTGCCACCGGTGTGCAGGTTGGCGGTGCGTCGCACGGCCAGGCGCTGGCTGGCAGGCAACACATCGTCATAGCCAAACCCCGCGGCGCGCAGGGTGCGCTCGGTTTCGTCGTCCAGCGGAATGCGGCTTTCGCCGCCGGTGGCAGCCTGGCGCCGACGGCTCTGGGCTTCGATCAACTGGCGCACGCTGTGTTTGCCATCGCCCAGCACCTGTGCCGGGTGGCGGATGGCTGCGGCCACCACTTCGTAGCCGATCACCACGATGCGCAGGTCCAGCCCGGCATGGAAGCTTTCCAGCAGCACGCGGCTGTCGAACTGGCGAGCGTGCGCCACGGCGCGGGTGATGTCATCGATGCAGGTCAGGTTAACCGCCACGCCCTGGCCTTGCTCGCCGTCGACCGGCTTGACCACCACCGCGCCATGTTCGTCGAGAAACGCCAAGTTGTCATCGGCATTACCCGCCAGCTGTTGCGCCGGCACCTGCAGCCCGGCATTGCCCAGGGCGTGTTGGGTCAGGCGCTTGTCCTGGCACAGGGTCATGGTCACGGCACTGGTCAGGTCGCTGAGCGATTCACGGCAGCGAATGCGTCGCCCGCCCAGGCTTAAGGTGAACAGACCGCCAGCGGCGTCATCCACCTGCACCTCGATGCCGCGGCGCCGGGCCTCATCGACAATGATGCGGGCGTAGGGGTTGAGGTCCGCCTGCGGCCCGGGGCCAAGAAACAACTGCTCGTTGATGCCGTTCTTGCGCTTGACCGCAAAGGTGGGCAGGTTGCGAAAACCCAGCTTTTCATACAGGCGCTTGGCCTGGCGGTTGTCGTGCAGCACCGACAGGTCGAGGTAAGCCAGGCCACGGCTCATGAAGTGCTCGATCAGGTGACGCACCAGCACCTCGCCCACGCCGGGGCGGGTGCAGTGCGGGTCCACCGCCAGGCACCACAGACTGCTGCCGTGTTCCGGGTCGTCGAACGCCTTGGCATGGTTCAGGCCCATGACGCTGCCGATCACCGCGCCGCTGTCTTCGTCCTCGGCCAGCCAATACACCGGTCCGCCCAAGTGCCGGGGCGTAAGCAGTTCGGCGTCGACCGGCAGCATGCCGCGGGCCTGGTACAGGGTGTTGATCGCCTGCCAGTCGGCGGGGTTCTGCGCCCGGCGCACGCGGAAACCGCGGAACACCCGCTGCGCTGGCCGGTAGTCGGTAAACCATAGACGCAGGGTGTCGGACGGGTCGAGGAACAGTTGCTGCGGGGCCTGGGCCAACAACTGCTGCGGCGCGGCCACGTACAGGGCGATGTCGCGCTCGCCGGGGCTTTCGTCCAGCAGCGCCTCGGCCAGGCTGGCCGGGTCGGGGTAGGTATGGCCGATCAGCAGCCGGCCCCAGCCGCAGTGCACGGCACGCGGCTGGTCGTGGGGCAGGCTGCCGTCGCCGGCCAGGCGCGCCTGCAGGCGCTCGTAGGACGGCGCCTGGCCGCGCAGCAGGCGCTGACCGTATGCGATTTCATGGGCTTTCATCGGTCAGATTCCCTGTTCGCTCAGCCACAGGTTCAGCGCCGCCAGCTGCCACAGCTTGGAGCCGCGCAGCGGGGTGAGCTGGCCGTGCGGGTTGCTCAGCAGGCGGTCGAGCATGGCCGGGTTGAACAGCCCACGGTCCTGGCTGGGGTCGGTCAGCAGCTCACGCACCCAGCCCAGGGTGGCGCCTTCAAGGTGCTTGAGGCCCGGCACCGGGAAGTAGCCCTTCTTGCGGTCGATCACCTCATGCGGGATCACCCGTCGCGCCGCCTGCTTGAGCACCTGCTTGCCGCCATCGGGCAGCTTGAAGCGCGCCGGAATACGCGCCGACAGCTCCACCAGGCGGTAATCGAGGAATGGCGTACGTGCCTCCAGGCCCCAGGCCATGGTCATGTTGTCCACTCGCTTGACCGGGTCATCAACCAACATCACCGTGCTGTCCAGGCGCAGGGCTTTGTCCACCGCATCGCGGGCACCGGGGCGGGCGAAGTGCTCGCGCACGAAGTCGCCGGCCGCGTCGGTTTCAAGCGCCCAGGGCGCCTGCACGGTGTCGCGGTATTCGGCGTGGCTGCGGTCGAAGAATGCATCGCGGTAAGCCGCAAAGGCGTCATCGGCGCCGTCCACCTGCGGGTACCAGTGATAACCGGCGAACAGCTCGTCGGCGCCCTGGCCGCTTTGCACGCCCTTGCAGTGCTTGGCCACTTCCCGCGACAACAGGTAGAAGGCGATGCAGTCGTGGCTGACCATTGGCTCGCTCATGGCGCGGAATGCCGCTGGCAGCTGGTCGATGATCTCGTGTTCGGCGATGCGCAGCTGGTGGTGGCGGGTGCCGTAGTGCTTGGCGATCAGGTCGGAATACTGGAACTCGTCGCCACGTTCGCCACCGGCATCTTCAAAACCGATGGAGAAGGTCGACAGGTCGTCCACGCCCGCTTCGCGCAGCAGACCGACCAGCAGGCTGGAGTCGACACCACCGGACAGCAGCACGCCGACGTCGACGGCCGCGCGTTGGCGGATGGCCACGGCGTCGCGGGTGGCGTCGAGCACGCGGGTGGTCCAGCCTTCCAGGTCCAGCTCACGCTCATCCGGGTTGGCACCGTATTTCAGCTGCCACCAGGTCTGGCGCTCGACCTCGCCATGGCGGTCGATGCGCATCCAGGTGCCGGGCTCCAGCTTTTGCACGTTGGCCAGCAGGGTACGTGGTGCCGGCACCACGGCATGGAAGTTCAGGTAATGGTTGAGCGCCACCGGGTCGAGCATCGGGTCGATGTCGCCGCCCTTGAGCAGCGCTGGCAGGGTCGAGGCAAAACGCAGGCGCTCGCTGTTGCGCGACAGGTACAGGGGCTTTACGCCCAGGCGGTCGCGGGCCAGGAACAGGCGCTGGTTGTCGCGCTCCCAGATGGCCAGGGCGAACATGCCGTTGAGCTTGGGCAGCAAGGCCGCGCCCCAGGCGTGGTAGCCCTTGAGCAGCACCTCGGTGTCGCCGTCGGACCAGAAGCTGTAGCCCAGGTCTTGCAGCTCTTGGCGCAGTTCGGGGAAGTTGTAGATGGCACCGTTGAACGCCAGTGACAGGCCCAAGGTGTTGTCGACCATCGGCTGCGCCGAGCCGTCGGACAAGTCCATGATTTTCAGGCGCCGGTGGCCGAGGGCAATAGGGCCTTGGCTATGGAAGCCCCACGCATCCGGGCCGCGAGGCGCGAGGTGATGCGTTATGCGCTCTACCGCAGCCAGGTCGGCTGGGCGAGGGGCCTGGTCGATGGGGGTGAAACGCAACTCTCCTGCTAATCCGCACATAAGTCCTTACCGGTTTTTCCGTTGGGGAGGGGGTGCCCAGGATTAGGGCACCTTAAGGAACTGACCGATGTGCTTTTTGAGAGTTTTAGAACGATTTGTTATATGCGGCCGCTGTGCGGCCAATCGCCGGCAAGCCAGCTCCCACGGGTCACCTCAGGCCTGATGCCTTGCGCGGTCCCTGTGGGAGCTGGCTTGCCGGCGATTGGCTGCGCAGCAGCCCCCGGCCGATTACTTCCCCCGAATCAGCTTACGCAAGGCAAACCGGTTCGGATGACACGCCTCTGCCACTGCCCGGGGCAACGGCAGCGGTTCACCACACACCCAGGCCGCCACCAGCTCGCCACTGAGCGGCGCCGTGATCAACCCGCGCGACCCATGTCCGCTGTTCACATACAACCCATCCAGCCAAGGGCAGGCTACATCCGGCACTTGCCGGGCATCCCTGCCCAACACCGCATACGCCTCGGCAAACGCCTGTGCATCAGCTACCGGCCCCACGATCGGCAGGTAATCCGGGCTGGTGCAACGGAACGCCGCGCGCCCCTGCAACTGCTCAGGGGCTAACTCGGCCGTGCCCAATCGCTGGGCCAGATCGACGGAAATCTCGTCCAGCAACGCCAGGTTGCCCTGGTGCTCGGCCAGCGTCGGCGCCAAGTCTTCGCTGTGGAAATCAAAGCTTGCGCCCAGGGTATGTTCATCACCGCGCGGCGGCGCCACGTAGCCCTCCGCACACACCACGGTGCGCAGCGCCCGACTGCCGGCGGTGGCGGGCAAGCGGGTAATCTGCCCCCGGATACGCTTGAGCGGCAGTTGCGCGCAAGGCTCGAAGCGCCTTACTTCGGCGGCACCGGCCAGAATCACCACGGGCGCGCTGGCAATCAGGCAGTCACCCGCCCAGGCCTGCCACTGCTGGTCGACCTTGCGCAGCTCCAGCACTTCCTGATGGGTGACCAGCCGAGTCCCTGGGTGCTGCAGCTGTTGCTGGCACAACGCAGGTGGGTGCACCCAGCCGCCTTCGGGGTAGAACAACCCGCCGGCCGGCAAGGCCACCCCGGCGATGGCTTCGGCGTCGGCGCGCTCCAGTGCGTGCAGCAAATCGTGGTCGAAGGCGGCGGCCAGCTTGCCTTGGCGCTCAGCTTCCTTGTTGTCGAAGGCCAGTTGCAGCACGCCGCAGGCATCCCAGTCGCGGCCACGCTGCAGGCGTTCAAGCTGGCGCCGGGTGTAGCCGAAACCGGACAGGATCATCTGTGAAAGTGCGGTGCCATGGGCGGACAGCTTGAGGTACAGCACCCCCTGCGGATTGCCCGAAGCTTCCTGGGCCGGCGCTTCGTGGCGCTCCAGCACGGTGACCTGCCAGCCCCGCCGGGCCAGGCTGGCAGCGGTTGTGCTGCCGGCCAGCCCGGCACCGATCACCAGTGCCTCGCGTGGCCCCTGTGAAGGGGCGGGGCGCGCGTACCAAGGTGCGCCTGGGGCTGGCAGGGGGCCGACGTAGGCGCCGCTCATCACCTCCCACTTCTTGCCGATGCCTGGCACCTTCTTCATGGCGAAACCGGCTTCGACCAGGCTGCGGCGCACCCAGCCGGTGGTGGTGAAGGTGCCCAGCACAGTGCCCGGGTGCGATAACCGCGCCAGCTGCGCGAACAGCTCTGGTGTCCACATGTCGGGGTTCTTGGCGGGGGCGAAGCCATCGAGGAACCACACATCGATCTGCGCATCGAGTTGTGGCAGCTGCTCGAGCACGTCGCCGATCAGCAGGGTCAGGGTGACCCGGCCATTGGCGAAGGTGAATTGCTGAAAGCCCGGGTGCACCGCCACATATTGTTCCAGCAGGGGCTCGGTGTAGGCTGCAAGTTCAGGCCACAGGCGCACGGCGCGGGCCATGTCGTCGTGGCCGAGGGGGTATTTCTCGACACTCACGAAGTGCAGGCGTGCGTCGCTGTGGGCGTGCTGGTCAAACAGTTGCCAGGCGCAGAAAAAATTCATGCCGGTGCCAAAACCGGTTTCGCCAATCACCATGCAGCTGTGCGGCGTCAGGTTGGCAAAGCGCTCGGCCAGGCGGGTCTGGCCGAGGAATACGTGTTTGGTTTCTTCGATGCCTTCGTTGACCGCGAAATAGACGTCGTCATATTGCCGCGAGTGGGGGCGGCCCTGGTCGTCCCAGTCGATCTGGGCGTGCTGGAGGAGGGTGGACATGGTTGGCTCGGTTGCAGCGGATGGCGGGATTTTATGCCATCCGGGTTACCTGTGGGAGCGCGTTCAAGCGCGAACAGGTCAGTACAGGCATAAATGAAATCCGCTAGTCTTGCTTATCCATTGAAGGAGCCAGTGCATGTTCGAATCCGCCGAAATCGGCCACAGCATCGACAAGGAGGCTTACGACGCCGAGGTGCCCGCTTTGCGCGAGGCCCTGCTCGAAGCCCAGTACGAACTCAAGCAGCAGGCGCGCTTCCCGGTGATCGTGCTGATCAACGGCATCGAAGGCGCTGGCAAGGGTGAGACGGTAAAGCTGCTCAACGAGTGGATGGACCCGCGCATGATCGATGTGCTCACCTTCGACCAGCAGACCGACGAAGAGCTGGCACGGCCGCCCGCCTGGCGTTACTGGCGGGCTTTGCCACCCAAGGGGCGAATGGGCGTGTTCTTTGGCAACTGGTACAGCCAGATGCTGCAGGGGCGGGTGCACGGGGTGTTCAAGGATGCCGTGCTCGATCAGGCCATCATGGGCGCCGAGCGCCTGGAGCAGATGCTGTGCGATGAAGGTGCGCTGATCATCAAGTTCTGGTTCCACCTGTCCAAGAAGCAGATGAAGGCACGGCTGAAATCGCTCAAGGACGACCCGCTGCACAGCTGGAAGATCAGCCCGCTGGACTGGCAGCAGTCGCAAACCTACGACCGCTTCGTGCGCTTTGGCGAGCGCGTGCTGCGCCGCACCAGCCGCGACTATGCGCCGTGGCATATCGTCGAAGGGGTAGACCCGAACTACCGTAGCCTGGCGGTGGGGCGCATCCTGCTGGACAGCCTGCAAGCCGCGCTGGCCAACAACCCCAAGGGCAAGCACCAGGGCAATGTCGCCCCGCTGGGCCGCAGCATCGACGACCGCAGCCTGCTCGGCGCCCTGGACATGACGTTGCGCCTGGACAAGGCTGACTATCAGGAGCAGTTGGTCACCGAACAGGCCCGCCTGGCCGGCCTGCTGCGCGACAAGCGCATGCGCCGGCACGCCTTGGTGGCGGTGTTCGAAGGCAACGATGCTGCCGGCAAGGGCAGTGCCATCCGCCGCGTGGCCGCAGCGCTGGACCCGCGCCAGTACCGCATCGTGCCGATTGCCGCGCCCACTGAAGAAGAGCGGGCGCAGCCCTACCTGTGGCGGTTCTGGCGGCATATTCCGGCACGCGGCAAGTTCACCATCTTCGACCGTTCCTGGTATGGCCGGGTGCTGGTGGAACGGGTTGAGGGCTTTTGCAGCCCGGCCGACTGGATGCGTGCCTACAGCGAGATCAACGACTTTGAGGAGCAGTTGGTGAACGCCGGCGTGGTGGTGGTGAAGTTCTGGCTGGCGATCGACCAGCAGACCCAGCTGGAGCGTTTTCAGGAGCGTGAGCAGATCCCGTTCAAGCGCTACAAGATCACCGAGGACGACTGGCGCAACCGCGACAAGTGGGACGAGTATGCCCAGGCGGTGGGCGACATGGTCGACCGCACCAGCAGCGAGATTGCACCCTGGACGCTGGTGGAGGCCAACGACAAGCGCTGGGCGCGGGTCAAGGTGCTGCGCACCATCAACCAGGCGCTTGAGGCGGCGTTTGCCAAGCACAAGAAATAGCTGAAGGTGATGTTGCCTGTGCTGGCCCTTTCGCGGGCACGCCCGCTCCCACAGGTTCGCCACAGGGCTGAATGTTGTGGGGTCCCTGTGGGAGCGGGCGTGCCCGCGAAAGGGCCAGAACAGCCAGCAAACCTGCCAGCCATGCCCTACAAGAATGACTTGATGAATTCTTTTCTCGGCACGCTTCCCCGTCACTGCCCTCCAAGCCCGTAGAATCCACCAACCCCCACCACGGGCTTGAACGAGGACGCTATGCACACCACTTCCGGCCGCTGGAGCTATGGCCTGTTCCTGGCACTTCTGACCGCATTGCTCTGGGGCATCTTGCCGATCAAGCTCAAGCAGGTACTGCAAGTGGTCGACCCGATCACCGTCACCTGGTACCGCCTGCTGGTTTCCGGTGGCCTGCTGTTCGCCTGGCTGGCAGCCAGGCGGCGCTTGCCGTCGTTCACCCGGCTGGCGCCGAAGGGCAAGGGCCTGGTCGTAGTGGCGGTGCTTGGCCTGATGGGCAACTACGTGCTGTACCTGATCGGCCTCAACCTGCTTAGCCCCGGCACGGCGCAACTGGTGGTGCAGGTCGGCCCGGTGCTGTTGCTGGTGGCCAGTGTGTTCGTGTTCCGCGAACGCTTCAGCCTGGGGCAGGGCGTGGGCCTGGTGATTCTGCTGGCGGGTTTTGGCCTGTTCTTCAACCAGCGCCTCGAAGAGCTGCTGACTTCATTGGGCACCTACACCACCGGCGTGCTGACCATTCTGCTGGCCACCAGCATCTGGGTGTTCTACGCCCTCAGCCAGAAGCAACTGCTGACCGTGTGGCATTCACAGCAGGTGATGATGGTGATCTACCTCAGTTGTGCTGCGCTGCTCACGCCTTGGGTACACCCGCTTGAGGCGTTGCAACTGACCCCGGTGCAGGGCTGGCTGCTGCTGGCCTGCTGCCTGAATACCCTGGTGGCTTACGGCGCATTTGCCGAGGCGCTGGCGCACTGGGAGGCGTCGCGGGTGAGTGCCACCCTGGCGTTGACACCGCTGGTGACCTTTGTTGCGGTGGCACTCGCGGCACTGGTGTGGCCGGAGTATGTGCACGCCGAGGACATCAATGCCCTGGGCTATGTAGGGGCGGTGACCGTGGTGTCCGGCTCGGCGCTGGTAGCGCTGGGGCCATCGCTGGTGGCCAGTTGGCGCGCGAGGCGTGCGCGGTTGGCCCAGGTTCAGTGATCGCTTGCTCCGGCCCTATCGCCGGCAAGCCAGCTCCCACAGGATCACCACAGGCCTGAAAGAGGTGGGGCCCCTGTGGAAGTTGGCTTCCCACAGGATCACCACAGGCCTGAATGTTGTGCGATCCCTGTGGGAGCTGGCTTGCCGGCGATAGGGCCGGGGCAGGCAATAAAGAGCTCAGCCCTTGCCACCCGGTGCCAGCATGTTCTCCGGCCGCACCCACTGGTCGAACTGCTCATTGGTCAGGTACTTCAACTCCAGCGCAGCCTCGCGCAAGGTCTTGCCTTCGCTGTAAGCCTTCTTGGCAATTTCCGCCGCCTTGTCATAGCCGATATGCGGGTTCAACGCCGTCACCAGCATCAAGCCCCGCTCCAGGTGCGCGGCCATTTGCTCGGCATCGGGCTCGATGCCCGCCACGCAGTGCAACTGGAAGTTGCGGCAGCCATCGGCCAGCAGTTCGATCGACTGCAACAGGTTGTGGATGATCACCGGCTTGAACACGTTCAGCTGCAGATGCCCCTGGCTAGCGGCAAAACCGATGGCGGCATCGTTGCCCAGCACCTGGCAAGCCAGCATCGACAGCGCCTCGCACTGGGTAGGGTTAACCTTGCCGGGCATGATCGAACTGCCCGGTTCGTTGGCCGGCAGGCGCACTTCGGCAAAGCCTGCGCGTGGGCCGGAGCCCAGCAGGCGCAAGTCGTTGGCGATTTTCATCAGCGCCACTGCCAGGGTTTTCAAGGCGCCTGCCAGGCTGGTCAGCGGTTCATGGCCGGCCAGCGCCGCGAACTTGTTTGGCGCCGTCACAAACGGCAGGCCGGACTCCGCCGCCAACTCGGCAGCGATGGCTTCGGCAAAACCATGCGGGGCATTCAGCCCGGTGCCAACCGCGGTGCCGCCCTGGGCCAGTTCGCATACCGCCGGCAGGGTGGCGCGGATGGCGCGCTGGGCATAGTCGAGCTGGGCGACGAAGGCGGACACCTCCTGGCCGAAAGTGATCGGCGTGGCGTCCATCATGTGCGTGCGGCCGGTCTTCACCAGCTTTTGGTGGCGGGCCGACAGCTCGGCAAGCCCCGACGACAGTTCGGCGACTGCCGGCAGCAGCTGCTCGTGCACCGCCTGCGCCGCAGCGATGTGCATGGCTGTGGGGAAGCAGTCGTTGGAGCTCTGCGAGCGGTTGACGTGGTCGTTGGGGTGTACTGGCGCTTTGCCGCCACGGCCTTTGCCGGCCAGTTCGTTGGCGCGCCCGGCGATCACTTCGTTGACGTTCATGTTGCTTTGCGTGCCGCTGCCGGTCTGCCACACGACCAACGGGAACTGGTCGTCGTGCTGGCCATCGAGCACTTCGTCGGCGGCTTGTTCGATCAGCCGGGCGATGTCGGCCGGCAGGTCGCCGTTGCGGTCGTTGACACGTGCCGCGGCTTTCTTGATCAGCGCCAGGGCGTGCAGCACCGCGAGAGGCATGCGTTCCTTGCCAATGGCGAAATTGATCAGCGAACGCTGGGTTTGCGCACCCCAGTAGGCGCCATCAGGAACTTCGACCGGGCCCAGGCTGTCTGTCTCGATACGGCTCATTCTGTACTCACTCCTGTGTAGTTCGAAATCGCAGTTTAGGCCTTGATTCGACCGAGCGGTTCCGTCGCTCGTCGTGCCACTTGAGCACATCGCCACCACGGCGCAGAATGCTCTACTCTGAGGTACCCGCCTCCCTCTTCTTGAAGGAAATGCAATGACCCGTCTCCGTGTCCTTTGTGCCGCCGTTGCCCTGGCTTGCGCCAGCGGCCAGGTGCTCGCTGCCACCGCCAGCCACAACGCTGCTGCCGAGAAATTCCTGACCCTGGCCAACGCCGACAAGCTGGGCACCCCGGTGTACATGCAGGTCCAACAGATGTTCGCCCAGCGCTTCGCTCAAACCAAGGCCCCGGCCGCCAAACAGCCAGTGCTGGAAAGCTACCAGGCCAAAGCCAACGCCGCGCTGGACAACGCCATCGGCTGGAACAAGCTGAAGCCGAAGATGGTCGACCTGTACACCCAGACCTTCACCGAGCAAGAGCTGAAAGACCTGGTCAAGTTCTATGAATCGCCGCTGGGCAAGAAAGTCCTGCGTGAAATGCCCAAGGTTACCCAGCAGTCGGCCCAGCTGACCCAGCAGAGCCTGGAGCCAGCAGTGCCGGTGGTGAACAAGCTGCTGGAAGACATGACCAAGGAACTGGACCCTAACGCTGGCAAGGCTGCCGTCCCTGCCAAGAAGTGAGCACGCCGCAATGACCATGCAACAGCGCATTGAACAACAGCTGGGCGCCCTGGCGCCGCAGCACCTGCAAGTGCTCGACGAAAGCCACATGCACAGTCGTGGTCAGGAGACCCACTACAAGGCAGTGATCGTCAGCGAGCAGTTTGCCGGGTTGAACAGCGTCAAGCGCCACCAGAAGGTGTACGCCACCATGGGTGAGCTGATGGGCCAGATCCATGCCCTGGCCATTCATACCTACACCGCCGAAGAGTGGGCCAAGGTCGGCGTGGCGCCGGCCTCGCCGGTGTGCGCCGGCGGCGGGCACTGAAACCTTTTTGTCGTTCTGGTAGAATCCGTACCATCCAAGGGGGCCGCTGTGCGGCCCATTCGCGGCACAAGGCCGCTCCTACAGGGATTGCACCGCCCGTTGGGTTGTGTATTTCCCTGTAGGAGCGGCCTTGTGCCGCGAATGGGGCGCAAAGCGCCCCCTGCTTTTTGTCAAACCCGGTCCGCCCCTTACGAGGGCAACCACCTGGAGAACCCGCTTCATGTCACAACCTATCGTCGTCGCGGCGCTGTACAAGTTCGTCACCCTGCAAGACTACGTCGAGCTGCGCGAGCCGCTGCTCAAGGCCATGCTCGACAATGACGTCAAAGGCACCCTGCTGCTGGCCCACGAAGGCATCAACGGCACCGTGTCGGCTACCCGCGAAGGCATCGACGGCCTGCTGGCCTGGCTGCGCAACGACCCGCGCCTGGCTGATGTCGACCATAAAGAGTCGTACTGCGACGAGCAGCCGTTCTACCGCACGAAGGTCAAGCTCAAGAAAGAGATCGTCACCCTCGGCGTGCCGGGCGTTGATCCGAACCAGGCGGTCGGCACCTATGTCGAGCCCAAGGACTGGAACGCGCTTATCAGCGACCCGGAAGTGCTGCTGATCGATACCCGCAACGACTACGAAGTGGCCATCGGCACCTTCAAGGGCGCGATGGACCCGAAGACCGAAACCTTCCGCGAGTTCCCGGAGTACATCAAGGCCAACTTCGACCCCAGCAAGCACAAGAAAGTGGCCATGTTCTGCACCGGCGGCATTCGTTGCGAAAAAGCCTCCAGCTACATGCTCGGTGAAGGCTTCGAGGCGGTCTATCATCTTAAGGGTGGCGTGCTGAAGTACTTCGAGGAAGTGCCTCAGGAAGAAAGCCTGTGGGACGGCGACTGCTTCGTCTTCGACAACCGCGTCACGGTGCGCCATGACCTGAGCGAAGGCGAGTACGACCAGTGCCACGCCTGCCGCCACCCGATCAATGCAGAGGAGCGCGCGTCCGAGCACTATTCGCCAGGTGTCAGCTGCCCGCATTGCTGGGACACCCTGAGCGAGAAAACCCGGCGCAGTGCCATCGACCGGCAGAAGCAGATCGAGCTGGCCAAGGCCCGCAACCTGCCGCACCCGATCGGTTACAACTACAAAGCCGAGGCCTGATGAATGTCTGCACGCCTGATTTATGTGATGGACCCGATGTGCTCCTGGTGCTGGGGTTTCGCGCCGGTAGCCGCCGCCCTGATCGCCCAGGCGCGTGAGGCGGGCGTTGTCACCCGCGTGGTGCCGGGCGGGCTGCGCACCGGCGGCAGCGCCCTGGACAGCTCCACCCGCAAGTACATCCTCGAACACTGGCAGGCGGTGGCCGACGCCACCGGCCAGCCATTTCGTTTCGAAGGGGCCATGCCTGAGGGCTTCGTCTACGACACCGAGCCGGCCTGCCGCGCCCTGGTCACTGCCCGTGAGCTGGACGCCGAACGCGTCTGGCCGCTGCTGGCGCTGATCCAGCGTTCGTTCTACGAGCAGGGCGTGGACGTGACCACGGCGCCGCAGCTGGTCGAGCTGGCCTCGCAGTGCGGCTTCGACCGCACCGTGTTTGCCGAAACCTTCGCCCGCGCCGATACCCGCGCCGCCACCGCAGCCGATTTCAGCTGGGCCCAGGACCTGGGTATTGCCGGCTTTCCGACCCTGCTTGCCGAGCGCAATGGCCAACTGGCCCTGCTGACCAACGGCTACCAGCCGCTGGATCGCCTGCAACCCTTGCTCGGCCGCTGGCTGCAGCAGGCCGCCTGTGCTTGATGTGCCTGGGTCACCCGACCCGGTGCCGGGCAAGCCTCACGCTGCGGGCGATCGACTGAGCTGGGCGGAAATCCGCCGCCTGGCCCTGCATCACAAGAAGAACCTCTGGTCTGCCAACTGCATCGCCGTGCTGGCGGCTTGCTGCAGTGTGCCCATTCCGTTGCTGCTGCCCCTGTTGGTGGACGAAGTACTGCTCGGTCATGGCGATGCTGCGCTGAAGTGGATGAACCACCTGCTGCCCTCCAACTGGCAGGTGGCAGCCGGCTATATCGGGCTGATGCTGGCGCTTACCCTGTGCCTGCGCCTGGCTGCCCTGGCGTTCAACGTGATCCAGGCCAAGCTGTTTGCCGGGTTGGCCAAGGATATCGTCTACCGCCTGCGTATCCGCCTGATCGAGCGGCTCAAGCGCATTTCGCTGAAGGAATACGAAAGCCTGGGCAGTGGCACGGTAACCACCCACCTGGTCACCGACCTGGACACCCTCGACAAGTTCGTGGGCGAAACCCTCAGCCGCTTCCTGGTGGCCATGCTGACCCTGACCGGCACAGCGGCGATCCTGATCTGGATGCACTGGCAGCTGGCCTTGCTGATCTTGCTGTTCAACCCGCTGGTGATCTATTTCACCGTGCAGCTGGGCAAACGCGTCAAACACCTGAAAAAGCTTGAGAACGACAGCACCGCGCGCTTTACCCAGGCGCTGACGGAAACCCTCGATGCCATCCAGGAAATCCGTGCCAGCAACCGCCAGGGCTACTTCCTTGGCCGTTTGGGGCTGCGCGCCCGCGAAGTGCGTGACTACGCCGTTGATTCGCAGTGGAAAAGCGATGCCAGTGGACGTGCCAGTGGCTTGTTGTTCCAGTTCGGCATCGATATCTTCCGCGCCGCAGCCATGCTGACCGTACTGTTCTCCGATTTGTCGATCGGCCAGATGCTGGCGGTGTTCAGCTACCTGTGGTTCATGATCGGGCCGGTGGAGCAACTGCTCAACCTGCAATATGCCTACTACGCCGCCGGCGGTGCGCTGAGCCGCCTCAACGAGCTGCTGGCGCGCGATGACGAACCGCAGTACCCGGCCGCCAGTGACCCGTTCGCCGGCCGTGAGACGGTGGGCATCGAAGTGCGCGACTTGCGCTTTGCCTATGCCGACGAGCCGGTGCTGGAAAACCTCGACCTGTCTATCGCTCCGGGCGAAAAGGTGGCGATTGTCGGCGCCAGTGGTGGCGGCAAGAGCACCCTGGTGCAACTGCTGCTGGGCCTTTACAGCGCCCAGGCCGGGACCATCCGCTTTGGCGGTGCCAGCCTGCAGGAAATCGGCCTGGAAACCCTGCGCGAAAACGTCGCGGTGGTGTTGCAGCACCCGTCGTTGTTCAATGACACCGTACGCGCCAACCTGACCATGGGCCGCGACAGCAGCGACGACGCCTGCTGGCAGGCGCTGCGCATCGCCCAGCTGGACGCCACCATCGCCGCCTTGCCGCAGGGCCTGGACAGTGTGGTGGGGCGCTCCGGCGTGCGCTTGTCTGGCGGGCAGCGGCAGCGCCTGGCCATCGCCCGCATGGTGCTGGCCGAGCCCAAGGTGGTCATCCTCGACGAAGCCACCTCGGCGTTGGACGCCGCCACCGAGTACAACCTGCACCTGGCCCTGGCGCGCTTCCTCAGCGGCCGCACCACGCTGATCATCGCCCACCGGCTGTCGGCGGTGAAGCAGGCCGACCGGGTGCTGGTGTTCGATGGCGGGCATGTAGCCGAAGATGGCGACCACCAGCAGCTGATTGCCGAGGGTGGGTTGTACGCCAAGCTTTATGGGCACTTGCAGCAAAGCTGAATTTCAGGTGCCTTGTGCCGTTGCTGTGGGAGCGGCCTTGCGTCGCGGCCCTTTCGCGACGCAAGGCCGCTCCCACGGCGTGCGTGCAAATCCTGCGATTCCCTGTCATAAAAAACCCCGTCACGTTGATGGCAGATGGCCTACGCTGTGCTTGTCTGGGTCGATTTGCGCCTTATCTGCTCTGTGACAGGGACTCCATGAAGGGACATCGCACACTCGAAGCGCCGAAGTTGATCGGCATCACCTGGCCCTTCATCGCCGTTGTGGTCTTTCAGGTGGCGCTGGGCAGCCTCAGCCTTTATACGCTCTCGGCCGTGCGCGCCTATGTCGCGGGCGAAAGCCTGTGGTCGAAGGCGCAGAAAGACGCCATCTATTACCTGAACCTGTACGCCGACACCCGCGACGAGAGTACCTATCAGCGCTATCGCCAGGCCATTACCGTGCCCCAGGGCGACCACCAGCTGCGCGAGGTGCTCGACCAGCCCAGCCCCGACCTGGCGGCTGCTCGCCAGGCCGTTCTGCAAGGCGGCAACCACCCCGACGATGTCGAGCGGATCATCTGGTTCTACCGTAACTTCCGCAACATCAGCTACATGCATACAGCCATCGACTACTGGGATATCGGCGACGACTACCTGGCCAAGCTGGATGTGCTCGCCGGCGAGATGCGCCAGAGCTTTGCCAGTGGCCCGGTCGACGCCCAGGCCGTCAATGCCTGGAAGGCGCGCATCGTCACCATCAACGAAGGGGTCACGCCCGCTGCCAAAGCGTTCAGCGATGCCTTGGGCGAAGGCTCGCGCATGTTGCTGCGGGTGCTGCTGATCACCAACCTGCTGACAGCGATGTTCCTCATTGCCATTGCCTGGCGCCGCTCCAGCAAGCTGCTGGTCCAGCGTCAGGCCTTCGCCACCGCCCTGCAGGCAGAGAAAGAGCGGGCACAGACCACCTTGCAGGCCATTGGCGATGCGGTCATTACTGCCGACGTGGATGGCTGCATCGGCTACATGAACCCGGCCGCCGAGCAACTCACCCACTGGCAGTCTGGCCAGGCCCAGGGCCTGCCGCTGTCGGCGTTGTTCAGCCTGGTGGACGAGCAGGCCGAGGAAGATGGCCGCAGCCTGGTCGAGCAGGTGCTTAGCGGCAGCCTCAAGGGCGGTGCCGAGCATGCCCGGCTGATCCAGCGGCTTGACGGCAGCACCGTGTCGATCAACCTGGTGGGCTCGCCGATCGTCAGTGACGGCCAGCTCAGTGGCATCGTGCTTGTGCTGCATGACATGACCCAGGAGCGTCAGTACATCGCCAACCTGTCCTGGCAGGCCACCCATGACGCCCTGACCGGCCTGGCCAACCGCCGTGAGTTCGAATACCGCCTGGAACAGGCGCTGAATGGCCTTGCGCGCCAGGCCGGGCGGCATTCGCTGATGTTCCTGGACCTCGACCAGTTCAAGCTGGTGAACGACACCTGCGGCCATGCCGCGGGTGACGAATTGCTGCGGCACATCTGCGCCGTGCTGCAATCTGGCCTGCGCGAAGGTGACACGCTGGCCCGGCTGGGTGGCGACGAGTTTGGCGTGCTGCTGGAAAGCTGCCCGCCAGACCAGGCCGAGCGCATCGCCGAGCAGTTGCGCCAGATGGTGCAGAGCCTGCACTTCGTGTGGAAGGGGCGGCCGTTCGTCACCACGGTCAGTATCGGCCTGGTGCACATCGCCCAAACCCCGGGCACCCTGGAAACCTCGCTGCGTGCTGCCGACATGGCCTGCTACATGGCCAAGGAGAAGGGGCGCAACCGCGTGCAGGTGTACCACGCCGACGACAGCGAGCTGTCCATGCGTTTTGGCGAAATGGCCTGGATCCAGCGCTTGCATGTGGCGCTGGAAGAAAACCGCTTCTGCCTGTACGCACAGGAAATTGCCCCGCTGAAAACCTTCGAAGGCCCAGGCCACATCGAAATCCTGCTGCGCCTGCACGACGAAAGTGGCCGCACCATCCTGCCCAGCAGCTTCATCCCCGCAGCCGAGCGCTACGGCCTGATGACTGCGCTGGACCGCTGGGTGGTGCGCAATGTGTTCCAGGTTGTGCGCCAATGCCTGGACGAAGGCCGCGAAGGGCCGCTGTCGATCTGCGCGATCAACCTGTCGGGGTCGAGCATCGGCGATGACAAGTTCCTCGATTACCTGCAGCGGTTGTTTGTCGAGTACGCCATTCCGCCGCGGATGATCTGTTTCGAAATTACCGAAACCAGCGCGATTGCCAACCTGGGCAGTGCCATTCGCTTCATCAACGAGCTGAAGGGGCTGGGCTGTCGCTTCTCGCTCGATGATTTCTGCGCCGGCATGTCGTCGTTCGCCTACCTCAAGCATTTACCCGTGGATTACCTGAAGATCGACGGCAGTTTCGTCAAGGACATGCTCGATGACCCGGTCAACCGGGCCATGGTAGAGGTCATCAACCACATCGGCCATGTCATGGGCAAACGCACCATAGCCGAGTTCGTCGAAACACCCTTGATCGAGCAGGCCCTGCAGGAAATCGGCGTGGATTACGCCCAGGGTTACCTGATCGAACGCCCCCAGGTGTTCACCTGTGACAGTCTGCAGCGCCAACGGATCGCCACCCGGCCTCTGTTGCAGCGGGCACCTGGCACGTTTCGCTAGCGAGAAATCACAAGGATCAAGGAGCTGAAAGTGATTGATGCATTCGTTCGTATCGGGCCTTTGATGGACCCCGCCAGCTATCCCCAATGGGCCCAGCAACTGATTGAAGACTGCCGTGAGAGCAAGCGCCGGGTGGTGGAGCATGAGTTCTACGAGCGCCTGCGCGACGGCCAGCTCAAGCAGTCGACCATTCGTCAGTACCTGATCGGTGGCTGGCCGGTGGTGGAGCAGTTCTCGCTGTACATGGCACACAACCTGACCAAGACCCGCTATGGCCGCCATCAGGGCGAAGACATGGCGCGGCGCTGGCTGATGCGCAATATCCGGGTTGAGCTCAACCATGCCGACTACTGGGTGAACTGGTGCCAGGCCCATGGTGTGCACCTGCATGAGCTGCAGGCCCAGGAAGTGCCCCCCGAGCTGAACGGCCTGAACGACTGGTGCTGGCGCGTGTGTGCCACCGAGAACCTGGCCATTTCCATGGCGGCGACCAACTACGCCATCGAAGGTGCGACCGGGGAATGGTCGGCGGTGGTGTGCTCGACCGATACCTACGCCCAGGGCTTCCCGGAGGACCAGCGCAAGCGGGCGATGAAATGGCTGAAGATGCATGCCCAGTATGACGATGCGCACCCGTGGGAGGCGCTGGAAATCATCTGTACCCTGGCCGGCGAGAACCCGACCCTGGGGCTGCGTACCGAGTTGCGCAGGGCGATTTGCAAGAGTTATGACTGCATGTACCTGTTCCTGGAGCGGTGCATGCAGCTGGAAGGGCGCCAGCAAGGCCGTTTGCGCCCGGCGTTGGCGGCGGGCTGATCATCCGCCTGTACCGGCCCTATCGCCGGCAAGCCAGCTCCCACAGGATCACCAAAGGCCAGGGCAATGTGCAATCCCTGTGGGAGCTGGCTTGCCGGCGATAGGGCCAGTACAGGCAAAAGGCTTACTGGGCGTTGAGCGCCTGCCCGTTCACTGCCTTGCTGTCGGGCCCCATCAGGTACAGGTACACCGGCATGATCTCTTCAGGCAGCGGGTTGTTCTGCGGGTTTTCGCTGGGGTAGGCCTGGGCCCGCATCGCCGTGCGCGTGGCGCCCGGGTTGATGCTGTTGGAGCGCACGGGTGCCACGCCTTCCAGTTCGTCGGCCAGGGTCTGCATCAGGCCCTCGGTGGCGAACTTCGACACGCCATAAGCGCCCCAGTAGGCCCGGCCCTTGCGCCCGACGCTGCTGCTGGTGAACACCACCGAGGCGTCTTCCGACAGTTTCAGCAGTGGCAGCAAGGTGCTGGTGAGCATGAAGGTGGCATCGACGTTGATGTGCATCACGCGCATGAAGTTGTCGCCCGACAACTGCTCCAGCGGCGTGCGCGGGCCAATGATCGAGGCGTTGTTCAGCAGGCCGTCCAGGCGGCCGAACTGGTCTTCGATCATCACTGCCAGCTCGTCGTACTGGTGGGGCAGGGCGGTTTCCAGGTTGAACGGGATGACCACCGGTTGGGGGTGCCCGGCGGCTTCGATCTCGTCGTAGACCTCGTTCAGGTTGGCTTCGGTCTTGCCCAGCAGTAGCACGGTGGCGCCCACTGCCGCGTAAGCCTTGGCGGCCGCAGCACCGATGCCGCGGCCTGCGCCGGTAACCAGGATGACCCGGCCTTGCAGCAGGTCGTGACGGGCGGTGTAGTCGAACATCAGCATTTTCCCTTGTTCATTGGGGTGGCGCCGAGCCCTGTGGGAGCGGGCGTGCCCGCTCCCACAGGGTCAGTCGTCAGCCATTGCAACTCAACAGCCGCACAGCGCGCTGTCGATCACTTTGCGCAGTTCCAGCGGGTGGTCCACCACCACGTCGGCACCCCAGTTGTTGGGGTTGTCCTCTGGATGAATATAGCCGTAGCGCACAGCTGCCGTGCGGGTGCCGGCGTCGCGGCCAGACTCGATGTCGCGCAGATCGTCGCCGACGAACAGCACAGTGGCAGGGTCCAGGCCCAGCGTCGTGCAGGCCAGGGTCAGTGGCTCGGGGTCAGGCTTGCTGTTTTTCACGTGGTCCGGGCAGATCAGCAGTGCCGAGCGCTCGGCCAGGCCCAGCCGCTGCATGATCGGCTCGGCGAAGCGCACCGGCTTGTTGGTGACCACGCCCCACAGCAGGTTGCCTTTCTCGATGTCGGCCAGCAGCTCGGCCATTCCGTCGAACAGCTTGCTGTGTACCGCGCAGTCGCGCTGGTAGCGCTCCAGAAACTCCAGGCGCAGGGCCTCGAAGCCTTCGGCTTCCGGGTCCATGGCAAACGTGGTGGCAACCATGGCGCGGGCGCCGCCAGAGATCACGCCACGGATCAGGTTGTCGTCAATGGCCGGCAGCCCGCGCTCGGCGAGCATGGCCTGGCAGATGGCGATAAAGTCCGGCGCCGTGTCGAGCAAGGTGCCGTCCATGTCGAAGAGTACTGCTCGCAAACGCATGCTCATTCCTCGCGCAGGGTCTGGATCATGTAGTTGACGTCGACGTCGCTGTTGAGCTTGTAGTGCTTGGTCAGCGGGTTGTAGGTGAGGCCGATGATGTCCTTCACCTGCAGGCCGGCATCGCGGCTCCAGGCGCCCAGTTCGGACGGGCGGATGAACTTCTTGAAGTCATGGGTGCCGCGCGGCAGCATCTTCAGGATGTACTCGGCGCCGACGATGGCCAGCAGGTAGGCCTTGGGGTTGCGGTTGATGGTGGAGAAGAACACCTGGCCGCCAGGCTTGACCATGCGGTAGCAGGCGCGAATCACCGAGGATGGGTCGGGCACGTGCTCGAGCATTTCCAAGCAGGTGACCACGTCGAACTGTTCAGGCATTTCCTCGGCCAGGGCTTCGGCGGTAATCTGCCGGTATTCCACCTGTACGCCCGACTCCAGCTGGTGCAGCTGGGCCACGGCCAGGGGGGCCTCGCCCATGTCGATACCGGTGACCGTGGCGCCGCGCAGGGCCATGGCTTCGCTGAGGATGCCGCCGCCGCAGCCTACGTCCAGCACTTTCTTGCCGGCCAGGTTGGCCCGCTCGTCGATCCAGTTGACGCGCAGCGGGTTGATTTCGTGCAGCGGCTTGAACTCGCTTTCGCGGTCCCACCAGCGGTGGGCCAGCGCTTCGAACTTGGCGATTTCGGCGCGGTCGACGTTGCTCATTGAACAGTCCTCTGAAACTTCGCAAAATTGCGCCGGAGTATACCCGAGCGCTCGGCCCCCAGGCTCGCTATAATCGCCGGCTTTTGACATGCGAACCACGGGGAGAGGCGATGCGCGAGCGACTTTTGGCGGCTGAGAAGGTGACCGGGATCCGCTGGCAGGGCGGCATCTTGCACCTGCTCGACCAGCGCCTGCTGCCGTCGGAAGAACGCTGGCTGGCCTGCGACAATGTCGCGCAGGTGGCGGCGGCAATCCGCGACATGGCAGTGCGCGGCGCCTCGGCCATCGGCATTGCTGCCGCCTACGGCCTGGTACTGGCCCTGGAAGAGCGGCTGGCAGAGGGTGGCGACTGGGAAATGGACCTTGAAGAGGACTTTCTCACCCTTGCCGAAGCACGCCCCACGGCGGCCAACCTGTTCTGGGCGCTGAACCGCATGCGTGAGCGCCTGCTGCGTCTGCGCCCGGATGAAGACGTGCTGGCAGCGCTGGAGGCAGAAGCAGTGGCCGTCCACGAAAGCGACCGTGAAGCCAACCTGACCATGGCCCAGCAAGGCATCGAGCTGATCCGCCGTCATCAGGGCAATGCCCAGACGCTGCTTACCTACGGCAATGCCGGTGCCCTGGCCAGTGGCGGTTTCGGCACTGCGCTGGGGGTTATCCGCGCCGGCTACCTGGAGGGCATGGTGGAGCGGGTGTATGCCGGCGAAACTCGCCCTTGGCTGCAAGGCTCGCGCCTGACGGCCTGGGAGCTGGCCAACGAGGGAATTCCGGTGACCCTGTGCGCCGATTCGGCGCTGGCGCATCTGATGAAGACCAAGGGCATCACCTGGGTGGTGGTGGGCGCGGACTGCATCGCTGCCAATGGCGACGTGGCCAGCAAGATCGGCACCTACCAGTTGGCGGTAAGCGCCATGCACCATGGTGTGCGCTTCATGGTGGTGGCGCCGAGTACCAGCATCGACCTGAACCTGGCCACCGGCGAGGATATTCCCCTGGAAGAGCGTGACGCCGACGAGTGGCTGGACTTTGGCGGTGCCCCGGCGGTACGGGATGTGCAGGTATTCAACCCGGTGTTCGACGTGACCCCGGCCGACCTGATTGACGTTATCGTGACCGAGCGGGGTGTTGTCGAGCGCCCGGATACCGCCAAACTGGCCCAGTTGATTTGCCGCAAGCGTCTGCACTGATTTTGCGCTGCCTGCACCGGCCTCTTCGCGGGCTTGCCCGCTCCCACAGGGAGATCGCATGGCCTTAGGGCGGTGGTGAATCTGTGGGAGCGGGCGAGCCCGCGAAGAGGCCGGTGCAGGCAATAAAAAAACCAGGAGTCAAACCCGGCTCAGACCAGCTGCCACCTCTCCCCACCGCCCCCGCCTTTGTGATAACATCCGGCAGTTTCCAAGACCGCCCATCACGGCGGCCTTCATTGCGCAGATCCATGGCACAACTCATTGATTTGTCGTAAGTCGTCGCACGCTTGTACGCTGCGGCGGCGAGCTTCGTTCGGCCCTTGATGGAGCTGCGAAGTTTCACCAGAAAAAGGAATCAGGCTTCTCATGGGCGAACTGGCCAAAGAAATCCTCCCGGTCAATATCGAAGACGAACTGAGACAGTCTTACCTCGACTACGCGATGAGCGTGATTGTCGGGCGAGCGCTGCCCGATGCGCGTGACGGCTTGAAGCCCGTGCATCGTCGCGTTCTCTATGCGATGAGCGAACTGGGCAACGACTGGAACAAGCCGTACAAGAAATCCGCCCGTGTGGTCGGTGACGTGATCGGTAAGTACCACCCGCACGGCGACACTGCGGTCTACGACACCATCGTGCGTATGGCCCAGCCGTTCTCGCTGCGCTACCTGCTGGTCGACGGCCAGGGCAACTTCGGTTCGGTGGACGGCGACAACGCCGCAGCCATGCGATACACCGAAGTGCGCATGACCAAGCTGGCGCACGAGCTGCTGGCCGACCTGCACAAGGAAACCGTCGACTGGGTGCCCAACTACGACGGCACCGAGCAGATCCCGGCAGTCATGCCGACCCGTATTCCCAACCTGCTGGTCAACGGTTCCAGCGGTATCGCCGTGGGCATGGCGACCAACATTCCGCCACACAACCTCGGTGAAGTCATCGACGGCTGCCTGGCGCTGATCGACAATCCGGAAGTCACCATCGATGAACTGATGCAGTTCATCCCTGGGCCAGACTTCCCGACTGCCGGCATCATCAACGGTCGCCAAGGCATCATCGAGGCCTATCGTACCGGTCGTGGCCGCATCTACATGCGCGCCCGCTCCGAAATCGAAGACATCGACAAGGTGGGCGGCCGTCAGCAGATCGTCGTCACCGAGCTGCCGTACCAGCTGAACAAAGCGCGCCTGATCGAAAAGATCGCCGAGCTGGTCAAAGAGAAGAAGATCGAAGGCATCACCGAGCTGCGCGACGAGTCCGACAAGGACGGCATGCGCATCGTCATCGAGCTGCGTCGCGGCGAGGTGCCGGAGGTGGTGCTCAACAACCTCTACCAGCAAACCCAGCTGCAGAGCGTGTTTGGCATCAACGTGGTCGCCCTGATCGACGGTCGTCCGCGCCTGCTCAACCTCAAGGACCTGCTCGAAGCGTTCGTCCGTCACCGCCGTGAAGTGGTGACCCGCCGCACCGTATTCGAGTTGCGCAAGGCCCGTGAGCGTGGCCACATCCTTGAAGGCCAGGCGGTTGCGCTGTCCAACATCGACCCGGTCATCGCCCTGATCAAGGCTTCGCCGACCCCGTCCGAGGCCAAGGAAGCCCTGGTTTCCACGCCGTGGGAATCCAGTGCCGTGCAGGTCATGGTCGAGCGCGCCGGCGCCGATTCCTGCCGCCCTGAAGACCTGCCTGAGCAGTACGGCCTGCATGAGGGCAAGTACTTCCTGTCGCCGGAGCAGGCCCAGGCCATTCTCGACCTGCGCCTGCACCGCCTGACCGGCCTGGAGCACGAGAAGCTGCTGGCCGAGTACCAGGAAATCCTCGAGCAGATCGGCGAGCTGATCCGCATCCTCAGCAGCGCCGAGCGCCTGATGGAAGTGATCCGCGAAGAGCTGGAAGCCATCCGTGCCGAGTACGGCGATGTGCGCCGCACCGAAATCCTCAATGCCAGCCACGACCTCAACTACGGCGACATGATCCCGGAAGAAGAGCGCGTGGTTACCATCTCCCACGGTGGTTATGCCAAGACCCAGCCATTGTCCGCTTACCAGGCCCAGCGCCGTGGCGGCAAAGGGAAGTCGGCAACCGGCGTGAAGGACGAGGACTACATCGAGCACCTGTTGGTTGCCAACAGCCATGCCACCCTGTTGCTGTTCTCCAGCAAAGGCAAGGTGTACTGGAAGAAGACCTACGAAATCCCCGAAGCGTCCCGCGCTGCCCGTGGTCGCCCGCTGGTCAACCTGCTGCCGCTGGAGGAGGGTGAGCGCATCACCGCCATGCTGCAGATCGACCTCGAAGCGCTGCAGCAGAACGCCGACCTCGACGAAGAACTGGAAGACGCTGATGACACCGTGCTCGAGGGTGAGCTGGTAGAGGCCGAGGAAGTCGACGAAGAAGACGGCGACACCGCAGAATGGGTGGCAGAGCCGACTGGCGCTTACATCTTCATGGCCACCGCCTCCGGTACCGTCAAGAAGACCCCGCTGGTGCAGTTTGCCCGTCCGCGCTCCAACGGCCTGATCGCCTTGAAGCTGAAAGAAGGCGACACCCTGATTGCGGCGGCCATCACCGACGGCGCCAAAGAAGTCATGATGTTCTCCGACGCCGGCAAGGTCATCCGCTTCGCCGAAAGCGTCGTGCGTGAAATGGGCCGTACGGCCCGCGGTGTGCGCGGCATGAAACTGGGCAAAGGCCATCAGATCATTTCGATGCTGATCCCGGAGTCCGGCGCGCAGATCCTCACTGCCTCCGAGCGTGGCTTCGGCAAGCGCACCCCGCTGTCCAAGTTCCCGCGTCGCGGCCGTGGTGGCCAGGGCGTGATCGCCATGGGGACCAAGGGGCGCAACGGTCTGCTGGTCGGTGCTATCCAGGTGCAGGAAGGCGAGGAGATCATGCTGATTTCCGACCAGGGCACGCTGGTGCGTACCCGGGTTGGCGAAGTGTCCAGCCTGAGCCGTAACACCCAGGGTGTTACGCTGATCAAGCTGGCGGCTGACGAGACCCTGGTGGGCCTGGAGCGTATCCAGGAGCCGTCCGAGGACGAACTCGATGATGTGATCGAGACGGACGAGGAGGGCGTCGAGGCTGAAGCGCCGGACAATGAAGACGCTGCGGGTGCCGAAGAGGCCCCGCAGGAGTAAGCAAGCGTAAACCCGAACGGGGCGACCAAGGTCGCCCCGTTTGACTGATTACAGCAGGCAACACCTGGCCCTGTAGGAGCAGCCTTGTGCTGCGAATGGGGCGCGAAGCCGCCCCTGGGTTTCAGTGATAGCACATGAATAGCTGGGGCCGCTTTGCGGCCCATTCGCAGCACAAGGCTGCTCATACAAAGAGCAGCGAGCAGCATGTAATAACGAATTTGTTCTATTTGGCAGAGCGAGAGTGGATGTGAGCAAACGAGCCTTTAACTTCTGCGCAGGCCCTGCCGCGCTTCCTGATGCTGTCTTGCAGCGCGCCCAGGCAGAGATGCTGGACTGGCGCGGCAAGGGCTTGTCGGTGATGGAAATGAGCCATCGCAGCGATGACTACGTGGCCATCGCCGAAAAGGCCGAGCAGGACCTGCGTGACCTGCTGTCCGTCCCCTCCAACTACAAGGTGCTGTTCCTGCAGGGCGGCGCCAGCCAGCAGTTCGCCGAGATTCCGCTGAACCTGCTGCCGGAAAGCGGCACTGCCGACTACATCGAAACCGGTATCTGGTCGAAAAAGGCCATCGAGGAAGCGCGCCGCTTCGGCAACATCAACGTCGCCGCCAGTGCCAAGCCCTACGACTACCTGAATATCCCGGGCCAGAACGACTGGAACCTGACCAAGAACGCTGCCTACGTGCACTATGCGTCCAACGAGACCATCGGTGGCCTGCAGTTTGACTGGGTGCCGCAGACTGGCGATGTGCCGCTGGTGGTCGACATGTCCTCCGACATTCTCTCGCGCCCCATCGACGTGTCGCAGTTCGGCCTGATCTACGCCGGCGCGCAGAAAAACATCGGCCCAAGCGGCCTGGTGGTGGTCATCGTGCGCGAAGACCTGCTGGGCCATGCCCGCAGCAGCTGCCCGACCATGCTCGACTACAAGGTTTCGGCTGACAACGGCTCGATGTACAACACCCCGGCCACTTACTCCTGGTACCTGTCGGGCCTGGTCTTCGAGTGGCTGAAAGAGCAGGGTGGCGTCGACGCCATGGAGCAGCGCAACCGCGCCAAGAAAGAGCGCCTGTACGGCTTCATCGACAAGAGCGATTTCTACACCAACCCGATCAGCGTCAACGCCCGTTCGTGGATGAACGTGCCGTTCCGCCTGGCTGACGAGCGCCTGGACAAGGCCTTCCTCGCCGGCGCCGATGCCCGCGGCCTGCTCAACCTCAAGGGCCACCGTTCGGTGGGCGGCATGCGCGCTTCCATCTACAACGCCCTGGGCCTTGAGGCTGTAGAAGCCTTGGTGGGCTACATGGCCGAATTCGAGAAGGAGCACGGCTGATGTCCGAACAGGAACTCAAGGCGCTGCGTGTACGCATCGACAGCCTCGACGAGAAGATTCTCGAGCTGATCAGCGACCGTGCCCGTTGCGCTGAAGAAGTCGCCCGGGTCAAGACCGCCTCGCTGAAAGAAGGCGAGAAGCCGGTGTTCTACCGCCCTGAGCGCGAAGCTGCTGTGCTCAAGCGCGTCATGGAACGCAACAAGGGCCCGCTGGGCAACGAAGAAATGGCGCGGTTGTTCCGCGAAATCATGTCGTCGTGCCTGGCCCTTGAAGAGCCGCTGAAAATCGCCTACCTCGGCCCTGAGGGTACCTTCACCCAGGCTGCGGCCATGAAGCACTTCGGCCACGCGGTGATCAGCCGGCCGATGGCGGCAATCGATGAAGTGTTCCGCGAAGTGGCGGCCGGTGCCGTCAACTTTGGCGTGGTGCCGGTGGAAAACTCCACCGAAGGCGCTGTCAGTCACACCCTGGACAGCTTCCTTGAGCACGACATGGTCATTTGCGGCGAAGTCGAGCTGCGAATCCACCATCACCTGCTGGTAGGTGAGAGCACCAAGACCGACAGCATCACGCGCATCTACTCCCACGCCCAGTCGCTGGCCCAGTGCCGCAAGTGGCTGGACGCGCACTACCCGAACGTGGAGCGCGTGGCGGTTTCGAGCAATGCCGAGGCGGCCAAGCGAGTCAAGGGCGAGTGGAACTCGGCGGCGATTGCCGGCGACATGGCGGCCAACCTGTATGGTTTGACCCGCCTGGCGGAAAAGATCGAAGACCGCCCGGACAACTCCACGCGCTTCCTGATGATCGGCAGCCAGGAAGTGCCGCCGACCGGCGACGACAAGACCTCGATCATTGTCTCGATGAGCAACAAGCCAGGTGCCTTGCACGAGTTGCTGGTGCCGTTCCACCAGAACGGCATCGACCTGACCCGCATCGAGACCCGCCCGTCGCGCAGTGGCAAGTGGACCTACGTGTTCTTCATCGACTTCGTTGGCCACCACCGCGACCCGTTGATCAAGGCGGTGCTCGAGCAGATCAGCCAGGAGGCTGTGGCGCTGAAGGTGCTGGGCTCTTATCCGAAGGCGGTGCTTTGATCGAAGATTGCCGGGGCCGCTGCGCGGCCCATCGCCGGCAAGCCAGCTCCCACAGGTACAGCGCCAGTCTCCAGATTTGCGCGGTCCCTGTAGGAGCTGGCTTGCCGGCGATGGGCTGCAAGGCAGCCCCTTCAGTCTCACAGGCTGTCCCGATTTCAGAACAGGGTTCGCACCAGTGGTAAAAGCAGCAAAAACCAAACCTGAGCCGATCATCAACCGCCTGGTCGTGGTCGGTCTCGGCCTGATCGGTGGCTCGTTCGCCAAGGGCCTGCGTGAAAGCGGCCTGTGCCGCGAAGTGGTCGGTGTCGACCTGGACGCCCCTTCGCGCAAGCAGGCCGTGGCCCTGGGCGTGGTCGACCGCTGCGAAGAAGACCTTGCCGCAGCCTGTGTCGGTGCCGATGTCATCCAGTTGGCTGTGCCGATCCTGGCCATGGAAAAAGTCCTGGCCCTGCTGGCCCGGCTCGATCTGGGCGATGCGATCATTACCGATGTCGGCAGTGCCAAGGGCAACGTCGTCCGTGAGGCGCGCTCTGTTTTTGTCAACGAGAGCGGTCAGCGCCTGCCGCGCTTCGTCCCCGGCCACCCGATCGCGGGTTCCGAGCAGAGCGGGGTAGAGGCCTCCAACGCCACCCTGTTCCGTCGGCACAAGGTGATCCTCACGCCGCTGGCCGAAACCGACCCGGCCGCGCTGGCCCTGGTCGACCGCCTGTGGCGTGCGCTGGGTGCCGATGTGGAGCACATGTCGGTCGAGCGTCATGACGAGGTGCTCGCAGCCACCAGCCACTTGCCGCACCTGCTGGCCTTTGGCTTGGTCGATTCGCTGGCCAAGCGCAATGAAAACCTCGAGATCTTCCGGTACGCTGCGGGAGGCTTCCGCGATTTCACAAGAATCGCCGGCAGCGACCCGACCATGTGGCACGACATCTTCCTCGCCAACCGCGACGCTGTCCTGCGCACACTCGATACATATCGCAGCGATCTCGACGCCTTGCGCGACGCGATCGCAGAAGGGGACGGGCACCAGTTGCTGGGTGTATTCACCCGTGCGCGTGTTGCCCGCGAGCATTTCAGTAAAATCCTGGCCCGCCGGGCCTATGTGGACGCTATGAACGCCAACGATCTGATTTTCCTGGCCCAACCGGGTGGCCGCCTGAACGGGCGGATCCGCGTACCGGGCGACAAGTCGATTTCCCACCGCTCGATCATGCTCGGCTCGCTGGCCGAAGGCACCACCGAAGTCGAAGGCTTCCTCGAAGGTGAGGACGCACTGGCGACCCTGCAGGCATTCCGCGACATGGGTGTGGTCATCGAAGGCCCCAACCACGGGCGCGTGACCATTCATGGTGTTGGCCTGCACGGCCTTAAGCCGCCGCCCGGGCCGCTGTACGTGGGCAACTCGGGTACCTCGATGCGACTGCTGTCGGGCCTGCTGGCCGGTCAGTCGTTCGACGTGACCATGACCGGCGACGCTTCGCTGTCCAAGCGCCCGATGAACCGTGTGGCCAACCCGCTGCGTGAAATGGGTGCCGTAGTCGAAACCGGCCCGGAAGGCCGTCCGCCGCTGACCATTCGCGGTGGCCACAAGCTCAAAGGGCTGACCTACACGCTGCCGATGGCCAGCGCCCAGGTCAAGTCCTGCCTGCTGCTGGCTGGCCTGTACGCTGAAGGCAAGACCACCGTTACCGAGCCTGCGCCTACCCGTGACCACACCGAACGCATGCTGCGCGGCTTTGGCTATGCGGTCGAGTCGAACGGCCCGGTGGCCTCGCTGCAGTCCGGCGGCAAGTTGACCGCTACCCGCATTGAAGTGCCGGCCGACATTTCCTCGGCAGCCTTCTTCCTGGTGGCGGCCTCCATTGCCGAAGGTTCCGAGCTGGTGCTGGAACACGTTGGCATCAACCCGACCCGCACCGGTGTAATCGACATCCTGCGCTTGATGGGTGGCGACATCACCCTGGAAAACCAGCGTGAAGTTGGCGGCGAGCCAGTGGCCGACCTGCGCGTGCGCGGTGCCAGGCTGAAAGGTATCGACATCCCTGAAGAGCTCGTGCCGCTGGCCATCGACGAATTCCCGGTACTGTTCGTGGCTGCCGCCTGCGCCGAAGGGCGTACCGTGCTGCGTGGCGCCGAAGAGCTGCGGGTGAAGGAATCCGACCGTATCCAGGTGATGGCCGATGGCCTGATCACCCTGGGCATCAAGTGCGAACCAACCCCGGACGGCATCATCATCGACGGCGGCCAGTTGGGCGGCGGCGAAGTGCATGGCCACGGTGACCACCGTATTGCCATGGCCTTCAGCGTCGCCTCGCTGCGCGCCAGCGCGCCAATTCGCATCCACGACTGTGCCAACGTCGCCACCTCGTTCCCCAACTTCCTGGCGCTGTGCGCCGAAGTGGGTATCCGCGTGGCGGAAGAGGGCAAGTCGTGAATTCGCTGGCACCGGTCATCACCATCGACGGGCCGAGCGGCTCGGGCAAGGGCACGGTCGCCGGCCTGCTGGCCCGCGAGCTGGGCTGGAAGCTGCTGGACTCCGGCGCGCTGTACCGCTTGCTGGCGTTCAACGCCAGCAATCATGGCGTCGACCTCACCAACGAAGAGCTGCTGACCCGGCTTGCCGCCCATCTGGATGTGCAGTTCATCGCTGCCCAGCCCGGTAAGCTGCAACAGATCATCCTTGAGGGTGAGGATGTCAGCAATGTCATCCGCACCGAAACCGTCGGCGCCGGCGCGTCGATGGTGGCCTCGTTGCCGGCAGTGCGTGATGCCCTGCTGGTGCGTCAGCGCGAATTTCGCGATGTGCCGGGGTTGATCGCCGACGGCCGCGACATGGGTACCGTGGTATTCCCTGACGCGCCGTTGAAGGTGTTTCTGACCGCCAGCGCAGAAGAGCGCGCACGTCGCCGTTACCTGCAGTTGAAGGGCAAGGGTGAAGATGTTAGTCTGTCGAGTCTGCTGGATGAGATTCGTGCGCGTGATGAGCGCGACACCCAACGTGCAGTGGCCCCGCTGAAGCCAGCGGCCGATGCCATTCAGTTGGACTCTACCGAGTTGTCCATTGAGCAGGTGTTGCAACGTATCAGAAGCGAGATCGCCCTGCGCGACCTCGCCTGATCGCCAGGAAAGCAGGCAGGGGCACCAGTCAACGTCCTGCCGGCTTTCCTTTACTTAAAACGAACCCACATTGTCTGGAATGTGGTTATGGGCGTTTGTTTCGCCCGAATCTACAGGAATTAAAATGAGCGAAAGCTTTGCAGAACTCTTTGAAGAAAGCCTGAAAACCCTCAATCTTCAGCCGGGTGCCATCATCACCGGTATCGTTGTCGACATCGACGGCGACTGGGTTACCGTACACGCTGGCCTGAAGTCCGAGGGCGTCATCCCGCTCGAGCAGTTCTACAACGAAGCTGGCGAGCTGACCATCAAGGTCGGTGACGAAGTTCACGTTGCGCTGGACGCGGTCGAAGACGGCTTTGGCGAAACCAAACTGTCCCGTGAAAAAGCCAAGCGCGCCGAGTGCTGGATTGTTCTGGAAGCAGCTTTCGCCGCCGAAGAAGTGGTCAAGGGCGTTATCAACGGTAAGGTTAAAGGCGGCTTCACTGTCGACGTTAACGGCATCCGTGCGTTCCTGCCGGGCTCCCTGGTTGATGTCCGCCCTGTGCGCGACACCACCCACCTCGAAGGCAAAGAGCTGGAATTCAAGGTCATCAAGCTGGACCAGAAGCGCAACAACGTTGTTGTTTCGCGTCGCAGCGTGCTGGAAGCCGAGAACAGCGCCGAGCGCGAAGCCCTGCTGGAAACCCTGCAGGAAGGCCAGCAAGTCAAAGGTATCGTCAAGAACCTCACCGACTACGGCGCATTCGTGGACCTGGGCGGTATCGACGGCCTGCTGCACATCACCGACATGGCCTGGAAGCGCATCAAGCATCCTTCGGAAATCGTTAACGTTGGCGACGAAGTCGACGTACGCGTTCTGAAGTTCGACCGCGAGCGCAACCGCGTTTCGCTGGGTCTGAAGCAGATGGGCGAAGATCCGTGGGTAGCTATCACTGCCCGTTACCCAGAAGGTACTCGCGTACAAGCTCGCGTTACCAACCTGACCGACTACGGCTGCTTCGCTGAGCTGGAAGAAGGCGTTGAAGGTCTGGTACACGTTTCCGAAATGGACTGGACCAACAAGAACATCCACCCGTCGAAAGTCGTTCAGGTTGGCGACGAAGTGGAAGTCATGGTTCTGGACATCGACGAAGAGCGTCGTCGTATCTCCCTGGGCATCAAGCAGTGCAAGTCCAACCCATGGGAAGACTTCTCCGGCCAGTTCAACAAGGGTGACAAGATCACCGGTACCATCAAGTCGATCACCGACTTCGGTATCTTCATCGGTCTGGACGGCGGCATCGACGGCCTGGTTCACCTGTCCGACATCTCCTGGAACGAAACCGGCGAAGAAGCCGTACGTCGTTTCAAGAAGGGCGACGAGCTGGAAACCGTCATCCTGTCGGTCGACCCAGAGCGCGAGCGCATCTCCTTGGGCATCAAGCAGCTGGAAGACGATCCGTTCTCCAACTTCGTTGCTGTCAATGACAAGGGCGCTATCGTCAAGGGCATCGTGAAAGAAGTTGACGCCAAAGGCGCCATCGTCACCCTGGCCGACGACATCGAAGCCACTCTGAAAGCTTCCGAAATCAGCCGTGACCGCGTTGAAGACGCGCGTAACGTTCTGAAGGAAGGCGAAGAGATCGAAGCCAAGATCATCAGCGTTGACCGCAAGTCCCGCGTTATCAGCCTGTCGATCAAATCGAAAGACGACGCTGAAGAGCGTGAAGCCATCCAGAGCCTGAAAAACGCTCCGGAAGCGGCTGCCGACACCACCATGGCTGCGCTGCTGCGCGAAGCAATGGCCAAGCAGAACTGAGTTCTGTTTGATCGGTAAAAAAGGGCGACCCTCGGGTCGCCCTTTTTTTGTGTCTGAAATACGTCAGCCGTGGGGGTGTTCATGTTGATGTTTGGCGACGTTATGAAAGGTCGCGGGCGCGATAATAATTTTTTGATCATCCGGTTGCTGGCGGCGACCGCTGTGGTGATTGGGCATTCTTTTGCACTTTCCTATCTGGAATGCCTGAGTTGCGCGGACCCGGCGATGCAGCTGGGCATGCCGGTGCCCGTCCACAGCCTTGGGGTGGAAGTGTTCTTCGTGGTCAGTGGGTTCTTGATCGCTGCCAGCGGTGAGCGCAATAGCGCCAAGGATTTCTACCTGGCACGCGCGCTCAGAATCCTGCCTGGTCTGGTGATGTGTCTGTTGCTCATGGCCTTTGTACTAGGGCCTGCCGTTACCTCGCTGCCACTTGCCGAGTATTTTTCGCAAGCCCAGGTATACAAATACTTCTACAGCCCGTTGCTGATTTTCAAAGATGCCCAATTCGTACTGCCTGGGGTGACCTTTACCCCGCGTTTCCAAGGGGTTTCGGTCAATGGCAGTTTGTGGACCATTCCGCTGGAAATGCGCATGTACCTGGTGCTGGGGTTGGTGGTGCTTGTAGCCAGGCTTTTCCGGTGGCCAATGTCGGGGCTGACGCTTGCGGCACTCTTGGTTGCGTTGGGGTTGCATGCCTGGCATCCGGCATTTGCAGCGTACCCATTCAAGCTGGTGGTGTGTTTCCTGGCGGGGTCGGCATTCTATTCATGCCGAGCGGTGATACCGCACACCGGGTGGGTGTTGGTTGGCTGCGTCGCGTTGTTCTTGCTGAGCAAGGGAGGGCGTTTTGAGGTGTTCGCGTTCGCCATCCTGACGATTTACGCCACGCTTTATTTTGCGTATTGCCCGCAGTTGAAGCTGCCTTCGGTGGTGCAGGACTACTCCTACGGTATCTACCTGTATGCGTTTCCTATTCAGCAGATTTTGGCGGGGGCGATGCCGTGGGCCGGGCCATATTGGCTAATGCTGGTTGCAGTGCCGGCCTCGTGGGTGGCGGGGTATGCGTCGTGGCAGCTGGTGGAGAAGCCTGCGCTGGCGATACGAAAGCGCTTTTCGCAGGAAAGTCCTCGGCAGCAATTGGCGTGAGAGAGGGGGCCGGGAGCCGGCATGCTGGCGACGGGGCAGTTCCTGGTAACCCCTTCGGCTAGACCATTCTTGTAAAACTTCAATCTTGAATTTTTTTATTAAGTCAAGAACCGCCCTGTTCAAATGCCTCCCGGCGTGCTACAAACTGGTTAAGCAATGATCTAGCTGCTTGATAACGAAGGGAAAAATATGACGAAGTCGGAGCTGATCGAACGTATTGTCACCCATCAGGGGCTGCTCTCGTCCAAGGATGTGGAGCTGGCCATCAAGACCATGCTTGAGCAGATGTCACAATGCCTTGCCACTGGCGATCGCATCGAGATCCGCGGTTTTGGCAGCTTCTCGCTGCATTATCGCGCCCCGCGCGTGGGCCGTAACCCGAAGACCGGCCAATCGGTCAGCCTCGAGGGCAAGTTTGTGCCGCACTTCAAACCCGGCAAAGAGCTGCGTGACCGGGTCAACGAAGAAGACGAGGCTGAAGCCTGAGCAATCAAGGAGCATTCTGATGCGTAACTTCAAGCGCGCCCTGGCGGCGGTGTTCGTGCTGCTGTTGGCGGCTGTGGTGCTTTTCTTCGTGCTGGAGAACCAGCAAGCCGTGTCGCTGGTCCTGTTCGGTTGGGCTGCACCGGAAATGCCGGTGGCCGTGCTGGTGTTGGCCGCCCTCGTCATTGGCTTGGCAGTAGGGCCGTTGCTGGGGGCCTACGGCGTGCAGCGCAGCAAGCGCAAGATCAGGGAGTCTGCCCGTCAGGCGGCACTGAGCAGCAACTAAGGAAGTTTCCTACACCTACTTAGGAAAGTCTCACCTATGCATGCACCGGCCGTCATGGAGTAATGACCCACTTCATTTTCGGCCCCGGCGAGTGTGCGCAGCATGGAATACCCCAGCCTTTCCCATCACGGTGGTACCCGTGGCGTCACCGGGTCTTGCCACCAACTGCACCTTGGTCCAGCCACCAGTCTGCTGATCGACTGCGGGCTCGAGCAGGGGAACGAGGCTGCACCGGGTGCCGAAAGCGCGGCACTCGGCTTCGACATACAGGGCATCCAGGCCCTGGTTGTTACCCATGTTCATCTCGACCACGTTGGCCGCATTCCTGCGCTGCTGGCCGCCGGCTATCGCGGCCCTATCCTGTGCAGCGAGCCATCCGCCCGGCTGCTGCCGCTGGTACTGGAAGATGCCTATAAGCTGAGCATCAGCAGCGAGCCTGCGCAGGTGGCGCGGTACATCGATTTCATCCGTGAGCTTATCGTGCCGCTGCCTTTTGAGCGGTGGCACGCGGTGGTCGAGTGCCCTGGCCTGGTTTGCCGTATTCGCCTGCAGCGCGCCGGGCATCTGCTGGGTTCGGCGTATGTCGAGTGCGACATGCAGCATGAGCTAGCCAATACCCGCTATGTGTTTTCGGGCGACCTGGGTGCCTGTGGCAACCCGTTGCTGCGCCCGGTCCAGCCCCCGGAGCGTGCCGACGTACTGGTGCTGGAAAGCACCTATGGCGACCGCCTGCATGCGCGGGCCGGCGACCGCAGGCAGCGGCTGAAAGCCGCCATCGATCGCGCCTTGGGCGACAAAGGTACCATCCTCATCCCGGCTTTTAGCCTGGGGCGCACCCAGGAGCTGTTATACGAGCTCGAAGACATCCTTCATCGCAAGGCTTTGTTGGGCGGCGCTGGTCCCCGGCCTGATGGCGACCCGCTCGACTGGTCGCAGTTGCCCATCATCCTCGACTCACCCCTGGCTCAACGCATCACCAGCGTGTACCGGGAGCTGCACGACTACTGGAATGTCGAGGCCAGGACGCGCCTTGCAGAAGGGCGCGACCCCCTGGGGTTCAGCCAACTGATCAGCGTGGACTCCCATGCCCGACACCAGCAGGTGGTCAACTACCTCAAGAGCACCGGCCGGCCTGCGATCGTGATTGCCGGCAATGGCATGTGCTCGGGTGGGCGTATTGTCAATTACCTCAAGGCCATGCTGGGGGGTGCGCGGCATGAGGTGATGTTTGTGGGGTATCAGGCCAAGGGCACGCCAGGGGCGATGATACAGGCCGGCGAAGGCGCAGATGGGGTTGTGCAGATCGATCTGGATGGCCAGATGTATGAGGTGCGGGCGAAGGTCATGACGCTGTCAGGGTACTCGGCGCACGCTGATCAGGCAGGCTTGCTGCAGTTCGCGCTCGGTGGCCCGGTGCAGCCAGGCAAGGTGCTGCTGGTGCATGGCGAAAAAGCCGCGAAAACCACGTTGAAAAAAGCCCTGATGCAGCGCGCCGCGCGCGAGGGTGCTGGGCTGGAGGTCTGCATACCCTGAACCCTTGGTCTGAGTATGGAGTGCTGGCCGACGCAAGGCGGGAACTAATCACGCTAGCGTTTATCTACTGCGACTAACCCTGGCGCTGGATGTGTAAGATGTTGGCATAATGCCGCTACACTCAAGAGGCGTGCGCCTGGTCGGGTTCCGGGCAGTCGCTCGTGATGTTTTGGTATGCCAGAAACCGTGTACACAGTCAGACCCAAGGAAAAACACAAGAAATGCGCAATGACCTTGAGCGCCGCAGTAACGAAAGTGAAGAAGTTGACCTGTTGGAGTTTCTGGAAGGGGTGTGGCGGCAAAAGCTTCTCATCTTTCTGGTAGCGCTTGTAGTCACTGCAGTTGCACTGGCTTATGCGCTGTTGGCGAAACCGGTTTACGAGGCCAAAGTATTTCTGGCAGCACCGGCGACCAGTGATATCGCCGATCTCAACTATGGCCGTACCAGCCAGACTGGGTTGGAGCCTTTCACGTCGCGTAAGGTTTTTGATATCTTCGTCGAACATTTGAATGGTGAAACCCTGCGTCGTCAGTTCTTCAAGGAAGTTTACTTGCCTTCCGCGGTTGCGGGGCAGGGGACGCAAGGTGCATTGTATGCCGCGTTCAATGGCTCCTTTGATGTCGTGCAACTGGCAGGTGAGCCGCCGCGTGCCTATGTCGCCTTCCGTGGGCGTGATCCTGTCGTGGCTTCACAGTGGGCTGCTGCCTATGTCGAGAAGGCCAGCACCGCCGCCAAAGCCGAGCTGTTGCAGGATGCCACCCGAGAGGCCGATGTCCGCGCAAACGCGTTGCAGCTGGAACTCGACAACCTGCGTGAGAACGGCCAGCGACAACGTGAAGACAAGATTACCCGCTTGCAAGAGGCACTGCGTATTGCCAATGCCATTGGCCTTGAAAACCCCCCGCTGATAAACGGCGAAATCTCCAAGGCGTTGTCGTCAAAAATGGATGGCGAGCTGACTTACATGCGTGGCAGCAAGGCGTTGGCTGCCGAGATTGCCAATTTGCAGCAACGTAAAAGTGAAGACCCGTTCATTCCTGAACTCAGCGAAATAAAAACCAGAAAGCAGTTTTACCAAGGGCTGGTTGCCGCGAAGCGTAATGTAAGTGTGTATCAGCTTGACGGCACGATAGAACAACCCGATGTACCGATTAAACCTAAGCGGAACTTGATCGTTGCCTTGGGTGTGATTGTTGGCCTGAGCCTGGGTTGCCTGATCGCTACCCTGAGATATGCCGTACAGAATTTGCAAAGACGCCGGGCCTGACCCGGGAAACGAACAGCATCGCGCACGCCACATTTTGCGCGAGACATTTGCCGTGCAAACGGTGAAACTGCACTAATAAAGGGGGGCGGCGCGACTGGCCCCGACAAAAAATCATGCCAAAGGTTTACCGATGAAGCTTGTTCAAACGAACATTCCCGATGTAGTCATAGTCGAGCCCGCCGTGTACGAGGATGATCGCGGGTGGTTCACGGAAACCTTCAATGAAACACGCTTTCATGGCGCATTGCTTGAGCTGGGCTTGAGCAAGCCCCGTGCGTTCGTCCAGGACAACCACTCGATGTCTCATCGCGGTGTGCTGCGCGGGCTGCACTTCCAGCGTTCGCCGAATGCCCAGGGCAAGCTGGTGAGGGTAGTGCGTGGTGCGGCCTATGACGTGGCGGTCGATATCCGCCCTGGCTCTCCGACGTTCGGGCAGTGGGTAGGTGTTGAGCTGACCGAACACAATAACCGCATGCTGTGGATTCCCGAAGGGTTCGCGCACGGGTTTATCGCCCTCGAGGACGAAACACATTTTCTGTACAAGACCACGGATGTGTACAACAAGGATGCCGAAGGCAGTATCCATTGGGATGACCCCGACCTGGCGATTGAATGGCCAATGCGCGACGGCCTCATTGTCAGCGAGAAGGATAACCAGGCCCCGTCGTTCCGCCACCACCTGAACGTTGCAGAGGAAGGGGCGCTTGCCCAGACTGAGCTGTTCAAGGTGCTGGGTGATCATCGTGGCCAGTTGGTAGCCCTGCAAGCCTTGGATAATGTACCGTTCGCCATACAGCGCGTGTATTACCTGACCGAAACGCTGCCAGGGGTTTCCCGTGGCTTCCACGCCCACAAGGCACTCAATCAGCTGGCAATCTGCGTGTCAGGGCGTTGCCGGATGGTCATGGATGATGGCACCACCCGCACAGACCATTGGCTGGACGCGTTCAACAAGGGCATCCTGATTCCGCCCATGGTCTGGCACGAAATGCATGATTTCAGCCCGGACTGCGTGCTGCTGGTACTGGCCGACGCCCATTACGACGAGGCCGACTACATTCGTGACTACACCTCGTTCACGGAGCTGAAGCGCAATGCCTAGCATTCATCAACTGGCCGATGTGAAAAGCGACTTCATCGGTGAAGGCACCCGGGTGTGGCAATTCGTGGTGATCATGAAAGGTGCGCAGATCGGGCGTAATTGCAACATCTGTGCGCATACCCTGATTGAAGGGGATGTGGTGCTGGGTGATAACGTGACGGTGAAGTCCGGTGTTTACCTGTGGGACGGTACCCGCATTGCCGATGACGTGTTCATCGGCCCCAATGCCACCTTTACCAATGACGCGATGCCGCGCTCCAAGGTTTACCCGGAGCAATTCAACGGTATTACGCTAGAGCGTGGCGCCAGCATTGGTGCCAATGCAACCTTGCTGCCAGGTATTGTCGTTGGCGAGTATGCGATGGTGGGCGCAGGGGCAGTGGTGACCAAAGACGTCCCGCCTTATGCCGTTGTTGTAGGGAATCCAGCAAAAATTATCAGGGTGATAGACCGCAATGGTTAAGTTTCTCGATCTGCAAGGTGTGAATGCGCAATACCGTCAGGCGTTGATCGATGCCTGCACCGAGGTCATCGACTCGGGCTGGTACATCATGGGCGAGAAGCTCAAGCAGTTTGAAACCCAGTTCGCCAGCTACTGCGGGGTAAAGCACTGCATCGGCGTGGCCAACGGCCTGGACGCACTGACCCTGACCTTGCGGGCCTGGAAGCTGTTGGGGCGTATCGCCGAGGGCGACGAGGTACTGGTACCTGCCAACACCTACATTGCAACCATCCTGGCGATTACCGAGAACAAACTGGTACCCGTGCTGGTGGAGCCTGATGAAGGCAGCTTCAACCTGGGCGCGCACAACCTGGCGCAAGCGCTAACCCCGCGTACCCGTGTGATCATGCCGGTGCACTTGTACGGTCGGCTGGCCGACATGCCGGCGATCAACGCATTCGCCGCGGAGCATGGCCTGCTGGTGCTTGAGGATTCTGCCCAGTCGCACGGTGCCGAGCTGGATGGGCGCCGGGCAGGGGCGTGGGGCGATGCCTCGGGCTTCAGCTTCTACCCAGGCAAGAACCTTGGCGCGCTGGGTGACGCCGGTGCAGTCACCACCAACGACGATGCGTTGGCCGACACCCTGAAATCGCTGCGCAACTATGGTTCGCATGTGAAGTACATGAACATGTACCAAGGGGTCAACAGCCGCCTGGACGAACTGCAAGCTGCGTTGTTGAGCGTCAAGCTGGCGTACCTGGACAACGAAACCCGCCTGCGCCAGCAAGTTGCGCAGCAGTATCTGGCCGGCATCGACAACCCGGCGATCCAGTTGCCCGACCCGGGCGTCGCCGGCCAGCACGCCTGGCACCTGTTTGTGGTGAGAAGTGAATGCCGTGAGCAGTTGCAGCAGCATCTGGCTCAACAGGGCGTGCAAACGCTGGTGCACTACCCGATACCGCCGCATCGGCAGCAGGCTTACCCGCAGTTGGCCGACCTTTCGCTACCGCTGACCGAGCGGCTGCATGAGCAGGTACTGAGCCTGCCCATGGACCCGACCCTGACCGTGGCCTCTATCCAGCACGTCATTGACGCCTGCAACAGCTTTTCGCGTCCTTGAGTGCCAGGTATGACCCTGATCAGAACTAGTCTTCTCAATGCGATAGCGGTTGCGGTAAAGATGGCCACCTTGCTTGGCCTTAACAAAGTGCTGGCCCTGTATGTGGGGCCGGCCGGTTACGCGGCCATCGGCCAGCTGCAGAATGCGGTGACCATGTTCACCACTCTGGCCAGTGGTGCCGTCAGCACCGGCGTTACCAAGTACACGGCGGAATTCGCCGAACAGCCCGACGAGCAGCGCAAGATATGGAGAACCGCCGGCACGCTGTCGGTGGTGGTTTCGCTGCTGCTCGCAGTACTGATCATGGGACTGCGCAAGCCCTTGGCCAGCTGGTTTTTCAATGACGAATCGCTGGCGTCGGTGCTGGTCTGGTTTGCCGCCACGCTGGTGTTCTTTGCCTTCAACTCGTTATTGCTTGGCGTGCTCAACGGCAAGAAGGATGTGCCCCGCTATGTGCTGGCCAATATCCTCGGCAGCCTCATTTCGCTGGTGGTCACCTGTGCGTTGACCATCCAGCTTGGGCTGTACGGTGCGCTTGTGGCGCTGGCGGTGTATCAGTCGCTGAGCTTCGTGGCCACCCTGGTTATCTGCATGCGCACGCCCTGGTTCCACCTTGGCGACTTTTTTGGCGGGCTGGACCGTCAGGCCCTGAGGCGGCTGTCGAAGTTTGCGCTGATGGCCGTGGTCACGGCCTGTTCCCTGCCGGTTTGCCACGTGTTCCTGCGGGACTACCTGGGCAATACCTTTGGCTGGGAGCAAGCGGGATACTGGGAAGCCATGTGGCGCCTGAGTTCGGCGTACCTCATGCTGATTACCACCACCCTGGCGGTGTATTACCTGCCGCGGTTGTCCGAACTGAAGGATGCCGGTGAGCTGCGCAGGGAGATTCTGCAGGGCTACAAGCTGATCCTGCCCATGACCATAGTGGCCGGGCTGATCATCTACCTGCTGCGCGACTTCATCATCCAGGTGCTGTTCTCCGAATCGTTCCTACCCATGCGCGAGCTGTTCGCCTGGCAGATGGTGGGCGACAGCCTGAAGATCGCCAGCTGGCTGATGGCCTACCTGATGCTGGGCAAGGCCTTGACGCGGCTGTACCTGGTGACGGAAATCCTCGCCACTTTGTCGCTTTACGCCCTGACCGTGTACCTCACGCAACTCTGGGGGTATGAGAAGGTCACACTTGCCTACGCGGTTAATTACCTGTTGTACGCAATCGTCATGTATTTCACGGTTTACCGGCGTTTGTCGTCGATTGTCGCTGATTCGGCACGGAGCTGAGCAATGAAGCAAGTGGTTGAGCAGCTGCACGCCCGGATACTGAAGGCAGCACCAGGGCCGGCTTTGGCTCAGGCGCAAGTCTATGGTGCACTGCTGTGGGCCGTGGACCTGGACATCTACGAGGCCGCAGCGCTGGAGCGCCATCTGGTAGCCCAGTGCACCAGCCTGGTCAGAGTACCGGTCGCCAGCGGCACATCCCGGGGCTGCCTGCACGTGGTCAGCGAACCCTATCTGCAAGGCGGGCACACCCGTTTGATGGAGCGGCTGGCGCACATGCACGAGGGCCCCGTGGACCTGCTGGTGGCGCGCAGCGCCAAACCCCAGGTAATCGAACGTCTGAATGACTACTTCGCCCACATCGAAGTGGCGCGGGGTGATGACCCGTGCGCGCGGCTGCAATCCATCGTCGACACCCTTGCCCGGTACGACAAGGTGGTGCTGCACATTCACCCTGACGACATCATCACCACGGTCGCCTGTGGCCTGCTGAAGCAGCAGCGTGGCGCTGCGGTGACGGTGTATTTCGTCAACCACGCCGACCATGTGTTCAGTTTCGGCGCTTCAGTGGCTGATGTGTATTTCGAGATCAGCGCCTACGGGCACCACCTCGACAAGAAAAAACACCTCGCCTGCCAGAAGAGCTTCCTGGCGATACCGATTGAAACCAGCGGCGCAAAAGTGCCGGACGCCGCGCCCGCGCATGAGCGGATCAAGGTGTTCAGTGCCGCCTCGGCGGCCAAGTACAAGCCCCATGGCGGCCTGGACATGCGCCCGTCGATCACGGCTATTCTCGACAGGTTCCCGAACGCCGAGTGCTGGATCATTGGTGCCAACCCGCTGACCAACACCTGGTGGTGGACAGTGAAGCTGCGTTACCCCACGCGCTTTTTCATCCGCCGTCACCTGCCGTACAAGGACTACCTGGCGTTTGCGGAAAAAGCCGACTTTTATCTGGACAGCTACCCTATACCCGGCGGTACGGCGTTCGCTGAACAACTGCTCAAGGGCCGGCGCTGTGTCGGGTTGGTTGCGCCCATTCAGGGCTATTCGCCTGCAGACAGCCTGAAAGTAGCCAGCGTCGACCAACTGCTGGCCAGCATCGAGCAACCGCGGCCCAGTGCACCGGTGGTCGAAGCCGTGCAGCAGGTGAACTCGCTAGAAGCCGTGAAAGCGCGCTACCTGGCTTGCATCGAGCGTGGCGAATACAGCGAAAACCAGCTGGCGACCATGCTGCCGTGGTCGGGCAACCTCGATTTCATGAAACCGACAGGTAAGGTCACTAGCATGGTGCCTGCGGATGTCTTCGACGCCTTGTGCCGTATGGACACAAAGCTGGCGTTGCGAGCGCTGCTTTCCTACGCCTGGGTGCCGCGCATCAAGATCCTCATCAAGGTCACGCTGTTGCGGCTGGCCAGGTTTGCCAAAGCGCGAGGGTGAGTGTGATCAAGATCTTTATCGGCGTGTTGTTCGGCCTGCTGTTCTTCAGCGACTTTGCAGTGCTGACGCTCGGCCTGGGCAGTGCCTTTGCCGGTTGGCGCGAAATGATCAGCCTGCTGATGATCATGTGGCTGCTGTTGCGGGCACTGGCCAGCATCACGGCGCGGGGTGTGGTCAACCTCGAGGTGGGGCGGTCGTTGCTGATCCTTTTGTTCTTCGCCTTCCTGTACCTGCTGTTCGGTGACCTGAGTGCAGGGTCGGTGCGCATGTTCCGCGCATTGGCCGTGCCGGTGTTTATCGGTATGGCCGTGGCCATCTGGGCACAGGCGGTGTCGACCGAGAAGAAGCTGCGCCATGTGTACTGGTCGGTGCTGGCCATGAGCGTGCTCACCGGCGTGTATGCGCTGTACCAATACCTGACCATCGCCTCGGCCGAACAGTTCTGGTACTGGCCGCTGCTTACCGCCAAAGGTTACGAACTGCAGCCGTACAACTCGATGCGTGACGGGCTGCCGCGGGTTTCCGGCTTCTTCACCGGCACTCTGGAGTTTTCCGCCGTCATTCTCAATACCGCCGCCATGACGCTGGCCGTGTTGCTCAGCGGGCGTCACTGGTCGCTTACCCGGCGCCTGTTGCTGAGCGCCGCGTTTGTGCTGCTGTGCGGGTTGATTGTGATCGGTTCGGTGCGCACGGCCATGATCGGCCTGGTGTGCATCTGCGCGATGCTGGTGGTGGCGCGGGTGCTGCGTACGGCCTGGCTGATTTCGCTGCTGGGTTACCTGCAGTTCATTGGCCTGACCGTGGCGATCTTTGCCTACCTGTCGATGGGTTACACCCAGGACTTGTCTGCGTTGGACCGTGAGCGCCAGTGGCTGCACATGTACGAGGTGCTGAGCGCGCACCCCATGGGCTATGGCTTTGGTTCGGTGGGCCCGGGCCAGCCGTACTGGTTCGATTCGTTCTGGCTCAACCTGCTGGCCACCTGCGGCTGGGTCGGCGCGCTCATCATGGCCGGGTTGATTCTGTGGTATCACAAGCTGGTGACGATCATCGTCCGGGACAGGCCGCATGCCAGCGCATGGAAAAACGGTTTGGGCAACTTCGTGATTGCCAGTTACCCGTTCTTCCTGAGCTCGTTCTTTTTCCAGTCCTATACGAACAGTGTGGTCCTTTACATATTCGCGATCGTGGTGATGGTGATCATTGGTGAAAACAGAAGAACAAAAGTTGAGCTTGGCCGTACTGATCGTTCTGTATCGGAAAGCTAGCCAGGACTCGATTGCCCTGCAGTCGCTGCTCGCACAAAAGGCACTGCTGCAGGATGAGGGTGTCGACCTGCAACTGCATGTCTGGAACAACTCTCCCGGCATGGCGCAGCCGTGCCCGGGCGTACGCTGGTACGAGGCGGACAACCAGCGGCTGTCGGTCATCTACAATCAAGTGGCCAAAGAGGCATTTGCCGCCGGGGTCGAGCTGTTCATGATCTCGGACGACGACACCAACTACTCGAACATTCGCCTGTCCAGTTGCCTGACGCAGATCGGCCAGGTGCGCAGTGCCCCGGGCGGTGACCAGGTGGGCGTGTTCATGCCCCGCCTGGTCAGCCATGGGCAACTGGTCAGCCCCGGCCAGCGCTGGTTGTTCATGGGCCGTCTTACCCCCGATGTGGCCCCTGGCCTGGTGGACTCGAGAAACCTGCTGGGTATCAATAGCGGCCTGATTTTCACCCGTCAGTGCTTCCAGCGCATGACGCCTTTCTATGACGAGCGGTTGCGCTTCTATGCCACCGATACCGATTTTTTCATCCGCTACGAGGGGTATTTCCCCAAGGCCTGCGTGCTGGATGTGGAAATTGCCCACGACCTGTCCGAGCACAGCGCCGATACCCCGGAGCGTGCCTTGTTCCGCTTCGAGGAAATGATCCACGGCCTGCGAATCAGCTTTCATTCCCACAGCCTGCTGCAGCGGGGCCTGCTGGACCTGTACCTGGTCTATGCTGCCTTTCGCAAAGCGCTGGCCTATCGTCGCCCGGCTTTCATCAAGGCCTTGTTTACCCAGGTGAGGGCCGTGAAATGATGCATGCCTTGCTCGAAAAACTGGTTTTGGTGGTTAAAAAGCGCCCAATGGTAATCGACCGGCGCATCTCGTCGGGCTACCTGCTTGGGCTGATCGTGAGCAAGCTGGTGATGGCCTGTCGCGGGGTGATCCGGCTTCGCCAGCGGCGGCTGGCGTTCATCGGCTCGGGAGTGACACTGAAGGAAGTGGGCAAGATCCAGTACGGGCCTGGGCTGGTGATCGACCAAGGCTGCTTCGTCGATGCCTTGTCCAATGACGGCATTCGCTTCGGCACTGCGGTATCGCTGAACAAGCACATCATCATCGAGTGCACCGGCAGCCTGGCCAACATCGGCAAGGGCCTGGTAATTGGCGACAACGTCGGCCTCGGCGCCGGGTGCTTCCTGGGTTGCGCCGGCGGTATCGAGATTGGCAGCGACACCATCATCGGCAACTTTGTCAGCTTTCATTCTGAAAACCACAACTTCGAAGACCCGCTGCAACCCATCCGCCTGCAGGGCGTGACCCGTCAAGGCATCAAGGTTGGCCGCAACTGCTGGATCGGCGCCAAGGTGACCGTGCTCGATGGCGCGGTGATCGAAGACGGTTGCGTGTTTGCCGCGGGGGCCGTGGTGGCTGCGGGTGTGTACCGCAAGAACTCGATTTATGGCGGTGTGCCGGCCAAATTCATCAAGGCGCGCATCGCAGAAGAAGGGGTGGCATGAAAACGTTGCACTTTGTTCATTTGCTGAATGATTACAGTGGTAGCCCCCGGGTACTGAACCAGACCATCACCGCGCTGCAGCAAAGCGGGGCCGACTGCACCCTGCATGTGGGCAGCAGCGGCCACGGCGTGCTCGACGAACTGCAGGTGCGCACCTGCAAGTTTGCCTACAAGCGTTTCGACAACCGCTGGCTGACCCTGCTGGCGTATGCCGGTTCGCAAGTGGCGCTGTTTTTCAGCCTGCTGCGCAAGGTGCGCCCCGGGCAGGTTGTGCTCATCAATACCATGCTGCCCTTCGGTGCGGCGCTGGCTGCCCGCTTGCGCGGTGCCAAAGTGGTTTACCACGTGCACGAAACCTCCATTCGGCCTGCGCTGCTCAAGGCGTTTCTGCGGCGGGTGATTGCCGGCTGTGCCAGCAAGGTGGTCTACGTGTCGAAGTACTTGCAGGCACAAGAGGGCGTTGCCGGGGTGCCAGCGGTGACCGTTTACAACGGCCTGGCCGAGGGCTTCCAGCAGCAGGCGATGGCCACGGCGTACCAGCATCTTCATGGCGGCCGCTTCAATGTGCTGATGCTGGCGTCGCTGAAGGGCTACAAGGGCGTTGACGAGTTCGTCGCACTGGCCACGGCACTGGCTGCGGACCCGGTGCTCAAGTTCAACCTGGTGCTCAATGCCAGCGCCCAGGAAGTGGACACTTATTTCGCCGGCAAGGTATTGCCGAAAAACCTCACCCTCAGCCCGGCCAGCGCCGACGTGGCGAGGTTCTACCGCGAAGCCAGCCTGGTGCTGAACCTGTCCCATGTGGATGGGTGGGTCGAAACCTTTGGCCTGACCATTCTCGAGGCGATGGCCTTTGGTATCCCGACCATCGTGCCCCCGGTAGGCGGCCCGGTGGAGCTGGTCGGTGATGGGGCAGAGGGTTACCAGATCGACTCGAAAGACCACCAACAGCTGGTGCGCACGGTTGCGCGCCTGTCGCAGGACCCACAGCTGTGCCAGGCATTGTCTGAGCGCGCACGCATGAAAGCGAGTGTGTTTTCCACCGCCAACTTCCAGAAAAATATCGTGATGGTGTTTGATGACCTATAAGATTGCAGTAATTGGTACGGTAGGTTTGCCCGCCCAATACGGTGGCTGGGAAACACTGACCGAACAATTGGTGCGCAACCTGCCGGGTGACTGCGAGCTCACCGTGTATTGCAGCGCGCCGCATTACCCCGAGCGCCCGAAGTTTTTCGAACGTGCCCGCCTGGTCTACCTGAACCTCAAGGCCAATGGCGTACAAAGCATTCCGTACGACGTGCTGAGCATGCTGCACGCCTACCGCAAGCACGACCTGATGCTGATCCTGGGGGTTTCCGGCTGCATCGCCCTGCCATTCATGCGCCTGCTGACGCGCAAGCCGATCGTGGTGAACATCGACGGCTACGAATGGAAGCGCGCCAAATGGTCCAACTTCGCCCGCTGGTTCCTGAAACTGTCTGAAGCCGTGGCCGTGCGCTTTGCCCACGCGGTCATCACCGACAACAAGGTGCTGCAGGAGTATGTGACCGCCGAATACAACAAGCCCAGCGAACTGATTGCCTACGGTGGTGACCAGGCCCGGGCCGGCCAGCCAAGCGAGCAAGCCCGCCAGGCGTACCCGTTCCTTGGCGCGCCTTACGCCTTCACGGTGTGCCGCATCGAGCCGGAGAACAACATCCACGTCATTCTCGAGGCCTTTGCCGGGTCTGGCATGCCGCTGGCGATCATCGGCAACTGGAACCACAGCGAATACGGCGTGCAACTGCGCAAGCAGTATGAAGGGGTGAGCAACATTCACCTGCTGGACCCGATCTACGACGTAGAGCAACTGAGCCCCCTGCGCAGCAATGCCACGGTATACCTGCACGGCCACAGCGCCGGCGGTACCAACCCGTCGCTGGTCGAGGCCATGTGGCTGGGCTTGCCGGTAGTGGCCTTCGATGTGTCGTTCAACCGTGCTACTACCGAAGACCAGGCGCTGTACTTTGCCGACAGCACGTCGCTGCGCAACCATGTACAGGCGCTGCTGGGGGATGCTGACGCCCGTGCGCAACTGTCGACGCGCCTGCATGAAATTGCCAACCGCCGTTACCGCTGGTCGGTGGTAGCGGAGCAGTACCGCAGCGTGTTCACCCGATTGCTGGGCCGGGCGGGGAGAGGTTGATGGCCGGGCAAGGCAACGCACAATGCCCAGGCATTCTGGTCACCGGCGGTAGCGGTTTTGTCGGCAAGGTGCTGCTGCAGCGGCTTGCTGCAGACGCGCGCCGGGCGCCACGGGCCTTGGTGCGGAAGCTGCCTGGCCAGCCGCTGGAGGGCGTGGATTACCGTGCATTCAGCGAGCTGTCGACGGTGGACGTTGCGTCCGGGCACTTCGACCAGGTGGACACCGTTATCCACTTGGCTTCCCGCGTGCACGTGATGCACGAAACCGCCACCGACCCACTGGCCGAGTTCCGCCGGGTAAACGTTGAAGGCACCCTGAACCTGGCTCGGACTGCGGTCCAGGCAGGTGTACGGCGCTTCATCTTTGTCAGCTCGGTGAAGGTGAATGGCGAGACCACCGACGGCCGCCAGCCGTTCAGCGCGGACGAGGCGCCAGCGCCTTCAGACCCCTACGGCATCTCCAAGCGCGAAGCCGAAGACGGGCTGCGCCAGCTGGCAGCGCAAAGCGGGCTGGAAGTGGTGATCGTCCGGCCGGTGCTGGTGTATGGACCTGGGGTGAAAGCCAATTTCCGCAGCATGATGAACTGGCTGAGCAAAGGCGTACCGCTGCCGTTTGGCGCCATCCACAACAAGCGGAGCCTGGTGGCTCTGGATAATCTGGTGGACTTGCTGGTGACCTGCATCGACCACCCGGCCGCCGCCAACCAGACCTTCCTGGCCAGCGATGGCGACGACCTGTCCACCACCGAGTTGCTGCAGCGGCTGGGCAAGGCACTGGGCAAGCCCGCCAGGTTGCTGCCCGTACCTGCCAGCTGGCTGAAGGGGGCGGCGACACTCGCCGGCAAGGGCGGCCTGGCGCAGCGCCTGTGCGGGTCGCTGCAGGTAGACAGTGGCAAAGCCCGTGAACTGCTGGGCTGGCAGCCCCCGCTGGATGTGGACCAGGCGCTGCGGGCCACGGCACTCAATTTTTTGAAAGGGCAAGACAAATGACGGTTTGGTGGCTTATTCCCCTCGTCGCAGGGGCATCCCTGCTTTTGACTGCTGCGCTACGGCGCTACGCCCTGAACAAGCAGATCATCGACGTGCCCAACGCGCGTAGTTCGCACACCGTGCCCACCCCACGGGGTGGTGGCGTGGCCATTGTGCTGAGCTTCCTGGCCTGCCTGCCGCTACTGGGCATGGCCGGTGCGGTGCCGCTGGCGCCGCTGGTCGCCATTGGTGGGGCAGGGGCGTTGATCGCGGTAATCGGCTTCATGGACGACCACGGCCACATCGCTGCCCGCTGGCGCCTGCTTGGCCACTTCGCCGCCGCCGCGTGGATGCTGTACTGGCTGGGCGGCCTGGCGCCGTTGCAGGTGTTCGGCTTTACCCTCGACCTGCAGTGGTTTGGCTTCATTCTTGCGGCGTTCTACACCGTGTGGATGCTTAACCTGTATAACTTCATGGACGGCATCGACGGCATTGCCAGCGTCGAAGCGGTCACCGCCTGCCTGGGTATGGTGCTGCTATCGGCCCTGGCCGGTGTGCCGCAACTGATGGTACTGCCGCTGTTGCTGGCTGCGGCAACGCTGGGTTTTCTGTTCTGGAACTTCCCGCCGGCCAAGATCTTCATGGGCGATGCCGGCAGTGGCTTCCTTGGCATTGTACTGGCGGGCTTGTCGCTGCAGGCTGCCTGGGCTTCGCCGCAATTGTTCTGGTGCTGGCTGATTCTGCTGGGCGTGTTTGTCGTGGATGCCACCTTCACCCTCATCCGCCGATTGCTGCGCGGTGACAAGGTGTACGAAGCGCACCGCAGCCACGCATACCAGTTTGCTTCTCGTCACTATGGCAAGCACCTGCCGGTAACCCTGGCGGTGGCTGCGATCAACCTGTTCTGGCTGCTGCCAGTTGCCCTGTGTGTGCTGTTGCTGGGCCTGGACGGCGTGTGGGGTGTGATCATTGCCTACCTGCCATTGGCATATCTGGCCGTGCGCTGGCGCGCCGGTGAGCTCGAACACTAGCTAAAGTGATAGGACGAAGACAGTAGACATGTCAGGTTGGAAAGCCCTAAGAGGTTCTATGGATAAGCTGCGCTCAAGACTGCTTGGACTACCTCGACGCCACAAACGGCTGATTCAGGTAGCGGCTGATGTGATTCTGGTCTGGTTCGCGCTGTGGCTGGCGTTTGTCGTGCGCCTGGGCATCGACGATCTGGCCAACCCTGTTGTGGACCACACCTGGTTGTTCATCACCGCGCCGATCATCTCGATCCCGTTGTTCATCCGCTTTGGCCTGTATCGGGCAGTCATGCGCTATTTCGGCAATGACGCACTGATCGCCATCATCAAGGCCGTGACACTGTCGGCGCTGATCCTGGGCTTCATCATCTACTGGGCCAGCAACCATCAAAACGTGGTGCCACGCTCGATCACCTTCAATTACTGGTGGCTGAGCCTGATCATGGTCGGCGGCCTGCGCCTGGCCATGCGCCAGTACTTCCTCGGTGACTGGTTCGCCACCGCCGTACAGCATGTGCCCTTTGCCAACCGCAACGATGGCCTGCCACGGGTTGCCATCTACGGCGCCGGCTCGGCCGGTAACCAGCTGGTTGCGGCCCTGCGCATGGGCAAGGCCATGCGCCCGGTAGCGTTCATCGACGACGATGGCAGCATCACCGACCGGGTGATCGCCGGCCTGCAGGTGTACCAGCCAGAACAACTGCAACGCATGATCGACGACACCGGCGCCGAAGAAATCCTGCTGGCGCTGCCCTCGGTCAGCCGCAGCCGCCGCCGCGAAATCCTCAACCTGCTCGAAGGCTACCCGCTGCACGTACGCAGTGTGCCCGGTTTCATGGACCTGGCCAGCGGCCGGGTCAAGGTGGACGATATCCAGGAAGTGGACATCGCCGACCTACTGGGGCGCGACGCGGTGCCTGCACAAGGTGACCTGCTGCAGCACTGCATCATCGACCAGACCGTAATGGTGACCGGTGCCGGTGGCTCGATCGGCTCCGAGCTGTGCCGCCAGATCCTGGGGCAGACGCCGCGTACCCTGCTGCTGTTCGAACACAGTGAATTCAACCTGTACACCATCGCTGGCGAGCTGGAGCAGCGCATCCTGCGCGAAGGGCTGGCCGTGCAGTTGATCCCGATACTGGGCTCGGTCCGCGACCAGGCCAAGATGCTCGACGTGATGCGCGCCTGGCAGGTAGACACCGTCTACCACGCCGCTGCGTACAAGCATGTGCCCATTGTCGAGCACAACATTGCCGAAGGCCTGTCGAACAATGTGTTCGGCACTCTGTACACCGCCCAGGCGGCGCTGCAGGCTGGCGTGTCGAACTTCGTGCTCATTTCCACCGACAAGGCCGTACGCCCCACCAATGTGATGGGCAGCACCAAGCGCCTGGCCGAAATGGTGCTGCAGGCCCTGAGCAACGAGCTGGCCCCGGTACTGATGGGCGATACCGGCAATGTGTCGCAGGTGAACAAGACCCGTTTCACCATGGTGCGTTTCGGCAATGTGCTGGGCTCTTCCGGCTCGGTCATTCCGTTGTTCCACAAACAGATCAAGAACGGCGGGCCGCTGACGGTGACCCACCCGAAAATCACCCGCTACTTCATGACCATCCCCGAGGCTGCGCAACTGGTGATCCAGGCCGGCTCCATGGGGCAGGGCGGCGACGTGTTCGTGCTGGACATGGGCGAGCCGGTGAAAATCGTGGAACTGGCCGAAAAGATGATTCACCTGTCCGGCTTCAGCATCCGCTCCGAGCGCAACCCGCTGGGCGACATCGCCATCAACTTCACCGGCCTGCGCCCCGGCGAGAAACTGTACGAAGAATTGTTGATCGGCGACAACGTGATTGCCACGCGCCACCCCATGATCATGAGCGCCAACGAAGACTACCTGACCTGGGATGTGCTGAAGCAGCGCCTGGATGCACTGCGTACCGCGACCGCGGCCGACGACTTTGCCACCGTGCGCCAGCTGCTGCGCGACACCGTAAGCGGCTATGTGCCGGGCGGTGAAATTGTTGACTGGTTGTACCAGCGGCGGCGCCTGGAGCCCTGAACGCTGAACTGACAAATAGAACAGGCGTTGCCGGCAAAGCAACGCCCACATGAACTTCAAACGCAGTGAAGTTTGAAAGCGGCAATTGGGAAGAACTGAACGATGACTATTCTGGTAACTGGTGGTGCGGGCTTCATTGGCGCGAACTTCGTGTTGGACTGGCTGGCCGCCAGTGACGAGCCCGTGGTCAACCTCGACAAGCTCACCTATGCAGGCAACCTGCAAACCCTGAGCAGCCTGCAAGGCGACAAGCGCCACATCTTCGTGCACGGCGATATCGGTGACTCCGAGCTGGTAGCTCGCCTGCTGAAGGAACACCAGCCGCGCGCCATCGTCAACTTCGCTGCCGAGTCCCACGTCGACCGCTCGATCCATGGCCCGGAAGACTTCATCGAAACCAATATCGTCGGCACCTTCCGCCTGCTGGAAGCCGTGCGCGCCCATTGGGGCGGCCTGGACGAACAGGCCCGCCAGGCGTTCCGCTTCCTGCACGTGTCCACCGACGAAGTGTATGGCTCGCTGGCTGCCGACGAGCCGGCCTTCACCGAAACCCACCAGTATCAGCCCAACAGCCCGTACTCGGCCAGCAAGGCCGCCAGTGACCACCTGGTGCGCTCCTACCACCACACCTATGGCCTGCCGGTGCTGACCACCAACTGCTCGAACAACTACGGCCCGTACCACTTCCCGGAAAAGCTCATCCCGCTGATGATCGTCAACGCACTCGCAGGCAAGCCATTGCCGGTGTACGGCGACGGCCAGCAGATCCGCGACTGGCTGTACGTCAAGGACCACTGCAGCGCCATCCGCCGTGTGCTGGAAGCCGGCACCACCGGTGAGGTGTACAACGTGGGCGGCTGGAACGAAAAGCCCAACCTGGAAATCGTCAACCGCGTGTGTGCCCTGCTGGACGAGCTGCGACCCCGCGCCGACGGCAAGCCTTACGCCGACCAGATCACCTATGTGACCGACCGCCCCGGCCATGACCGCCGCTACGCCATCGACGCCCGCAAGCTGGAGCGCGAGCTGGGCTGGAAACCCGCCGAAACCTTCGAGACCGGCATTCGCAAGACTGTGGCCTGGTACCTCGACAACCAGGACTGGGTGCAGAACGTACAGTCCGGCAACTACCGCGATTGGGTAGAGAAAAACTACGCAGGGCGTTCGGCATGAAGATTCTGCTACTGGGCAAGGACGGCCAGGTAGGTTGGGAGCTGCAACGCAGCCTGGCCCCCTTGGGCCAGGTGCTGGCGCTGAACAGCCGCAGCCAGGCGCACTGCGGTGACCTGGCCAACCTGCCAGGCCTGGCCGAAACCGTGCGCGCCTACGCCCCTGAGGTCATCGTCAACGCCGCCGCTTACACCGCCGTCGACAAGGCTGAAAGCGACCGCGATCAAGCCTTCAGGGTAAACGCCGAAGCCGTCGGCGTGCTGGCCCGCGCCGCTGCCGACTGCGGCGCACTGCTGGTGCATTACTCCACTGACTACGTGTTCCCCGGGCAGGGCACACAGGCCTGGCGCGAGGACGACAGCGTCGGCCCGCTGAACACCTACGGCGAAAGCAAGCTGGCTGGCGAGCAAGCCATCCAGGCGGCCGGCTGCCAGCACCTGATATTCCGTACCTGCTGGGTGTACGCCGCTCGTGGCAACAATTTTGCCAAGACCATGCTGCGCCTGGCCGGCGAACGCGACAGCCTGGGCGTGATTGACGACCAGCACGGCGCCCCTACCGGTGCCGAGCTGATCGCCGACATCACCGCCCACGCCATCACCGCCACCCGCCGCAACCCGGCCCTGGCCGGCCTGTACCACCTGGCAGCCGGCGGTGAAACCACCTGGTGCGGCTACGCCCGCTTCGTGCTGGAGCAGGCGGCGGCACAAGGGGTAGCGTTGAAAGCCCACGCCGAACAGGTCAACCCGTTGACCACCGATGCCTACCCGACGCCTGCCCAGCGGCCGTCCAACTCACGTCTTGATACCCACAAACTGCAGAAGGCTTTTGCCCTGACCCTGCCAGACTGGCGCCAGGGAGTGGCCCGCATGCTCACGGAAATACACGAGAAATGACCACTATGAACCGTAAAGGCATCATTCTGGCGGGCGGGTCGGGTACCCGCCTGCACCCGGCGACCCTGGCAATTTCCAAGCAGCTGCTGCCGGTGTACGACAAACCGATGATCTACTACCCGCTGACCACGCTGATGCTGGCGGGCATCCAGGACATCCTGATCATCTCCACCCCACAAGACACCCCACGCTTCGAGCAACTGCTCGGCGATGGCCACCAGTGGGGCATCAACATCACCTATGCCGTACAAGCCTCCCCGGACGGCCTGGCACAGGCGTTCCTGATTGGTGAAGACTTCATCGGCAACGACCTGTCGGCGCTGGTGCTGGGCGACAACATCTACTACGGCCATGACTTCCAGCAGCTGCTGCGCAACGCCATGGACCGCGACGACGGCGCCAGCGTGTTCGCCTACCACGTGCACGACCCAGAGCGTTATGGCGTGGTCGAGTTCGATGACACGGGCAAGGCCATCAGCCTGGAAGAAAAGCCCGCCAAGCCGAAGTCCAGCTATGCCGTGACCGGGCTGTATTTCTACGACAAGGACGTGGTCGAGATTGCCAAGGGCATCAAGCCGTCTCCCCGTGGCGAGCTGGAGATTACCGATTTGAACCGGGTGTACCTGGAGCAGAACCGGCTGTCGGTGGAGATCATGGGGCGCGGGTATGCCTGGCTGGATACCGGCACGCATGATTCGTTGCTGGAGGCGAGTGGGTATATCGCTACGATCGAGCGCCGGCAGGGGCTGAAGGTGGCTTGCCCGGAAGAGGTGGCGTTCAGGCAGGGGTGGATTGGGGCAGAGCAGCTGTTGAAGCTGGCTGAGCCGTTGGCCAAGAATGGGTATGGGCAGTATTTGAAGCGGTTGGTGGGGGATAGGGTTTATTGAGGCGGTAAGACAGCAATCTTCGCTTATCCATAAAAAGACGGTGAAGATCGAGTTGCACACTCGTCTTCACCGTCTTTTTCATGCTTGCGCCGGCTGTTGCTGATTGCCTTCAGCTTTGGCAGCTTTCTCTTTCGTGCCGAGTAGAAGTGAGGAGAACTTGTTTGCCAAGGTAATGGCGGGCAAATCAACCTTCAAATGGAAGAAGTAGGAAGCGATAAGGGTGAGGATGAGTGTTGTGCTCAATGTCATTATCATGGCAGGAAAACTCATGCCAAAATGTTTTGTGAAGAACTGAGCGACCACGACCAGAATGAAGGTGTGAAGCAGGTAAAGAGAAAATGACAGCTTACCTAGCCACTTCATTGGTGCGCTATCCAGAACAGCAAATGTCCGCTGAGCGTTCAGGACGCTGAGTAAAATAACGAGGCCTCCGAGCGCAGGCATGATCAATAGCCAGGAAGGCTGGTAGCCCGTTATGGCGGACAGTGCCCGGGTTATAGTGTTAAGCATTTCATAGGAGGCGCTTGCAGAGTGAAAACCGGCCAAATACAGCCCGATGAGCAGGCCGGCCATGCAAATTACCGTCCTTTTGATACTGGGCTTTTCCTCATTGAATCGAAAGGTTATTAACATCGAGCCTAGAAAGAAAAGCGATGTATACATCGCCGTCTTGTTGGTTGATGCGGACAACACAAGGAATGCGAGGATGCAAAAAAGGCGATAGACGAACGCATTTCCTCCAAACAGCGCGAAGGCCGCAAAGATGGCGAATGATCCGATGAGTTCTATCTGGATGGTCCAGAGTACATAGTTATAGCGGCTGTCTCCCAACGCCAGCGCGCCATAAATGGCGTCTCTTATAGCTCCGTCCCATGTGGCATTGAATAGATAGGGGGTTGAAAGTACTGGAATAGGGCTGACCTTTGGTGCCTCATAAATTCCAAGCTTCATCAGTGCACATCCGATTAGAACGGACGCTGCGACAGGAACGCCCAGGCGAATATAGCGTTTCAACGATGCTTTGCGAATAGAGTTAACCACGTCGGCGTGTCTTGAGATACTGTAGGTAAGTACTAAGCCGCTCAAGATGAAGAACACGGACACAGAGAACCCGCCACGGTAAAAAAAAGAGAATGGGCTATCAAACCATTCTATGCCGTCGAGGGGGCGGCCCTTGGTGCGTTCACCCAGATGCATTGCTGGGTAGTACCAGAACAACGCATGGGAAAAAATCACAATCACGGCCGCAATGCCGCGAATCCCATCCAGCTTGGACAGACTCATTTTCTGAAGCCCGCTTGTCATTTTCTTATTTCAATCCTGTGAGATGGCAATCGGTGAGATACCCTGGCGGTTAGTTCAGGGACGATACCTTTGCTGGCTTCTCAGTAGTGGCCAGCAGGTGGTTGTGTTCGGTGGAGATTCCCAGTCGTGCGCGTGATGAGTGGGCAATGTATTTAGGAGAAATCTGCAGCACGTCCAGGGCCATTCTTTTTTTGATTGCTGTGCGCGAGTACTGCTGCACGAATTCAAGGCGTGATATCTTCTGCAGTGCCAAGCCTTGTAGTGCCTCAATTGCGGCATCAACATCGCATGGCGGAAACAATGCCACATTTTTAATTCTTTTTTGCGCGAATCGACTTGCGTAGCCCGACAGTCCACCCCAGATGGGCTTGTCAGTGGCGGCATACTCGAAAAGCTTGGAGGGAAGTACGCGGCGGAAGGCCTTGAGGTTATTCAGGTGAAGAAACAAAACATCAGCTTGATGATAAACACGTAATAATTTATCGCGCTTCATTGGCGGCGATATGCGCACGTTCTCTACCTCAGCGCGTGCAAGCGCCTTTCTCAAGCTCTCCAGAGCGCTCCCGGCCCCTATCAGATGAAAATCGACTTTGTCATTCAGGCGCTTGGCCAGTTCTGGAAGAATTTGATCTAACCCTTGGCCAGTTCCAATATTGCCCGCATACACCACTTGCAGCCGCTCAGAGCGTGTCTGGAGCGCTGGCAGCTGGGGCGCCTGCGGGTGGTTGATGAATAGTTCATCCACACCATTGGTATAGAGCGTGAACTCACGTCCAGGATAGCGGGTATTGAAGTAAGGCAGGAAGCCCGGAGAGATCAGGTTGACCCTCGTTGCTTGCTTGATGGTCCACCGCTCTATTCGAGAGAAAATGGATGCCGATAATTGGCCCCAACGTGAGGGCAGCAGCTCGCGCAACGTATCGACCAAGATGTCGCGAATGTCGAGATAGAGCCCACATCCGTTTCGTTTCGCGATCAGGGCACCAAGAGATGCTGTCATCAATCGCGATGAAGTGGCAAAAACGAGGTCGTACTTCTTCTTGCGAGTAATCTTCAACGCATTAAAGGCAAAGCTGGCAAACGCCAGTGCTTGGTCCCTGATACCACTGCGGTGTGCAGGCACATCTATCCGTCTGATTGTCAGGAGTGGTGAGCGTTCAATGCTCACGGCGTTGGCTGTGAAGGAGTGATACCGGTTAGGTTGAGTGGTAACTACCTCAATGTCGACGTGATCGCCAAGTTCGGTACGAAGCGCGTTGACAAGCGCCTCAGCACGAAACGAGCCCGCAGAAAGGTCCGGTGGGTAGTAAAAACTCAGCAGGAGGATCCGTGTGGTCATGATCTTGCCTGCAGCGCTAATGAGTCCGAAGAAAGAACCTTTTTATACAAATCAGTCAGCCGCGCCTCCTGCTCCTCCCAATTCAAAGTGGCAGCAGTCGAACGCGCATTTTCTGCATAAGCCTCACGCAAACTGCCATCAGAAACCAATACGTTCAGGGCGTGTGCTAGGCTCGTCGGATCATTGGCGGGAACGAGTACGCCAACATCATTCTTTCGCACAATACGACGGATTTCCGGAAAGTCCGTCGCCACAACGGGTAGCCCGGCAATCAGATATTCGAACAGTTTGTTCGAGTCGGTGGTGTAGTGATTGAGGCAGGTGTTCTCAATGGGTTGCACACCGATATCCGCTGAGGCCGTGTAGCTCGGGAGCTCTGCCAGCGGTACTGTGGGGATGATGCGTACCCGGTCTTGCAGTTCGAGTTCTTCAATGATCTGACTCAGGCTGTGGGCCAGGCGCCCCCCACCAATGAGCACGAAATAAGCGTCTGGAACGTTCCCTGCGGTACGAATGAGCTTCTCAAGACCACGACCCTGCTGCAGGCCACCTTGATAAACAATGATTGGCCATTGCTCAGTGAGGCCAAGCTCTTCACGAATCCGATTTGTGCGTCCGCAGCGCGTTAACCGGGGCCGGTTCTGCAGCACTGTCGGGCGTGTGACTTGATAAGCCCGGGCAAAGTACTTGGCGCGGGCATCTGTGGTCGTGATAGTGCCATCCGCTCTGGGCATAAGTCGCTTCTCGACCATACCCACCAATTTGCGAAAACTATCGTAGCCTTCACGGCTGGTGCTGATCTCATGAGCGTCGTAAATCAGGCGGGCACGGCTCATACGGGAGGCCAGCCAGGCAGTTGGCAACGTATTTACATCGTGCGAGTGCACCACGTTTGCGCGAAAACGGACCATGTGCGCCAGCAGCGTTGTGTGAGTCCAGGCGCGGGCGACCAGACGCAACAGTTGATGCTTGAAACCTAGCTTGCCAATGGGCCCTTGGCTTCTGCTGGTGCTGGGGGCTGGAGCAGAAGCGATTTTGCGTTTGCGCAATCGCCAGAGCGGGCTACGCGCCACGCGGAAGACTTCAATTCCACCCTCCAGGCGCTCTTGTTGCCGTGTGACGCCGGGCGTGTGCAAGGCAAAGACGCGAACTTGGTATCCTGCGCTCTGTAACGTCTGGGCTTCTTTGAGCACTCGGGCATCATTAAGAAACTCGTTCCATACGATCATGGCGATTTTTTTCACTGAACGAACTCCTGCTGAATATCCAGGGCTTTATCCTCTGTATTGGCGGCGAGAATGTCGTCCAGCAACCTCAGTGCGGCTGGATAATCCTTCCTAAGCAAGAGTCTCTCAAAGCTATACATGAACGCTGATAACACGACGTGGTGGGTAGGCGTGTTTTGCAAGCTAGGGCGATGAGTGCGTGCAGCTTCAACTGCCTTGCAAAGGCGCTCTTTTTCTCCGATAGGCCAATTACTACCGGCAGCTTCAATGCGCCAACTGCTCCAATGGCTCAGTTTATACTTCTGTGAGGCAGAAATGAGCAAAGATTCTGACGTAATGTCCAATGACACGATCTGTCGTGGTAAGTTGCGGAGTTTTTCAATAATCAAATCGAAAGATTCAAGCAAGCGATCAACCTTATCTGCTTCCTCCGGAGTCGAGCACACGAACCGTAGAGGTTCAATAAATCTCTTATCCAGTCGTTGCTCTAAGTAAGGGCGAGTACGGCTGAAGCGTATTAGCAATTCGTGCGCCGGTTCGCAGCGAAGAAGCTGCTCATTGATCGCTACGACGCCATCGCCAATTTGGCGTCTGATCAGCTTCTTGTGGCCATCTAGACGGAAGAGATGACAGTCGACGCCGTGCAGTAGGTGATGCCCGACCCACTCGATTGAAGGCAAATGCGGCTGGTGCTCGAATAGTAGCCGTTCCTGTTTCGCGAGCGTCGCAATGTTGTTGCCAAATAGCTTGGCCAAGTATTCTTTAGGTTCATGGTGTTCCATCACAGTGATATGGAATGCGTAAACATCAACGGCATCAATTTGGTGCCAGCTGATTTGCAGTCCCTCTGCCGTTTTGATCCCCGCTTGCTCCATTAAACTTTTTATCCAAGCTTCACGACTGGGTGGACTAAGCAGGCTCTCAAGTTCTTGATTGGTCTGCCGCTGTTCGAGCAAGGGTTGGGACTGGAAGAACATCGCATTGATCTGTCGATGTTGCATACGCAGACTAATAATGTCTAGTACCATGCTGGTCAGGCGCTGCAAGGCCTGGCGCAGGACCAGTACAGCAATGACGGCATGGAAAATACGTTGGTGTGGAAAGTACAAAAAGTCGGCAACGAGGCAAAAAAAACTGAGCAAGAAACCAGTGGCTGAAAGCGAATTGAGAATGTTGCTATGGTGCTGTTGAAACTGAGATTGAGCTTTGAAACTGAAATTATACAGGGTGATGCATAATGATGTGGCAAGTACGGTGTAGCTAAATACAACGATAAGCAGTTTCGGATATATGATCAGTAGTGTAATGGTGCTTATAATAAAGAAAGTCGCCGCTGCCATGGCACGATTGAATCTGGAGTACGCATGGGTTGCAACTTTTTCCTGGTTCTCGAACATGTTCAGCTTCGCACTGCGAAGCAGTAATGTGCGCGCACCTTTACGACAGCAGTATGCAATAAGAAGTTCACTAAGCAGATAGAGCACATAGCATGTCGCTGCGGCCACGCTAAGTGATACTATTAAATGATTTTTCCTCAGCGCTTGAAGTGCGCTGGGGAAATAGCTAGGTATTTTTTCCGAGCCTAATAAAATTATGACTTTCAAAGGTAGGAAAAAGGCGAGCAGTAGAAATATCTGGCTCGCCAAGGTCGTGAGCTGCACTGTAAAAGTCGTGATGGGCACAACCCGCAAGAGCTTGGTGCCTACCGAGAGGCACCAGCCCAGCGTCGATCTAATGTGATGCTGAAGCTTCATCTGGGGATGATTCTTTCAATAGTGTTAATCGACGCTGGTTGAATCATTTTTCTTGCCAGTAGATAGTTGCGACAGTCGCGACGTTATCTTCGCCATTGACTGTTGTATAGATGCCACCGATCACAGGTAGGTCCTTTTTGTAGTATTGGACTTTGAACTGGCTGCTGTCGCTGCTGATGACCTTGCGGGTGAAGCCTGCATTTTGCAATTGCATGTAGACATCATTTTCCGCCAGCTTGTCGGCGGTGGAGTAGCTGTATTCGTGCATGCTCAGTTTTCCTGCGCTGTTAGGTTTGGCGTAGGATTTCAAATGCTCTGCATTCAGCTGCAAAATTGAGCCGTCAGCAAGGTTCAGTTCGGCTTTCGCCTGTGCAGGTTGTACTGCCTCTGTTGCTTGGGTAGCCACTTTAGTCTCAGTGGAGTTCTGATCGCAGCCGGAAATGGCGAGGGCGAGCAGCGACAGCAGGGCAGCGGTTTTGATTTTCATGTTCCGTTTATTCCTTTGGATCAATTCATGATTCGTGCAAGTAGTTGCTTGGCAACTGTTTTATAGTAAGTACTGTCATAATGATAGGGTGTGAATACCCATTTATGATCACCACCGGCAACCAGCCCGGCTTCCAGGCCGCCAATTTGTTCGACGGCTGTCGAGGAGTCCTCGAGTGTAGCAAGCATGGGGTCAATGACCGAGTTATTCAGCTCAATCAGACGCTCAAATTCACCACCCTTGAAGCTTTCAACTGCATTTCCATTTTTGTAACTTTCAGCCCAAGTTGCTTTGTGAACGAAAATGTTTGGGCAGATGGAGGCAACTCGGTCCAGGAACGCTGGCAGAGCCCACTCCCGAAGTTGCTGAACTTCCGGGCTCCAAGGGCGTTTGATTTCATGCTCGATGCCTTTACGCTCAAGAGCTTTCAGCAGGGGGCCGCTGGCAGACATGAGGGAGTTCTGGTGCTGTACGATGCCGATTCGCTCGTCAATGAAATCAATCATGACGATATCTGGTCGAGACTGTTCAAGTAGTTGCCAGTGAGACTTCATCTTGTCCAGTTGTGAGCATGAACCTTCGAAGGACGATGCATCAATTGCTACTCTAGGATCGGTACACGGCGGAGCCATCCATGAAATTACAGAAGTTCGTGCCATATAGAAGCAGACTTCAAAGTTGCTCAGGGCTCCCTTTTGGAAGTCAAACAAATCTCGGGTGGCCGGTGATCCGAGAATTGCAACGCGTATCTTTTCTTTAAGCGGACCTGCAGGGTTAGGTCGAACAGCGGTACGTTCGAGCCGTGCCTTTCTAGCCATGAGAGCATCAAGGTTGGCGTTAGGCTGCTCTGCGCCTTTATTCAGCTCTACCTTGATCTGGTTACGCACGTTCCCAAGCTTTTCGAGATACTTGTGTGGCATGCCAATAGGGGACTGCTTCAAGAGAGCCGAAAGGAAGTCAAGGCGCTGCTGGCTTAGGCCGAAGTTACGTAAGTGGGACTCTTTTAGGCCAGTTGTTTTGCTTGTGTCACCTAGTATGCGTGCGCGAGCACCGAAGAAGTAAGAGTCGCTCAGCGGATGCTTGGTGTACGTATAAAGCGGCTGCATAGATTTCAGCAAAATATGCTTGGCTTGTATTTTTTGCCGCTTTAGCGTTTCAACCACCATGTGATGAGCATACTGGGTAATGCTTCGGGTCTTGATACCGCGAGTTTTATCGACCAAAGTCAGAGCAAGTGCCAATGTGTCGTAAGTTACGGCACGATAGCAGTCATCGGATGGCAGGAATTCAAGGCCGTTGTGAAGCGAAATCAACAGCATATCTTCAGCATGTTCTTTCGAGCGTGCATGCTGCTGGATCGTAGCGATTACATCTTGATGAATGCAGTCATCGTCATCAATTCTTGATGTGAGCACAATGTCCTCACGTGTTTCAGCCAAGAGTTTGCTAACTTCTTTGTTTGTTAGCGAGTAATCACTGACTTTGAGCGTCCTGGCATTCAGTCCCGATGAGCTGATCGCAGCTTCGAGGCGTGATTGATGCAACACAGGAAGAGCTTCATCAATAAAGATCGTCCATTCAAATTCTCTACTGCGTTGGTTAGCGAGGGACGGGAAGACTGTATTGGTGAAGATCTCCAGCCGATACGACAACCACAGTTCATCCTTGATTCCGATGCCGAAGTTGGTGAAAACGTAATGTTTCAAAGACTTGCTCATATCTACTTCAAACGTCTCGGAATGTGTTCAGTTCAAGGGCGGCCATCTTTCTCCAGTCACTTTGTCCGCGAACGCGTTCTGCAGCTTGGCGCGACAAAGTGGAGAAAAGCGCTTGATCCAGGTACATGCGTTCAAGGGCCTCGGCCAGTTGTATGGCGCTTTCCGGTTCGACGACAAACCCACTTTCCTCGTCCACGAATTCCGGAATTGCTGCCACACCGGTAGTGACAGGGACAAGACCGGAGGCCATGGCTTCGTCTCGCGATACGCCTTGGGTATCCATACGGCTCGGGCACAGGAATATCCCGTGCTCCTTGTGCAGTGCGGCGATTTCCCCATGGTTGAGGAAGCCACGCTCGATGTGCACGTTTGAGTAAGAGCGCAGTGGTGCAAGAGTTTCTTCAAACAGTGGCCCGTCTCCGACGAGACGGAACGTCATGTCATTGAACCACGGTTTTTCAGCCAAAAGCTCAATAGCTTTGACGGTCAAATCATTGGCGTAGGTCCGCGAGGTGTACGGTCGGATAGATAATACCTTTTTACGCTGCTCAGGTGCTTTCTGAACGAAGCTGAAATTTTCAGTATTAATCGGGTTGTGAATAATCTCGTACTGGTCTTCCGGCAGGCGGAAGCCAAGGTCCTCCATGACCTCTTCTGCAAAGTAGCGGGACACGAATACCAGTTTCAGGTTCTTGTGCATCGACTGGAGAATCCCGCGCCAGAATGTCATGCGTTTTTCGCTAGCAAGCTTGCCCAGGTGCAGCTGTTCATCGGTGCTGAAATTGTATTCGCGACGCCACCATGGTTGAATTTCAGCACCGTGCACCCACACGGTAATTTGGGTAGTGTTCAGGTACGGGCGCAGCACGTTCCACATATTCTCGTCCAGGAAGTGAACGAGAATCGACTTGTAGCGGTTTTTCTCAAGCATTTTTGCCAAGGTAGAGCGGCAGCCGGTCACCACGTCGATGTTTTGGAATTCGTGGTAGCTGACGGTCTCATTGTCGCGCAGGCGGAATACATCTACATCGACGCCTTGTTGCTGATACGCCGACACACGACTATGCACAAACTTGTTGCGGTACAGGTCTGCGTAAGCCGGATAGTGGTTGGTCAGCAGCAAGTGGTCGCCGCGGCCCATCATTTCCGAAGGCTGCAGGTTGCGATGGCCGAGTACCAATGCTTTCAGCTCTGTGCTGCCCGCTGCGTAGGCACGTAGACCGAAGCGAATGTAGGCCGTTTCTGGTGGTACATCAGCAGTCTGGTTACGGTTGGCATACTGCATGACGTGGCTGATTCGCTGCTTGTCCGCATCCAGGAACAATACAACCAGTTGCAGGTTCAGGCCCGGGGTGCAGTCGAGGAACAGTTTCAGTTTACCGTCAACGCAGCCGAGTTCTTCAACGCTGCTTTCCTGCTTCGCGTAGATGTACTCGTGCTTGCCGTCTGCGAGCTTGGAATACACGCGCCAATTATCACCATCAACCGTGAGTTCGAGGAATTTGTTGCGGGCGACGCCGAACATTTCGGCCAAGCCGCGGCCGCTGATTTCAGGCGCATCACGACTCACTTCCAGCGGTGCGATGGACTGCGCGCGAGCCTGCAACTCGTCGATTGTCATGCCGAGGTTTAACTCAAGGTCGTTGACCTTGGCGCGGATGCGTTCATGGTGCACAGCGCCGCCTTCGCAGTAGTTGAACGGGTCGATAGCTACGGCTCGGGCATGAGTGTACTGCAGCGATGGCAGGTTCTTCAGCCAGCTCAGTAGAGGCTGGGCGGCAACGATCTCAGTTGCAACTAGCGATCGGCGGGCTTTCAGCGTCTGGGTTGGGCGATAGGCCTGCTCGTTCGACAGCAATTCGGCATTCTGGCCCTTACAGGTGAAGTGGGCGGCCTTGCCGACGACTTGTGCAAGGCTATAACGGGTTGCCAATGCCAGGTCGAGCAAGTAATTCGGGCCGTAGTAGTCGCCAGGCACAAATGCAGCGACCCAGGGTGTATTACCTACCAGCTCACCCAGTGAGGTTTTTTTCAGCTGGGCTGGCTTAAGCACCAGAATGCGAGGGTCGTCGCTCACGATGCTGCTCTGGTAGGCATCGCTGATGATGACCATGCGTACTTGGGTGTAAGACTGACGGTCCAGATGAGCGCGCAGCATGTCGAATTGCTGTCGGTCCTGAGCCTCAGCGACAACGACGATCTCCGGCAATCGCTGGGCTTTGGCTGTACCGGTAACTTTGCTCATCACGTATTCAAGGCGCTGGGTGTAGGTGTGTTCCTGCATTACCTTACGCAGGGCAGCCAGCCGCAGCTTGTCGCTGTTCAGTGGGTCTTCGGCCAGCAGTTGCAGGCGGCGCAACATCTCTTCGCCGTTGTCGGTGGTGACCACCAAGTCGCCGAACAGCAGGCGTACACCGCGGGAGAAGTTGCTGACGGTCAGGGTGTTGCAGCCAAGCAACTCGAACACGCGACGGGCAAACATCGATTGCGACTGCTTGATTGAGTTCAGGTTGATCGCGTAGCGGTAGCCCTTGTACGCCGTGTCGATTTTCTCGAAGGGCAGAGTGCCGACGATGTACGGCTGGTACTCTTCCGGGAACTGATAGTTGACGTCGTTTTTGCCGAAGTTGCGGTCGAAGATTTCCAGTGGCCGGAACTTCGGCAGCTCGCACACAAAGTTGCCCAAGTCGCGGGTCCGCTCCGGGTAACGGGCATAGTAGGCACCGGCAAAGCAGAAGGCGTCTTTGCGCTCGTACAGTTCGAGCGGGTTATGCAGCGCAGGCTGGCAGGCGAACGGCAGTAGGTACACACGGTCGTGGCCGAGTGCGCCTTTATAGCGGTGAATGCAGTCAATATCAGTGGTGAACACGTGATCGAACTGCTTGGCGGTGGTCAGGAAGGTTTCGAAGTGAACCGGGTCCTCCTTGTTCCAGAACACGGTCGGCACTTTGTTCTGACGGCACCAGGCCAAAATGTCCTGCAACTCCTGACCATTGTGGCCAACTTTGCTGCCCCACAGGTCATCCTTGCCGCGCCAAGCCGACTCGATAAACAGCAGTTCCGGGCCAAAGCCTTCGATTTCAGCTTTCCAGTTAGCGGGCGTCAGCGGCTGAAGGTCGCATTCATAGCGGTAGGAGCCGAAGGTAAACTCATCCATGACGCAGGCCACTTTCAGACGGCTGACGGGCTGGTCGGGCTGACGCAGCAGGGTCGTGCGGGCCTGCTGGCTAGTTGGTAGGGCGGCTGGCAGCTTGAGGTAGTTTTCATCCTGAACGACAGGCGCTGGCGGCAGCAGTGCCTTTAGCGGTTCGTTGGAAAGCAGTTTTTGCTCATTTTGCTGGCGTTGTTGGTTGGCCTTACGATACAAGCGCAGCAGACGTACAGGCAGCTTGACCAAGCCGCCCAGAGAGCTAGCACTGTTCTTGATCTGGTAGCCCAGCTGATACGTCATGCTTGCTCTGGTCTTGACCAAGCGCTGCTCGGCAAGGTGACGCTGAGTATTGGCGCGTTCCAGATTCGCGTTCAACTCGTCGATCTTGCGCTGCTGAGCGGCACTGCGTTCCAGCAACTGATTAAGATTGGCCTTGAGGTGGGGGATCTGCTCGCCTGTCACGGTGCGATATTTCATGTTCGCAGCGCCGAGGCCTGCCTTGGACGAGTTGAGCTCGTTTTCAAGTTGCAGGCGCAATGCTTGCCATTGCTCATTGGTGGCGGCAAGGCTCGCTTCAGCTGCTTGACGGCTGGTGCTTTCTAGCGTCAATTGCTCCTCAAGAGCGTCCTTGGCCTCATTAAGGGATGTAATTGCCTCTGCCTGTTCAGCTTTTGCAGCCTCTGCCTCGGTGTTAGCCAGGATCAGTGCTTGAAGCTGTTCTTCGAGGCCACTGCGATGTTCGACTAGCGAATTGATGGTGTTGACCTGTGCAGCGTGCTCACGCTCGCTGCGGGCGTAAGCTTCGCCCATTTCCTGCAACTGGCTTTCCAGTTCGGATTGGCGGTTTTGCAACGCGGAGATGGTATCGTCCTGTGCAGCTTGGTTCTGCAGGCTCTGGGTCTGCAGTTTGTTCATGGCTTGCCGGTGGTCTTTCAGCTCAGCTTCCAGCTCGGCTTGGCGTGTTTTCAACAGAGCGATAATTTCAGCCTGAGCGGCATTAGCCCGCTGGCTTTGAGCCTGCAATTCCTTCATATACTCCAATTCGCTTTCCATTTCGGCTTCGAGTTCAGCCTGGCGCGTGCGCAGCGCCGCGTTGATATTGGTCTGGTCGTCAATAACTTGTTGGCTTTGTGACAGCAAGGTGCTCGATTGCTTCGCTTGGCTTTCCAGCTCAGCTTCAAGCTCTGCCTGACGTCCGTGGAGGGCAGCAATATTTTCGACATGCATGTCGTTGGTTGTTTGCGCTTGTAAGTGGGCATCGCAAAGCTCTTGGAGCTGGCGCTCCAAGGCATGATGCTGTACTTGTAATACTGCTAGGTTGGCGGCTTCTTGGGTCGCCAGCTCTTCTGCAACTGCTCGCTGCTGGGTTGTTGCACGCAATTGCTCTTCAGTCGCCTGATGCAGCTGTTGCAATGACTCCAGTTCTCTCTCTCGCTGACCCAGCGCCGAGCTCAGTTGGTTGATGCGTTCTGCTTGGGTATCGGTCTTCTGCTGCGATTGCTGAAGCTGCGCTTGAGTCGACTGCAGTTGCTCTGCGGCAGAGCGTTGCACACTCTGCAGGTTTTCCAGCTCTTTGGAGCGTTGGCTAAGTGTCGAGCTCAGCTGGTCAATACGACCTGCTTGCTCACCGCAATTTTGCTGCGATTGCTGCAACTGCGCCGTGGTGGCCTGTAACTGCTCCTCAGCCAAGCGATGCGACTGCTGCAGCACTTCCAGTGCTTCGTCACGCGCACTGAGCGTTGTGCTCAGCTGGTCGATGCGGCCTGCCTTGGCCTGACTGTTTTGCTGAGCTTGTTTCAATTCAGCTTGCGTCGCCAACAGCTGCTCTTCGAGCGTCAGTTGGTTGCCTACCGCCAGTCGCAGGTCTTCGTTCAACTCTGCATTGCGCTGGGCTTGTTTGCCAAGTTCCTGATTGGCAGCGTCAAGTTCATCGTAGGCCTGAGCGTGCTGGGCCTGTAACTCCTTGAGTCGGTGTTCTGCTTCAGCAAGGCTTTGCTGGCGAGCTTTTTCGAGTGCCGCAAACTGTTGCTCAAGCTGGGAGTACTGTTCAGAGGCGGTAAGGCACCGCTCGTTGGCTTCCCCTAGTTGAGATCTTAATGCGTCGAGTTCGCTGCTTAGCTCCTGAACATTACGAACACTGGCTTCCAAGGATTCCTTGGTCGACTGTTCAAGGGCAACAAACTCCGCTTGACGCTGTTGAACCTGGAGAGCGAGCGCCTCAGCTTTTTGTGCTTCAGGTTTCAGCAATGCGATCTGTTCAGTGGCCGCGCGGTACTTTTTGTTCGCTTCATCCAGCCGCTGGCGGATTTCCTCAAGTTCTTGTACTCGTTGCGCTTTGGCCTCGAGAATTTCACGGTTCGACTTCTGCAGGTTCGCGATGTCGGCATCGCGTGTCTGCAGTTGCTTGGACAGCGCTTCAGCCTTTTGCGCCTCCGGCTTGAGCTGGGCAATCTGCTCTGTGGCGGTGCGATATTTCTTGTTCGCTTCGTCCAGCCGCTTGCCGATGGCGCCAAGATTTCCACGCAACGTGCGTTCAATCGACTCAAACGCCTTTTCCAGTTCACGCACCCGCTCGACAGTCAGCGAGTCGATGGTCCCCGGCTTATGCGCCTCGCTCTTCACAGCAACAATGCCCAGCCACTTGCCAAGCATCTTCACTTCGATGATCTGCAAGTGCTCCGCCAGCAGGCGGAACGGTTCCATCAGGTAGAACGTGTGCTTGTGGTCAATGAAGTCATTGACCCCGAACGGTACGGTGATCACCAGTCGGCCACCCTGCTTTAGCAGGTCGTAGGCCTTTTCGACGAACAACTCCGGGCGTACCAGGTGTTCGAGCACTTCGCTGATGACAACGGTGTCCGGCTCAACCTCGAGCGTATCCAGCGCGAGGAAGTCTGAATTTATATACGTGACGTTCTGCTGGATGTGGGCAGGTTCGGCAGACAGGTAACCCTTGGCCTCTTCGATGGCCTGCGGGCTGGTGTCCACACCGGTGACCTGGCAACCCTCACGCGCCAGCAGCAGGGGCACGATACCCTGCGAGCAGCCCACATCCAGGATCCGGCGCCCTTTGACTTGGGCGCAGATCCAGTGGATGCGGGACTGCGTTTCGCGCATGAACTGATCCCCCAGCTTGCCGTAATAGGCTTCCATCACGCGGTCATGAATATCGGCCAAAGGTGATGGCAGCTCTGTGTTCACGGTAGGTTTCTCAAGCGTGGGGTTGTTCATGCGGTTGGGTCCATCAGGCCTGGGTAACGCCAGCGGCGTCGATCACGAACGCTGCATCGCGTACGTTGAAGGTGCCGCGGAATTCGCGGTGCTTCACCAGCAGCACGTGGATGTCGGCGCTGTCCTGGGCGTAGTCGAAGTCCACGTGTTCATGGCGGGCCAGAAGTTGTGGCAGCGCTTCAATGTTCGGCTCGACCAGTTGCAGGGTGGCTTCCAGTTCGTTGCCCAGGCGCTCGGCAATGCTCAGGGCCGGGCTTTCGCGCAGGTCGTCGATGTCAGCCTTGAAGGCCAGGCCGTAGCAGGCGATTTTCACTTGCTGGGCGGACTTGCTCGGGTTCTTGATCAGGAAGTTGGCCAGGGCCATCTTGACCTTGTCGATCACCCACTCAGGCTTGCTGTCGTTGACCACACGGGCGGTGCGGATCAGGCGCGCCTGCTCTGGGGTCTGGCTGACGATGAACCATGGGTCCACGGCGATGCAGTGGCCGCCAACACCTGGGCCAGGCTGCAGAATGTTGACGCGCGGGTGGTGGTTGGCCAGGCGAATAAGCTCCCACACATCGATGTCCAGCTTGTCGCAGATGATCGACAGTTCGTTGGCGAAGGCAATGTTCACGTCACGGAAGCTGTTTTCGGTCAGCTTGCACATTTCGGCAGTGCGGGCGTTGGTGATGATGCACTCGCCTTCGACGAAGGTGCGGTACAGGCGTACGGCTGCTTCGGAGCACTTCCTGGTCATGCCGCCGATGATGCGGTCGTTTTCCACCAGCTCGCGCAGCACGTGGCCTGGCAATACGCGCTCAGGGCAGTGGGCGATGCGCACGTCGGAATCTTCACCGTGGGTCTGCGGGAAGCTCAGGTCTGGGCGGGCCTGGGCCAGCCAGAACGCCATCTGCTCGGTGGCGCCGACCGGGGAGGTGGACTCCAGGATGACCAGGTCACCCTTTTTCAGCACAGGCGCGATGGCCTTGCTCGCGGACTCGATGTAGCTCAGGTCCGGCTGGTGGTCGTCCATGAACGGGGTCGGCACGGCGATCAGGAAGGCATCGGCTGCTTCCGGCACGGTGGAGGCGCGCAGGTAGCCTTCGGTTACGGCGGCGTGTACCACCATGTCCAACTCAGGCTCGACGATGTGGATTTCGCCACGGTTGATGGTGTCGACCGCGTGCTGGTTAACATCGATACCGATGACTTGCTTCTTGCGGGCGGCGAAAACGGCAGCGGTTGGCAGGCCGATATAGCCCAGGCCTACGACGGAAATCTTGTTGAAGCTCATGCTGCGTCCTTGGAGTTAGAGAATGCGGAGAGTGCGTCGAGGATTCGCGCGCACGCTTTTCCATCGCCGTAGGGGTTGTGGGCGAAGCTCATCTCGCGGTAGGTCGCCTCGTCGGTGAGCAGTTTCGCCAGGTTTTCGGTGATCGATGCCACATCGGTGCCCACCAGCTTGACGGTACCGGCTGCCACGGCTTCAGGGCGCTCGGTGGTGTCACGCATGACCAGTACCGGCTTGCCCAGTGCCGGGGCTTCTTCCTGGATGCCGCCGGAGTCGGTGAGGATCAGGTACGAGCGGGTCATCAGGTAGACGAACGGCAGGTAGTCCAGCGGCTCGATCAGGTGGATGTTGTTGACGTCGGCCAACAAGCGGTTAACCGGTTCGCGTACGTTCGGGTTCAGGTGGACCGGGTAGACGATATCCACGTCAGGGAATTGACGCGCGGTCTGTACCAGGCCCTGGCAGATACGCTCGAAGCCTCCACCAAAGTTCTCGCGGCGGTGGCCGGTGACCAGCACCATGCGGCGCTCCGGGTTCAGGAAGCTGAACTGGGCTTCGAACTGGCTTTTCAGTGCTGGGCTTTCCAGCTTGCGGACTACTTCCAGCAGCGCATCGATCACCGTGTTGCCAGTGGTGTAGATGGTCGCGGGGTCGGTGCCTTCACGCAGCAGGTTTTCCTGCGAGTTGCTGGTAGGCGCGAAGTGCAGGGCGGCTAGGGCGCCGGTCAGGCGGCGGTTGCCTTCTGCTGGCCAAGGCGAATACAGGTTGCCGGTGCGCAGGCCTGCTTCCACGTGGGCGATCGGAATCTGCTGGTAGTAGGCGGCCAGGCTGGTGGCCAGGGTTGTTGCGGTGTCGCCGTGCACCAGTACCACATCGGGCTTGAACTCGGCCAGCACAGGTTTCAGGCCCTGCAGGATTGCAGTGGTCACATCGGTCAGGTCCTGGCCGGGCTTCATGATGTTCAAGTCGTAGTCGGGCGTGATCTCGAACAGTTCCAGTACCTGGTCAAGCATCTGCCGGTGCTGGCCGGTAACGCAGACGCGCGACTCGAAACGGTCGTCCTGGGCAAGGTTGAGGGCCAGCGGTGCCATTTTGATGGCTTCTGGGCGGGTGCCAAATACGATGAGGGTCTTGAGGGACACGGCGACGGTCTTCTGTATGAGAGTGAAGGCGGTTGGAACTGGCGCTAACGGTAAGGATCTCGGGTGTTACTCAGATCGGCCTGGGGTGGCCTGGTGGCGCAGCTCGACGGAAATCGGGCACGGCCAAGGGGGGAGGTGAAAAAAAATTCATTCTGCTCGGATCCTTCAAGCGAAGCGGTTGTCCTAAGTCCGCAAATTTATCATTTCGTCATCACTATGACATCCCATCTGGCACGTTTTTTTCCCCTGATCGAAGGAAAACGCCGACAAGTATCGATGGATTGGATCCTATTTTTGTTTAAATGATCAATAAAAACGATTGTTTGATGTTATTCAGACATCATGCCAATGAAGTCAATATCACCAAGGTATACGACGAACGGGTGGGAGCCTTATCCGGCAAGGCTTGTAGGAAAAACAACAGCGTTTGGACTGAATGAAACCCAGGTTAAAGGGGAATTTACCTGGCGGCGATTTGCTATCGCTTTTTTTTCATGAAGTTAACTTGAAATATGGCGTAACGCCATCATTTTCGTGTGGCCAAAGTTGCTTTTTTTACTGTTGGATTCGGTAACGATTAAATGGGCCGAGTCGCTGTTTGCAAAATCGCAGAACCGCTAGGGTTTGTTGCGCAGCCGAAGGAAAACGGCTGCTGGAAAATGACCAACCCAAGGAGTGTTCATCAATGCGTAACAACGTTCTGTCGTACCTGCTGCTGCCGCTGTTCGCCAGCCTGTCTTTCTCCCTTAGCGCGGCCCCTGCCAGTACCGCGGTGGTGCTCGAGCCGTCTCCGGTGGTGGCCCAGGTGCAAGCCCAGCAGGCGCCGCGGCTGGACCTGAACAAGGCTGATGCGCTTACCTTGCAGAAGGAGCTGAACGGGATAGGGAAGGCCAAGGCCGAGGCCATCGTGGCTTACCGGGAGGCCAACGGGCCGTTTGCTTCGGTGGATGAACTGCTGGAGATCAAAGGGATCGGGAACGCGTTGCTGGAGCGTAACCGGGACAAGGTGATGGTGGAGTAAGGGGCAGCACGGCAGCCTGCGGGTGGGGTTGCCCTTCAGAAAACGGGGCTGCTTTGCAGCCCGTTGCGACACAAGGCCGCTCCTGCCTGGACCACCCTCATTGTTGAAGAGTGATTGAGGCAGGGGCGGTTTTTTGTTTGGAAGGGATAAAGCTTGGTGAAGTAAAAATCCCATAAAACAACGGGTTAAAAGTTCTATTCGGTGGTCGTCAAAAAGCCGCCTTCAAAACGGCTGTAAAACCCGATGCTTAAACCTTTTAGCGGTCCTGCGCATCCTTGGCATCTGCCTCGGCATTGCGCTCATGCACCTTGCGCAGTTGCTCGTCAGTCAATGGCAGTTTTTTTGCCGTATCGCGCAGCATCATCAGCCCACCGACGATGGAGCCGAGGGCTATGATGAGGATCAGCCAGGCATACCAGGGCATTGTCGTTCTCCTTAAACGGGTGGTGGGGCAGTGCTTGTACGAAATTTGAGCAGTAACCCGTTCCGTTGGTTCAATTATAGGAGCCAGCCGCCGCCGGGCCAATTCCGTGACCCGCGGGCCCCAAAGCCTGCGTCACTTCGTTTACAATGCGCGCCGTTTTCGACTTGCCAAGAGACCCTGCCCATGTCCGCCTGCCAGACGCCCCTGATCGTCGCCCTGGATTTCCCTACCCGTGAGGCCGCCCTGAAGCTGGCTGACCAGCTAGACCCCGCGCTGTGCCGGGTGAAGGTTGGCAAGGAGCTGTTCACCAGCAGCGCTTCGGGTATCGTCGAAACCCTTTGTGCCAAGGGCTTCGAAGTGTTCCTGGACCTCAAGTTCCACGACATCCCCAACACCACGGCCATGGCGGTAAAGGCTGCCGCCGAGATGGGTGTGTGGATGGTGAACGTGCATTGCTCCGGTGGCCTGCGCATGATGGCCGCCTGCCGTGAAGTGCTGGACAAGCGCAGCGGCCAGCAGCCATTGCTGATTGGCGTGACCGTGCTGACCAGCATGGAGCGTGAAGACCTGGCCGGCATTGGCCTGGACGTCGACCCGCAAGAGCAGGTACTGCGCCTGGCGGCACTGGCACAGAAGGCGGGCATGGACGGTTTGGTGTGCTCGGCGCTGGAGGCCCCGGCGCTGAAGGCGGCGCACCCGTCGCTGCAGCTGGTAACCCCGGGCATTCGCCCGGCGGGCAGCGCGCAGGACGACCAGCGTCGTATCCTCACCCCGCGCCAGGCGCTGGATGCGGGTTCGGATTACCTGGTGATCGGCCGGCCGATCAGCCAGGCCGCAGACCCGGCGCAGGCGCTGGCTGCTGTGGTTGCGGAAATTCGTGGGTAAATAGACCGCGTTATTTAGAAAGGCCAGCACGAGTGTGCTGGCCTTTTTTTGTATCTGTCCGCTCCCACATTGGCGCTACCGCAGTCAGATCACGGCGCGCACCGGCCTCAACAGCCTGATCAGGTAGATCGGTAGTAATGTCAGCACGAACACAGCCACCGCCAGTGCGGGTATCAACCACGCCAGCGACTGCCCCTCGATCAGCGGGCCGTAGAAGATACTGGCCCTGTTCATGACGAAAACGTGCAAGCAGTACAGGCCCAACGTGCAACCAGACAGCTCGGCCAGCAGCTTGCTGTGCTGTACCAGTCGCCCGCCGAGCGCAAGCAGCAGGCGGAAGGCGAAGATGGCGGCCAGTACCACCAACGGGGATACGTAGGAATAGAAAATCTGGCTGGGCTCGCCTTGCTGCATGGACAGGGTGTGCGTGGCGGCGGCGGTCAGGGCGCCGGTGATGGCGAAGCCGCCAAGGTTTACCCAAGGGTTGCCAGGGCCGTGCTGCCGAATCCGTTCGTAGACGTAAGCCCCCAGGAATGCATAACCCGCAAACCCCATGAACGAAAACAACTCATAGGTATGGACCATGCTGGCCAGTGCAGGGCTGAACTGGGCGGCGGTGGGCAGCAGGCAGCTGATAACCAGCCAAAGGCCCAGGAACACCCGCTTCTCTTGCGGCCCGCAGTGTTGGTAGACCTTGGCCATGAACGGCATGAACAGGTAGATGCCGATGATCGCGTACAGATACCAGAGGTGGTAGTACACGGGGCCATGAAGCATCGCCACGGTCGCTTGCCACAGGCTGCCATACCCGGCGCCCATGGTGTCCCGCCACAGTGCATAGAACACTGACCAGAACAGCAGCGGCGGAAGTATGCGCAAGAAGCGCTTCTGGTAGAACGTGATTGCACCCTCAGTTCGGTTCAACAACAGGGCACCGGACAACATCAGGAACAGCGGGACGCAAGACCTGACCAAGGAGTTGTAGATGTTGGAGGACATCCAGTTGTCATCAAGTTGGATCGCCCCGGCTGACGCGATGTGAAGGAGTACCACCATGAAGCAGGCGGCGATCCTGCAAAAGTCGAGTCCGGCATTCAAGCGCTGCTGCATCGGTTGCCCACCTTGTCGCTACCTTGCGTAATGGGTGTTTGTCGATGCCTGAATGTACGGGGGGAGGGGAAAACTACAAGCGGCGAAAGTGCCACAACAAGGGCTGGCGCCCGATTTCAGGGGCTGCGCCGCCCCTTCAGGGTGCGGCGCAGGCCTACAGGGGTTAGACCTTCAGCACCAACTTGCCAAAATTCTCCCCATTGAACAGCTTCAGCAGCGTCTCGGGGAACGTCTCCAGCCCCTCCACCACATCTTCCTTGCTCTTCACCTGCCCACTGGCCAGCCATCCGGCCATCTCCAGCGCGGCCTTGCCGTAGTCCTTGGCGTGGTCCATCACCACAAACCCTTCCATACGGGCACGGTTCACCAGCAGCGACAGGTAGTTGGCCGGGCCTTTCACCGCTTCCTTGTTGTTGTACTGGCTGATCGCGCCGCAAATCACGATGCGGGCCTTGAAGTTGATACGGGTCAGCACGGCGTCGAGGATGTCGCCGCCCACGTTGTCGAAGTACACGTCCACGCCTTTGGGGCATTCGCGCTTCAGGCCGGCCAGCACGTCTTCGGCCTTGTAGTCGATCACCCCGTCAAAGCCCAGTTCGTCCTTCAGGTACTGGCACTTCTCGGCGCCCCCGGCAATGCCGACCACGCGGCAGCCTTTGACCTTGGCAATTTGCCCGACAATGCTGCCCACTGCACCGGCCGCGCCGGAGATGACCACGGTTTCGCCGGCTTTGGGCTGGCCTACTTCCAGCAGGGCGAAGTAGGCGGTCATCCCGGTCATGCCCAGTGCCGACAGGTAGCGGGGAAGGGGCGCCAGGCTGGGGTCGATCTTGTGCAGGCCCTGGGGCTCGCCGGTGAAGTAGTCCTGCACGCCAAGGGCGCCGCTAACGTGGTCGCCCGGCTTGTATGCCGGGTGGTTGGAGGCAACCACTTCGCCCACGCCGAGGGCACGCATTACCTGGCCCAGGGCCACGGGAGGGATGTAGGACTTGCCTTCGTTCATCCAGCCGCGCATGGCCGGGTCCAGCGACAGGTACAGGTTGCGTACCAGCACCTGGCCTTCGCCGGGTTGTTCGGCAGGCACGCTTTCAAAGGTGAAGTCGTCACGGCGCACGGCTCCGACCGGGCGTTTGGCGAGCAGGAAGCGGCGGTTGGTCTGGGTCATGGCGGGGTCCTTGTGGGCAGTGGAAGATGCTAGGTGTTCAATCTACCTTGTTGATGTAGGCAGGTGGTTAACATCACTGACAAGCATGGTAGCCCAACCGTTGGTGTGATGATGCTGCCCGGCCAGACGGTGGCTGACTATGCTCTGAACCCCACCATCCCCTTCAGGAGCACGCAATGAGCATGACCTTTTCCGGCCAGGTAGCGCTGGTCACCGGCGGCGCTGCCGGCATTGGCCGGGCAACGGCCCTGGCGTTCGCCCGCGAGGGCCTGAAGGTGGTGGTGGCCGACCTCGATCCGCTGGGTGGCGAGGCCACCGTCGCGCAGATTAACGCCGCAGGCGGCGAGGCGTTGTTCATTGCCTGTGACGTCACCCGCGACGCCGAGGTGCGCCAGTTGCACGAGCGGCTGATCGCCGCCTTTGGCCGGCTGGACTATGCCTTCAACAACGCCGGCATCGAGATTGAGCAGCACCGGCTGGCTGAAGGCAGCGAGGCGGAGTTCGATGCCATCATGGGCGTGAACGTGAAGGGCGTATGGCTGTGCATGAAGTACCAGTTGCCCTTGCTGCAGGCCCAAGGCGGTGGGGTGATCGTCAATACAGCCTCGGTGGCGGGGCTGGGAGCGGCGCCGAAGATGAGTATCTACAGCGCCAGCAAGCACGCGGTGATCGGCCTGACCAAGTCGGCAGCCATCGAATACGCGAAGAAGGGTATCCGCGTGAATGCCGTGTGCCCGGCGGTAATCGACACTGACATGTTCCGCCGCGCCTACGAGGCCGACCCACGCAAGGCCGAGTTCGCCGCGGCCATGCACCCGGTGGGGCGCATTGGCAAGGTCGAGGAAATCGCCAGCGCCGTGCTGTACCTGTGCAGCGATGGCGCGGCGTTTACCACCGGGCATTGCCTGACGGTGGATGGCGGGGCCACAGCGATCTGAGCCAACTCAGATTCCCTGTTCTGGCCCTATCGCCGGCAAGCCAGCTCCCACAAGGCCCGCGGGTACCCGAAGTTAACGCGAACCCTGTGGGAGCTGGCTTGCCGGCGATAGGGTCCGGCCAGACCAACACAATGCCAGCCCAACCGCTGCACTGCCCACTACCAACACCCCGCCAAACACCAGCAACGCCATCCGTGACCCCAACCGGTCACTCAGCAACCCGGTAAAGATTACCGGCAAGCTGAACCCCAGGTACGCCAGCAAGAAGAACCCGGCACTGGCCCGTGTTTTCTCACTGCCAGCCAACCGGTTCACCGCCGCCAGCCCACCCAGGTAGATAAACCCGTAGCACGCACTGCTGGCCGCCAAAGCACCCAGCAATACCGCACTCAGTTGCCCGCTGTCCGCGCCCCAGGCCAGCACGGAATAGCTGCAGGGCAGTATCAGTAGCCCCAGCAGCGTGGCCGTGCGGCTGCTCAGGCGCCGGGCCATTGGCTGGAACAACAGCCCGCAGCTGATCACGCAGAAGGTCGAAAACCCTGACCAGGCACTAAGGCCATGCTGGCGCAGGATGCTTGGCAGCAAGGCGATGACCAGGCCCACGCAGGCCCATGCCAGCAAAATGGCCAGGCCATAGGCCACGCTGCCACGCGGGTAGCAGGGCAGGCGCAGCATGGGGTTGTGTTGTGCCGGGCGGGGGTCGGGCAGGCGCCATACCAGCACGATGGCCAAGGCTGCCAACAGCAGTTGCAGGTGGAAGCTGCCGGGAGTGAGGTTGGGGCCGCGCAGCAGGAACAGGCTGGTCAGCGCTGCGCCCAGGCCAAAGCCCAGCGAGGTGCTGGCAGTGACCCAGTTGGCGGCCCGGGGGCTTTGCTCGCTACCCATCAGCTCGCCCATATAGGCGGTGGCCGTCGCCGAAGCCAGCCCGGTGCCCAGGCCCAGGAACAGCCGGGCAAGGCCGAGGGTTTGCAGGCTGGGGGCCAGCAGCATCAGCACGGTGGCGATCATCGACAGGGCAAGTGCCGCCACAATCAGTGGCCGGCGCCCGACCCGGTCGGCCAGGCCGCCCAGGGCCAGTAGCACGGGCAGTACGCCCAGCACATACCCGGAGAACGCCACCGCAGTGGCAGCGGCGCCCTGGCCGGAAAGGTCGGCGTAGGTGATGTACAGCGGGGCCTGCAGGTTGACGGCCAGGGTGATCAGGCAGAGGGCGAAGGCCAGACGGGCCGGGGCGGAGGGCATGGGTAGGGGTCCTGGTTTCTCTAGTGGCTGTACCGGCCCTTTCGCGGGTGAACCCGCGAAAGGGCCGGGCCTGCTCACTCTGATGCCAGGCTATTCCACCTGCCAGACACACCGTCACTCCATTTATGCTTAACTGTTCGCTCAAAATCTGCGAACACTTACCCATGCACTTCTCCCTCGATCGCACCGGCCCCGCCCCATTGGTGCAGCAACTCACCGACCACCTGCAAGCCTGGATCGACCAGCAACGCCTGCGCCCCGGCGCACGCCTGCCATCGATCCGCGCGCTGGCCCGCAGCCAGGCGGTCAGCGCGTCCTGTGTGATCGAGGCCTACGACCGCCTGGTCGCCAGCGGCTGGCTGGAGGCCCGCCACGGCACCGGCTTTTTTGTCGCCGAGCGCAAGCCCGGGCCCCCGGCTGACGATACGCAGCCTTGGGGTGAGTCTGGCGACGGCAACTGGCGGCAGTTTCGCGAGGGCCATGACGAGTTGCTGAAACTGGGCTGCGGCTGGCTGCCCAGCAATTGGCGCGCTGCAACCGAGCTGGCCCAGGCGGTGCGGCAGGTAAGCCGCGGCGCCCCGCAGGATCTGTTCGACTACTGCCCACCCCTGGGCCTGGCCAGCCTGCGTCAGCAATTGCACAAGCGCCTTGCGCAGCTGGGCATCGCTGCCGGCCCCGAGCACATCCTCACCACCCACGGCGCCAGCCACGGTCTGGACCTGCTGGTGCGTACCCTGCTGCGTCCAGGCGACACGGTGTTGGTGGAAAACCCTGGTTACTACAACCTGTACAACCTGCTGCGTCAGCACCAGGTGCACATGCTGCCGGTACCGCGTACCGCAGAGGGCCCTGACCTGGCGGCCATCGAAACCCTGCTGGCCACGCACAAGCCGCGCTGCCTGTTCATCAACAGCCTTTACCAGAACCCTACCGGCACCAGCCTGACACCCAAAGTCGCCTACCGCCTGCTCGAGCTGGCCCGTGAACATGATCTGCGCATTGTCGAGGATGATATCTACGCCGACTTCCAGGAGGGCCCGGCTACACGCCTGGCCACCCTCGACAGCGAGCAACGGGTGATCTACATGGCCAGCTTTTCGAAAACCCTCAGCAGTTCGTTGCGGGTCGGCTACCTGGTCGCCGACCCTGCGTTGCTGGCGCGTCTGGCCGAGCTGAAGATGGTCAGCGGTATCGGCACGTCACGCTTTGCCGAGCAGGTGGTGGGCCAGATGCTCGCCAATGGCAGCTACCGCAAGAGCGTGCAACGCCTGCGCGTACGCCTTGGCCAGCACATGGCCAAGCTGCTGGGCCAGTTGGAGCAGGCGGGTTGGCAGGTATTTTGTGAGCCTTGTGGCGGTATGTTCGTCTGGGCGCGCGTGCCCGGCCGGGACTTCGCCAGCCTTGAGCAGGTGGCGCGGGAGCATGCGGTGCTGCTTACCCCGGGCAGCGCGTTCGATTACCAAGGCACGCCCAGCAGCTGGCTACGCATAAATGTCGCCTATGGGCAGGATTCCCGTGCCCAGGCCTTCCTCCAGCATGCGGGGCGACCTCTGCCAAGCTGAAAACGACACGCCCATAGCTATTTGACACTATCCTGACGCCAGGCCCTTGTTCATCGGCGGGCAACGTTGCCACCCTTGGCCTTCGGGATAACCTCGCACGCAGAAGGGGAATCGGCGATGGGCGCGAGCAAGCACAGTGTGCTGGCCAACCTGGGCATGGCCCGCAAACTCGGCCTGGGCTTTGCCTTGGTGCTGGTGCTGACCCTGGCGGTGGCGGCCATCGGCATCGCCGCGCTGCACAGCGTGGGCCAGCGCTTCGACAGTTTGCGCCAGCTGGCACAGTTCAATACCGACCTGCTGCGTTTGCGTCAGCATGAGCAGGCGTTTGCCCTGCGCTCCGATATCCAGCAGGCCGAGGCCTTGCGCAGCGGCTTGCAGGGCTTGGCCGAGCGGGCCCGAGGCCTGCCGGCGCTGGTGGCGGCCGAAACCGATCTGGCTGCCTACGGCCAGGCGTTCGAAGCTTATGTGGCGGCGGTGCAGGCCAAGGAGCTGGCGCTGGACATGGCCAGCTGGTCGGTGTCCAGCGTCGCCAATAACCTTGATGTGCTGCAGGCCGGCCTGGCCGACGACGGCGTATACACACTCAAGCAGTCCCAGGGCCAGCAGGGGGGCGAGTTTCTTGAGCAGGCTGCGCAAGTGGCGCAGGTGTCGCGGCTGATGTTGCAGGCCATGGACGAAGCGCGGGTGCGCCTGGAAAAAAGCCGCAAGGGCGAAGAGGGCGTAAGCCAGGAGCGTATCGCCCAGACGGTGGAGGCCGCCAGCCTGGTTGGCCAGTTGCAGGCCGCGGTCAGTGATGCCGGTTACCAGAGCGTGCTGGGCGAGGTGGCGGGGCACATCGGCAGCTTCTCGGAAAAACTCAACGAATACACCGACCAGTTGGCCCGCGAGCAAGGGCTGAAAGCCCAGTTGCAGGCCAGTGCCGAGCAAGTCACCGGGAGGGTCGACCAGGCTTACCTGGGGCAGGAGCAGGCGCTGCAGGGTGAGCTGCAACGCAATGCCGTGGCCATTGCCCTGGCCACCGGCCTGGCACTGCTGGTGGGTGTGCTGGCCGCCTGGCTGATCACCCGCGCGGTGGTCGGCCCGCTCAAGCATGTGATCGCCCGCGCCCAGCGCATTGCCGCTGGCGAGCTGGGTTTTGACGCCCAGGCACCGCGTGGTGACGAGGTGGGGCAGCTGATGCAGGCCATGCAGCAGATGGCCGCAGGCCTTTCAGGCATTGTCAGCGGCTTGCAGCAAGGCATCGAACAACTGGCGGGTAGCGCTCAGGCGTTGTCGGCAGTGACGGAGCAGACCAATCGCGAGGTGGGCAGCCAGAAGGAGGAAACCGAGCAGGTGGCCACTGCCATGCAGCAGATGACTGCCACCGTGCACGATGTGGCGCGCAATGCCGAGGAAGCGGCGCAGGCGGCCCAGGCGGCGGATGACAAGGTTGAGTCGGGGCAACAGGTGGTGCGCCAGAGCATGCAGCGCATCGAGCAGTTGGCGGCGGCGGCAGAAACCGCCAGCGCCGGCATCGACAGCCTCAGTGCCGAAATCCATACCATTGGTGACGTGCTGGAAGTGATCAAGAGCGTGGCCGAGCAGACCAATTTGCTGGCGCTGAACGCCGCCATCGAGGCTGCCCGCGCTGGCGAGCAGGGGCGTGGTTTTGCTGTGGTGGCCGACGAGGTGCGTGCGTTGGCGCGGCGTACCCGGCAGTCTACCGAGCAGATCGAGGTACTGGTTGCCAGCCTGCGCGGTAACGCCCAGCAGTCGGTGGCGCAGATTCGTGGCAGCACTGAACTGGTTCGCCTGGCAGTGGCTGATGCGCTGCAGACGGAGAGCGCGCTGGGCAGCATTGCGGCTGCGGTTTCATTGATCCAGCAGATGAACCAGCAGATTGCCGCGGCAGCCGAGCAGCAGAGCTCGGTGGCGGAAGAGATCAGCCGCAGTGTCACGCAGATTCGTGGCAGTGCGGACCAGGCGGCGCTGGCGATGCAGGACAATGCCCGGTCGAGTGTGCAACTGGCGCAGTTGGGCACCGATTTGAAGGGGATGGTGGGGCATTTCAGGTTGTGAGCCTGGCCCGGAATGTCTGCTGCCTGTGCGGGCCTCTTCGCAGCACAAGGCTGCTCCTACAGGAATATCATTGGGCCTGAGGGCTGTGGTGCCCTTGTAGGAGCAGCCTTGTGCTGCGAAGAGGCCCGCACAGGCACCAATAAACCTTAGGCCTTGCGCGGGTTGAGGATCATCAAGGCCAGCACCCCCGCCACAATCCCCCAGAACGCCGAGCCAATCGAGAACAACGTAAGCCCCGAGGCGGTGACCATGAAGGTAATCACTGCCGCCTCCCGCTCGCGCGCTTCGCTCATGGCCACCGTCAGCCCGTTCATGATCGAGCCGAACAGTGCCAGTGCGGCAATCGACAGCACCAGCTCTTTCGGCAACGCTGCAAACAGCGCCGCCAACGTCGCGCCGAACACCCCGGCAATACCGTAGAAAATCCCGCACCACACCGCGGCGGTATAGCGCTTGCTCGGATCTTCATGGGCGTGCGGCCCGGTGCAGATCGCTGCGCTGATCGCCGCCAGGTTGACCCCGTGCGAGCCGAATGGCGCCAGCAGCAGGGAGGCAAAGCCCGTGGCCGAAATCAGCGGCGAGGCTGGCACCTGGTAGCCGTCGGCGCGCAGCACGGCCACGCCGGGCATGTTCTGCGAGGTCATGGCCACCACGAACAGCGGAATGCCAATGCTGATGGTGGCCGCCAGCGAGAAGCTCGGAGTGGTCCACACCGGCTTGGCCACTTCCAGGTGGAAGCCGCTGAAGTCCAGCAGGCCCAAGGCGCCGGACAGTGCCGTGCCCACCAGCAGCGCCGCCAGTACGCAGTAACGCGGCGACAGCCGCTTGACCAACAGGTAGCTGAAGAACATGCCCAGCACCAGCAATGTGCGATGCTGCGCCGCAACGAAGATTTCGCTGCCGATCTTGAACAGGATGCCCGCCAGCAATGCCGAGGCCAGCGAGGCCGGGATACGCTTGACCAGGCGCTCGAAGCTGCCAGTGAGGCCGCAGATCAGCACCAGCACGGCACAGGTGATGTAGGCACCAATGGCTTCGCCATAGCTCACCCCGCCCAGGCTGGTGATCAGCAGGGCGGCGCCGGGGGTAGACCAGGCCACGGTGACCGGCGTGCGATAGCGCAGCGACAGGCCGATGCTGCACACCGCCATGCCGATCGACAGCGCCCAGATCCATGACGAAATCTGCGCGGTGGTCAGCCCGGCCGCCTGGCCAGCCTGGAACATCAGCACCAGCGAACTGGTGTAGCCGGTGAGCATGGCGATGAAGCCGGCGACCACCGCCGACGGGGAGGTATCTGCCAGGGGCCGCAGGCGTGCGGAAGTGGCATCGGTCATGAACAAAGTCCTTGTAAAGGTGTAAGCAGTTTTTTCAGACTACAGCGAGCAAGATTGATCCTTGCCATACAGCGGCCATTGCTTTTAGCCGTACAGTCGCCAACTATTGGGCGCAATTGCGAAACTGCTTGGGAGGGGAGGGGCGATGTACAAGGTCTATGGCGACTACCAGTCGGGCAACTGCTACAAGGTCAAGCTGATGTTGAGCCTGCTGGGCCGGCCGTATGAATGGCACCCGGTGGACATCCTCAAGGGCGAAACCGAAACGCCCGAGTTTCTGGCGATGAACCCCAACGGCAAGGTGCCCGTACTGGAGCTGGAGGACGGCAGCTACCTGTGGGAGTCCAATGCCATTCTCAACTTCCTGGCCGATGGTAGTGAGTTCCTGCCCAGCGAACCGCGCCTGCGCACGCAGGTGTTGCAGTGGCAGTTCTTCGAGCAGTACAGCCATGAGCCGTACATTGCCGTGGCGCGCTTTATCCAGTTTTACCTGGGGCTGCCGGATGAGCGGTTAGACGAGTACCGCAAGCTGCACAAGGGCGGCTACAAGGCACTGAGGGTGATGGAGCGACAGCTGCAGATGACGCCTTACCTGGTAGGTGACCAGTACTCGATTGCCGATGTGGCCTTGTATGCCTACACCCATGTGGCGCAGCAGGGCGGCTTCGACCTGGCCGAATACCCGGCGGTCCGGGCCTGGCTGGAGCGTGTCAGCAGCCACCCGCGGCACGTGCCGATGGTGGGTTGATTTTCATCCTGTGCTGGCCTCTTCGCGGGCATGCCCGCTCCCACAGGTACTGCACAGGCTTCAGCCCTGCGGTAAACCTGTGGGAGCGGGCGCGCCCGCGAAGGGGCCGGCACAGGATTGCTAACAACAGTCAGGCCGAGGCAAACCGCTCATCGAGGTAGGCAATGATGGCTTTGGACTCATACATCCAGGTCACCTTGCCGGCCTCTTCAATGCGCAGGCACGGCACTTTCACCCGGCCGCCACCTTCCTGCAGGGCCTGGCGGTGCACCGGGTCGTTCTTGGCATCGCGCAGCGCCACCGGCACGTTCAGCCGGTGCAGGGTACGGCGGGTCTTGACGCAGAACGGGCAGGCATGGAACTGGTACAGCTCCAGGCCCTTGGCCGCCTGCTCGACGCGGGCCTGGGCAGCGGCGTCGCGCTTGCGCTTGGCCGGGCGGCTGATCCAGTCAGCGAACACGATGAGCTGGCCGAGGCCAACCCGCAGGGCTTTGACGATCATGGGCAACTCCTGAAATGCAAAAGCCGACCCGGAGGGGGTCGGCTTGGGGTCAGCAGCCAATCACTTGATCAGGCTGAGGAACTCGCTGCGGGTGGCGGCGTTATCGCGGAACTCACCCAGCATCACCGAGGTGATCATGGTCGAGTTCTGCTTCTCGACACCGCGCATCATCATGCACATGTGCTTGGCCTCGACGACCACGGCTACACCGGCGGCACCGGTGACCTGCTGCACGGCTTCGGCGATCTGGCGGCTGAGGTTTTCCTGGATCTGCAGGCGACGGGCATACATGTCGACGATGCGCGCTACCTTCGACAGGCCCAGTACCTTGCCCTTGGGCAGGTAGGCCACGTGTGCCTTGCCGATGAACGGCAGCATGTGGTGTTCGCACATCGAATACAGCTCGATGTCCCGGACCAGCACCATTTCGCTGTTGTCAGAGCTGAACAAAGCGTTGTTGGTGACTTCTTCCAGTGTTTGCTCATAACCGCGGCAAAGGTACTTCATCGCCTTTGCAGCCCGCTTGGGCGTGTCGAGCAGGCCCTCACGGGAGACGTCCTCGCCAATCTGGCTGAGGATCTCGGTGTAGTTCTGTTCCAGGGACATGGATCTACCTGTGGGAAAAAATCGCAAAAACGAAGGTTACGGCGGTGAGGGCGGCGCTGCAAGCGCGGCGTTACTCGTCGCGGCCTTCGAGCATGGTTCGCTTGAGCATCACATACACCGCGCCAGTGCCGCCGTGGCGGGCGCTGCACGAGGCAAAACCGAGCACTTGCGGGTGCTGGCGCAGCCAGGTGTTGACGTGGCTCTTGATCATCGGGCGCTTGCCGTCCAGGCGTGCCGCCTTGCCGTGGGTAACCCGTACGCAACGCACTTCCAGCCTGGTGGCTTCGGCTATGAAGTCCCACAGGGTTTCGCGGGCCTTTTCCACGGTCATGCCGTGCAGGTCGAGGCTGCCCTCGAACGGGATCTGGCCCAGCTTCAGCTTGCGCAGCTGGCCTTCCTGCACGCCGTCGCGGCGCCACATAAGCTCGTCTTCGGCGCCAACGTCGATGACGAACTGGTCGGACATGCCGTCGATGACCAGGGCCTTGTCACTGCGCACGGTTGCAGCCTGGCGCAGCCCGGCCAGCTTCTGGCGGTCGGCCTTGGGCTTGCCGACTTCGGCGCGGTCGTGGCGAATTTGCTTTACGCCACGCACTTCGGCCTTGAACAGGGAAAAATCGTCGTCTTGCATGATGCCTCCACGTGGGCGGCGTAGTTTACGCGACTGTGGGGCCATGTGCAGCCTGTGCGGGCCTCTTCGCGGGTGAACCCGCTCCCACAGGGATATCACTGAACCTGAGGGCAGCGGTGTACCTGTGGGAGCGGGTTTACCCGCGAAGAGGCCCGCACAGGCGACATAAAATCATCAGTCGTGCTTTTTCATCAGATGCGGCGACAGGTTCAGTTCCCGCCCGCGACGCAAGCGAATGCGGCTGCGCCGCCAGAAACGCACGCCCAGCCACAGCAGCAACAAGCCAGCCCCGGTGAGGATGCTGGACAATGGCTTGTTGGTATTGAGTTCTTGCAGGGCAGGGTAGTTGCCCAGCAGGCCTGCGACGCCGGCCATGGCCAGCAGCACGCCCAGGGTCGCCAGCAGCGCCGACAGGCCGGCCGCCAGGCGGGCACCCCAGTTACGCGGCTGGCGCGTGCGCAGGCGCTTGGCGTCGAAACTGCCTTTAAGCTTCATTCCGCTCTCCTCTGTGGATATCCGGAATTCGACCTGCCGCCGCCCATCGGGTTCCGCCCGGCTGCCGGGCGGTCATGCCCAGCCGCTCAGATCAGGCTGGCGGTGGGGGCCACGCAAGCGAAGTTGTCGGCCATGACGGCCATTTCGCACTGGTGAATCTGCGCCGCCGGGATGACGCCATCCTTGAAGGCCAGGTCGCGGGTTGCCGAGGCGTCTTCCACCAGGGTGCACCGGTAACCATAGTCCTTGGCGCGGCGAACGGTGGTGCTGACGCTGGAATGGCTCATGAAGCCGCAGACAATCAGATCGAGATGGCCAAGCGCCTGCAGCGTTTCGTGCAGCTGGGTGTTCTTGAATGCGTTGGGCATGCGCTTTTCAATGACGATTTCACCTTCCAGTGGCTCCAGCCCCGGAATGAACTGGCCGGCAGGCCCCTGTGGATCGAAGCGGCCACCGACTGTGCCCAGGTGGCGAACATGGATGATCGGACGGCCGCTCTTGCGGGCGGCGTCGAGCAACCTGGCGATGTTGGCCACGGCCTCGTCCATGCCCGACAGCTGCAGGGGCCCACTGAGGTACTCCTTTTGCGCATCGATGATGATCAGGCTGGCGTGGCTCAGCTTGGCCGGCGGGTAGTCGCGGCCAGTGAGGCGGAACATCGTGGTTGGAACGGACATCAAGGGCTCCTTGGAAGGGCTTTTGTATACCTATTGTCCCCTGCCTTGACGCCAATGGGAATGGTTGACAACGCAAGCGGCATGGTTACTGGCCTGTGGCTAGCCTTTGGGCGCTGCAAACGAACAAATGTGCGGGTGGGGCTGTTAGACTTTTGTCCGGTCTGAAATAGGAGTACCCCGTGATCACATCCCGTCTGCGCACGTTGCGCGACTACATCCGCTGGGCGGTCAGCCGCTTCCACGAGCACGACCTGTTCTTCGGCCACGGTGCCGACAACGCCTGGGACGAGGCCCGCCTGCTGGTGCTGGGCGCAGTGCACCTGCCATGGGAGGTGGCCGACAGCTACCTGGACTGCATGCTCGAGGACGACGAGCGGGTACGCCTGCAGCATTTGCTCAAGCGCCGTATCGAAGAGCGGGTGCCAGCCGCCTATCTGTTGGGCGAAGCCTGGTTCTGCGGCATGTCGTTCATCGTCGACGAACGTGTGCTGGTGCCGCGCTCGCCCATTGGCCAACTGATCGAAAAACGCTTCGAGCCGTGGCTGGCGAGCGAGCCGGCGCGCATTCTCGACCTGTGCACGGGTTCGGGCTGCATCGGTATCGTCGCGGCCGACGTGTTCCCCGAGGCCGAGGTGGTGCTGGCCGACCTGTCGTTCGAGGCCCTTGAAGTGGCCAACCAGAATATCGAGCGCCATGGCCTGGACGGCCGTGTGTACACCGTGCAGGGCGATGGCTTTGGCGGTTTGCCGGGGCAGCGTTTCGACCTGATCCTGTCCAACCCGCCGTATGTCGATGCCGAAGACTTCGACGACATGCCGGCCGAGTACCACCACGAGCCAGAACTGGGCCTGGCCTGCGGCAACGACGGCCTGGACCTGGTGCGGCGCATGCTGGCGGAAGCTGCAGACCACCTGACCGACAAGGGCTTGCTGATTGTTGAAGTGGGCAACAGCCAGATCCATGTCGAGGCGTTGTACCCCGAGGTGGACTTTGCCTGGCTGGAGTTCGAGCGTGGCGGGCATGGGGTGTTCATGCTCACCGCGGAGCAGTGCCGCCAGCATCAGGAATTGTTCAAGGCCCGCGTTTAGGTCGGGAGGGGCTGCGTTGCAGCCCAATCGCCGGCAAGCCGGCTCCTACAGGTTATTCACAATATTCAAGCCTGTGGTAATCCTGTGGGAGCTGGCTTGCCGGCGATGGCCGCGACGCGGCGTCAGCGGGTGGCTATCCAGATCAACAACCCCGCCTGAAACACCGCAAACGCCACCAGGCAGGTAATGGTAAAGCGCAGGCCGCTGTCTTCGCGGTGGTACTTGGCCACCCGCTCATCGCGCTCGCGCAGTTGCCCTTCCTTTTCCTGCAACTGCTGGTCCGCCTGCTGCAGCAGGTTGGCAGCATCCAGAATGTCCACCCGCTGCAAGCGCTCGTTGCTCCATGCGGCCTTCAGCTGGCCGACGGTCATGTCCACGGTACGTCCCTTCAGGTGCTGACCGTCCTCGTACTCCACCTCGATACCCACCCCGCGCAAGCAGTGGTCACGGCGCAGGCGTGAGTCCTCGTTGAGGGAATCCTTGCTCGGCAGCGCCATGCCTTCCACCCGGTAGTGCGGCCATTTGCGCTGCAGCCACTGTGCGGCCTGGGCCAGCATGAAGCGGCCGATGCCACGGTTCACCGGCTCCAGTTGCAGGCCATGTTCACTGCCAATGCGCACCAGTCGCTCGGCATGGTCGACGCGGATATCCAGGCGGTTTTGCTCTTTGTGCACCTTTTGCCCAGGCAACTGGATTTCCATGCGCAGCAGGCTGTGGGCCTTGTCGTGGCGCTCGGCATAGCCGAACTGCACAAAGCGCAGCGGCCGTGCGCCGGTGCTGCGGTCGGTGGGCAGAGCGGCCAGGCGCAGCAGCTGGAAGTGTTCGGCGGCCAGCTCGGCCCAAGGCAGGGCAGGGCTTTCCTGGGGTTCATCGGCCGGCTCTACGGCGGCGGGGGCTGTGGTCATCAGGCTTGTCCTCGGCTATGCCTGCTGTATCGGCAGGCTTGCCACGGACCTGAGCCCATACCTCACGCCGAAGGCAAATGCTGGATGAACGTCACAATTCGCTCCCCCAGCTCGCGCGCCAGCGGCAGCTCGGGGTTGAGGTAACTGTCGCGCTGCTGGCTCATGCCCCTGGGGCTGATGCGCAGCATGTGGTTCATGCCGTCGATCAGCACAAGCTGCGCATCCGGCTTGGCCGCCTTCAGCCGTTCGGCGTCGGTCACGTCCACCTGCACGTCGTTGCGCCCCTGCACGATCAATGCGGGCATGGGCAGGCGGGCAAAGGCTGCCGCCGGGTTCTGCTGGAACAGCGAGATCAGGTACGGCTGCACGCTGGGGCGGAACACCTGGCGCAGTGGCGCGGGCACTTCCAGGCTGGTTTGCCCGGCCTGCAGGCGGTCGAGCAGGGCGCTGCCACCGGCCAGTTGCGCCGGGGGCAGGCGCTGGGCCAGTTGCTCGCGCAGTACGTCGGCCAGCGGCCTGCCGCTGCCGGCCAAGGTGATCACTGCGCTGGCGCCGGCCTGCTCGGCGGCCAGGCTGGCGATCAGCGCGCCTTCGCTATGGCCGACCAGGATCAGCGGGCCGAAGCGCGGGTCGGCCTTGAGTTTGTGGCTCCAGGCGACCACATCGGCCACGTAGCGCTCCACGCTGAGGTCGCGCTCATCGGGCGTGGCCGGCTGGCTGGCAGCCACCCCGCGCTTGTCGTAGCGCACGCTGGCGATGTGCTCGCTGGCCAGCAGCAGGGCCAGCCGCTTGAGGTTGTCGATGCGGCCCGACGCCGGGTTGTTGCCATCGCGGTCGGTGGGGCCGGAACCAGCGATGATCAGCACCACCGGCGGCGGGGTGGCCTGTTGCGGCAGCAGCAGGCTGCCGTGCAGCACGCCCTGGCCAGTGTCCAGGTCGATCGGGCGTTGCAGCACGGTAGGGGCGGCGGCCTGGGCCAGGCCGGTGCACAGCAGGAAGAGCAAGGCGACGAGGCGCGACATCATGCGGTACTACATGGGGAGATGAAGGTTTGACCCAGTGTTTGCGGGAAGGTTCTAGGGTTGTGTGTTGCAGGCTCGGCCCTATCGCCGGCAAGCCAGCTCCCACAGTTCTGCAACAGGCCCAGGCCTCGTAGATTATCTGTGGAGCTGGCTTGCCGGCGATAGGGCCAGTACAGACAACCAATCCATCTGTATACTGCCGCTTTCGTCCATTTCAGGCAGAACTCGCGGAGCGTCCATGTCCGGTAATACCTACGGCAAGCTGTTCACTGTCACCACCGCTGGCGAAAGCCATGGCCCGGCGTTGGTCGCCATTGTCGATGGATGCCCACCGGGCCTGGAAATTTCCCTGGCCGACCTGCAGCACGACCTCGACCGGCGCAAGCCCGGCACCAGCCGGCACACCACCCAGCGCCAGGAAGCCGATGAGGTGGAAATCCTTTCCGGCGTGTTCGAAGGCCGCACCACCGGCTGCTCGATCGGCCTGCTGATCCGCAACACCGACCAGAAGTCCAAGGACTACTCGGCCATCAAGGACCTGTTCCGCCCGGCCCACGCCGACTACACCTACCACCACAAGTACGGCATCCGCGACTACCGCGGCGGTGGCCGCAGCTCGGCCCGCGAAACCGCCATGCGCGTGGCCGCCGGTGCCATCGCCAAGAAGTACCTGGCCACCCAGGGCATCACCGTGCGTGGCTACATGAGCCAGTTGGGCCCGATCGAAATCCCGTTCAAGACCTGGGAGTCGGTGGAGCAGAACGCCTTCTTCAGCCCCGACCCGGACAAGGTGCCGGAGCTGGAGGCGTACATGGACCAACTGCGCCGTGACCAGGACTCGGTGGGTGCCAAGATCACCGTGGTGGCCGAGGGCGTGATGCCGGGCCTGGGCGAACCGATCTTCGACCGCCTGGACGCAGAACTGGCCCATGCGCTGATGAGCATCAACGCGGTCAAGGGCGTGGAAATCGGCGCCGGCTTCGCCAGCGTGGCCCAGCGCGGCACCGAGCACCGTGACGAGCTCACCCCGGAAGGCTTCCTCAGCAACAACGCCGGCGGCATCCTGGGCGGCATTTCTTCGGGCCAGCCAATCGTTGCCCACCTGGCGCTGAAACCGACCTCCAGCATCACCACCCCGGGCCGCTCGATCGACGTCGACGGCAACCCGGTGGACGTCATCACCAAAGGCCGCCACGACCCGTGCGTGGGCATCCGCGCCACGCCGATCGCCGAGGCGATGATGGCCATCGCGCTGATGGACCACCTGCTGCGCCACCGCGCACAGAATGCCGATGTGAAGGTAACCACCCCGGTGCTGGGCCAGCTCTGATTCACCTGCACAGGCCTCTTCGCGGGCTTGCCCGCTCCCACAGGTATTACGCGGCCCTCGGGTCCTGTGATATCCCTGTGGGAGCGGGCAAGCCCGCGAAGAGGCCACTGCAGGACACAACGTGATTGGCTGAACCCATGCCCGCAATTCCCTACTGGCGCCTGTCCAGCTTCTACCTCTTTTACTTCGCCCTGCTAGGCTCCACCGCCCCCTTCCTGGCGCTGTACTTCGACCACCTGGGCTTCTCCCCGGCGCGCATCGGCGAGCTGGTGGCCATTCCCATGCTGATGCGCTGCATCGCCCCCAACCTGTGGGGCTGGCTGGGCGACCGTACCGGCCAGCGCTTGCTGATCGTGCGCCTGGGCGCGTTGTCTACCCTGGCCACCTTCGCCCTGATCTTCTTCGGCAAAAGCTACGCCTGGCTGGCGCTGGTGATGGCCCTGCATGCGTTCTTCTGGCATGCCGTGCTGCCGCAGTTCGAGGTCATCACCCTGGCCCACCTGCACGGGCAAACAGCGCGCTACAGCCAGGTGCGCCTGTGGGGCTCGATCGGCTTCATCCTCACGGTGGTTGGCTTGGGCCGCCTGTTCGAATGGCTGAGCCTGGACATCTACCCGGTGGCCCTGGTCACGATCATGGCCGGCATCGTCGCCGCCAGCCTGTGGGTGCCCAATGCCCAGCCGGTGGAGCAGGGCGAGCGCAGCGGGGCGGGTGGTTTTGTGCAGCAGTTGCGTGCCCCGGGGGTGATCGCGTTCTACGCCTGTGTGGCGCTGATGCAACTCAGCCACGGGCCGTACTACACCTTCCTTACCCTGCACCTTGAGCACCTGGGCTACAGCCGCAGTGCCATCGGCCTGCTGTGGGCGCTGGGGGTGGTGGCCGAGGTGCTGATGTTCATGGTCATGAGCCGGCTGTTCGCGCGCTTCAGTGTGCAACGCGTATTGCTGGTCAGCTTCCTGCTGGCGGCGCTGCGTTGGGTGTTGCTGGGCAATCTGGCCCAGGAACCGGCCGTGCTGATCTTCGCCCAGCTGCTGCACGCGGCCACCTTCGGCTGCTTCCACGCTGCCAGCATCGCGTTCGTGCAAGCCAGTTTCGGCGCCCGCCAGCAGGGCCAGGGCCAGGCATTGTACGCGGCGCTGTCGGGCACCGGCGGTGCGCTGGGGGCATTGTATTCGGGCTACAGCTGGAAACTGCTGGGCCCCACCTTCACCTTTGGTATGGCCAGTGCCGCAGCCTTGGCTGCAGCCGTTATCATTGCCCTTTGTTCGCAACCGACCAGGACCCGCCCCTGATGAGCATTCTCAGCGTTTTCCACCTCGCCAGCCCGGAACTGCCGAACAAGGTGCTGACCCACCACGAGGACATCGCCGCCACCCTGGCCGAACAGGGCGTGCGTTTTACCCACCGCGAGCATGGCCTGCGGGTGCGGCCCGGCACAGCGCAAGACGAGGTGCTGGACGTATGCCGTGAGCATCTGGACCAGTTGATGACAGCACACGGCAGCAAGGCCTGCGTGTTGTTGAACCGTGACGGTGAAGCCCCGGTGCAGGCCGATGTACGCGATGAGCATGTGCATGGCGCCGAAGAGGTGTTTGCCGTGGTCAGTGGACGTGCTCAGGTTGGCCTGCGGTTGGGCGACTGGGTGTACTCGGTACTGTGCGAGAAGGGTGATCAGCTAGTGATACCAGCGGGCACGCGTCGCTGGGTAGAGCTGGGCGATACGCCGTTTTGCCTGGCGCTGCGTCTGTACGGCAGCGAGCAAGGCGTGAAGGCGCAGTTTACCGGGGATGCGACTGCGCGGGCGTTTCTGGGGATTGACCAATTCTGACGGCCTTGCCGTCCTCTTCGCAGCACAAGGCTGCTCCTACAGGAGATCGCGTCCGGTCGGCGGTCGCGCTCACTTGTAGGAGCAGCCTTGTGCTGCGAAGAGGCCAGATCAGGCAATACAAAACTCAGCGGTAGGTCGGCAGGGCAAACCGTTGCTGGCTTTGCAGCATGCCAATCACCGGCAATTCACTGGCCTGTTCAGCCAAGTCACGGCGGATGGCGCTGATCGCCCAGGACAGCTGTTCGGCGCTGTGCAGTTGCCCATAGGTCAACACCCGGCGGGTCACCTTGCCATCCGTCGCGCGCAGGGTAAGCAACACCCCGCCATCAGGGCGCGCCTGGGTGTTCACTTGATAGGCCGAAAATACCGAGACGAACTTTTGCTGGATGAGGTCCATATCAACTCCTGGCTGTTATGTGGCAGACATGAGTTGATGGTTGCAGCGACCGTGCCAGAACTTGATCGAAAGAAAAATCCAGTAAATTCAGGAACTTATGGGTTGTTTTCAGAGGCGGCACCGTGCAGGTTGCATGGTCGTGCATTTTGCACAGTGCATTTTGCACGGATCCGGCTTTGCCTATCGGCCCTATAGAATCTGAACCTTTGACCGCAATGGCGTGCCTGACAAAGACTTGGGCAATCATTTATGCCAGGAGGTTCCCGATGTCCAGCCAATCCGCACCCGCCACCATGACCGATGACGAAACCGCTGCATTCGCAGAGCAGGTATTCGAACGTGCCCGCCAGGGCGATGCCGAAATGCTTGGGCGCTTGCTCGCCAGCGGGCTGCCGGCCAACCTGCGCAACCACAAGGGTGACACGCTACTGATGCTGGCCAGCTACCACGGCCACCACGAGGCGGTGCGCGTGCTACTGGCGCAAGGTGCCGACCCGCTGATTGCCAACGACAACGGCCAGTTGCCCATTGCCGGAGCCGCGTTCAAGGGGGACCTGGCCATGATCCGCCTGCTGCTGGAGCACGGCGTGCCGGTGGACGCCGCTGCGCAGGACGGGCGCACCGCGTTGATGCTGGCGGCCATGTTCAACCGCAGCGAAATCCTTGAATACCTGTTGGCCCAGGGCGCCGACCCGGCGCGCCAGGATGCCCGCGGCGCCACCGCGCTGATGGCGGCGCAAACCATGGGTGCAGTGGACGCTGCTGCACGCTTGCAAACGCTGGCCGGCTAACCGCAAGGGGGCATTTGCGGCTATCCTTGGCGACTTTTCACCCGTCGCAGGCCCCCTTTCATGAAAACTCAGTTGCTCGAATTCATCAGCCTCATTGGCGCCGGCTGCATGCGTGAGGCCGACATCGAGCGCATCGCCGACGAGGCCGCCCAGGCCTACGCCGACCCGGCCGCTTTCTTGGCAGCCAACCCGGATATCAACTACGACGACAGCTTCCCCATCCCCTTGGGCGAATGGGTGGTGCTGGGCAGCCTGCCGGACACGGTGGTGTTCCAGGCCGACAGCTACCAGGACCTGTTCCAGCAGATCAGCGACTCGTTCGACAACAGCGTGCCGTTCACCCTCAAGCCCAAGCAGCTGGCCCGCACCGAGCCACTCACCGCGCTCAACCGCATCCAGGTACAGATGGGCGCGTTGAACAAAGAAGCCGGTGGTTATGTGCTGTTGAACTTCAGCCAGCTGCTGGATGACGAGCTGCAGGTGGTGATGGTGGGCCAGAACGACCTGGCGCGGGTGCTGGAGCTGGGGGCCGAGCTGGGCATCAAGGTTGAGCCGGCCCTCGAAGCCCTGAAAGTCGCTGTACACGTCTGATTTCATCGTTTGTTTCTTCGCGGGCTTGCCCGCTCCCAAAGGTATAACACTGGGCCTGAGGACAGCGGGGTTCCTGTGGGAGCGGGCAAGCCCGCGAAGAGGCCGGCACTGGCAAACTCAAAACTTCAGCCCAGCGCGGTATCCAGAAACATCATCACCGCAAACCCGCCCATCAAGCCCAGGGTCGCCGCCGTCTGGTGCCCGTTACGGTGGGTTTCGGGGATCACCTCGTGGCTTACCACAAAGATCATCGCCCCCGCCGCCAGTCCCATGCTGATCGGGTAGGCAAGGGCAAAGCCGGTCGAAATCCCAAGCCCGATTACCGCACCCAGCGGCTCCATCAGCCCGGACCCGATCGCAACCAGTGCGGCTTTCATGTTCGACAGCCCGGTGGCGCGCAGGGCCAGCGCGACGGCCAGCCCCTCAGGGATGTCCTGAATGGCGATGGCGCTGGTCAGTGGCAGCCCGATGTTCAAGTCGCCATTGGCGAAGCTCACGCCAATCGCCATGCCTTCGGGGAGGTTGTGCAGGGTGATCGCCAGCACGAACAACCACACCCGGCTGATGCGCTCGGCCTCAGGGCCGCACGGGCCGGTACTTTCGTGCTCATGCGGGGTGAAACGGTCCAGGCCCAGCATCAGCAGCACGCCCAGGCCCATGCCTAACACCACGGTAAAGGCCGCAGCGGGGCCGTTGCCGGTGATCTCGCGGGCGGCGTCCAGGCCCGGCAGAATCAGCGAAAACGAACTGGCGGCCAGCATCATGCCGGCGGCAAAACCAAGCATCACATCCTGGTTGCGGGCGCTGACGTCGCGCAGCACCACTGCCAGCACCGCACCCAGTGCGGTGGCGCCAAAGCCGGACAACCCACCCAGCACGGCCAGGTGCAGGTTATCGGCATGGTCGCCGTTAACCGCATTCCAGAAGCTGGCCGCCAGCAGTGCGACCACAGCCAGCAGGCTCAGGCCCAGACCGGCACTGAGCCAGGGGGTGTTGGCAACCTGCTGGCGCCAGGCGTGCAGCAGTGACGATGGGGCGGCGCTTTGGCTGTGTGCGGGGGGCATGCGAACCTCGAATCAATTATTGCAGTCAGTCTACTCAGGGACCTGCGCCAACGGCCAAGGATTCCCTTCTATTGGTGCGATAGCTGGCTATGCTGTGCAGCAAAGCCTCTGGGCAAGGAGTTTAAGCATGGGGTCTACATTCAACAGCCTGGTCGGGCTGATCATTCTGGCGCTGGATATCTGGGCCATCCTCAATGTGATCAAGAGTGGCAGCGAGGTGGGTATCAAGGTGTTGTGGATCTTGTTGATCGCACTGCTGCCGGTGGTGGGGCTGGTGATCTGGGCGATTGCCGGGCCGCGGGGGAATGTGCGCATCTGAACGCCTGTGCCGGCCTTTTCGCGGGCTCGCCCGCTCCCACAGGTATTGCGTCGCTCTCAACAGTTGTGGGGCTCCTGTGGGAGCGGGCAAACCCGCGAAGAGGCCGGCACAGACAAAAGCCGCAACATCCCAGTGACAAAATTTTCACATTGGTTTAAACAGAATCCGCACCCGCACAATGCTGCGTTGGTCTAGCGCCAGCGCCTCTTCGCAAACCGCAATCCTAGGACCTTCCCATTCATGGCTAACACGGACGCCTTGAAGCAACAGGGCGCGCGAACGTCGTTTTCGCCGACCCTGAAATCCCACCTGGCCTACACGCTGCTCAGCGGCCTTGTGATCATGCTGATGCTCAGCCTGGTGCGCCTGGCGCTGCTGGTCTACAACAGCGACATGATCGGCGATACCCCTTATTCGACTGTCGCCGAGGGCTTCCTCAACGGCTTGCGCTTCGACCTGCGGGTAGTGGTGTACCTCAGCATTCCGCTGCTGCTGGCCATCCTCAGCCCTTGGGCGATGGCCCGGCGTGGCGTGTTCCGCTTCTGGCTGACCCTCACCTCGAGCGTGGTGATGTTCCTCGGCCTGATGGAAATGGACTTCTACCGCGAGTTCCACCAGCGCCTCAACGGCTTGGTGTTCCAGTACATCAAGGAAGACCCTAAAACCGTCATGAGCATGCTCTGGTACGGTTTCCCGGTGGTGCGCTACCTGCTGGCCTGGGCCTTCGGCACCTGGCTGCTGAGCCTGCTGTTCAAAGGGATCGACCGCGCCACCCGTGGCGATGGCCTGCACCGCGTTGCCCCGTGGTACAAACGCGTGGCAGTGTTCATGGTGATTTTGCTGGTGGCCGTGGTCGCTGCCCGTGGCACCCTGCGCCAAGGCCCGCCAATGCGCTGGGGTGATGCCTTCACCACCGACTCCAACTTCGTCAACCAGCTGGGCCTGAACGGTACCCTGACACTGATCGACGCCGCCAAGAGCCGCTTTGGCGAAGACCGCGCCAACATCTGGAAGCCGGTGCTGGAGCAGAACGTGGCCACGCAAAGCGTGCGTGAACAGCTGCTGACCCCCCACGACACCCTGGTCGATGCCGACGCGGCTGCCATCCGCCGCGACTTCGTGCCGCCGGCTGAGCGCACCCTGCCGATCAAGAACGTGGTGGTGATCCTGATGGAAAGCTTCGCCGGCCACTCGGTGGGCGCGCTGGGCAGCCCCAACAACATCACCCCGTACTTCGACAAGCTGGCCAAAGAAGGCCTGCTGTTCGACCGCTTCTTCTCCAACGGCACCCATACCCACCAGGGCATGTTCGCCACCATGGCCTGCTTCCCCAACCTGCCAGGCTTCGAATACCTGATGCAGACCCCGGAAGGTGGCCACAAGCTGTCTGGCTTGCCGGCACTGCTCAGCGCCCGTGATTACGACGACGTGTACGTCTACAACGGCGATTTTGCCTGGGATAACCAGTCCGGGTTCTTCGGCAACCAGGGCATGACCACCTTCATCGGCCGTAACGACTTCGTCAACCCGGTGTTCTCCGACCCGACCTGGGGCGTGTCCGACCAGGACATGTTCGACCGCGGCAACGAGGAACTGGCCAAGCACGACGGCAAGAAACCGATCTACGCGCTGCTGCAGACCCTGTCCAACCACACCCCGTACGCGCTGCCCAAAGACCTGCCGGTCGAGAAGGTCACCGGGCAAGGCCGCCTGGACGAGCACCTCACTGCCATGCGTTATTCGGACTGGGCGCTGGGCCAGTTCTTCGAGAAGGCGCGCAAAGAGCCTTACTTCAAGGAAACACTGTTCGTCATCGTCGGCGACCATGGTTTTGGCAATCACCAGCAAGTCACCGAGCTGGACCTGGGCCGTTTCAACGTGCCGCTGCTGCTGATTGCCCCGGGCATTCAGGAGAAGTTTGGTGCGGTGAATCACACCGTGGGCACCCAGGTCGACATCGTGCCGACCATCATGGGCCGCCTGGGTGGCGAGACCCGCCACCAGTGCTGGGGGCGCGACCTGCTCAACCTGCCTGAGGGTGACCAGGGCATGGGCATGATCAAGCCCTCGGGCAGCGAGCAGATCGTCGGCCTGGTGCAGGGCGACCGCATCCTGATCGAGTCCAAGGACATGACCCCGCGCATGTACCGCTACCAGCTGGGCAGCGAGTTCAAGGCCGAGCTGATCGAAAGCCCGGACCAGCCGGAAATGCTGAAGAAGCTGGAAGCGTATATTCAGACGGCGACCAAGAGCCTGCTGGATAACACGGCCGGTGTGGTACACGGCACACCGAAGTAAGGCTGCAAAAGGGGCCGCTTTGCGGCCCGTTCGCGGGGCAAGCCCGCTCCCACAGGGATAACATCGCAATCCCGCCGTTGATATCCCTGTGGGAGCGGGCCTACCGCGCGAAGAGGCCCTTACAGACTGAACATTTTCCCAGCCCCAAGGTCAGTTGATCAGGCATCACACCTTGGTGTCTCTGGATTGGGAGGACTTGTTCAATGAAAGAGTGGGAAGTCACTTTTGCCGATCAAAAAGGCGAACCGTCCACCATGATGCTGCGGGCTGAGCATCGTCCCAGCGAAGAGGAAGCCGCAAGGGCCATCCGTTCGCAGCTGTTCCCGGTTATGGATGAACTGGACCTCAACGACTTCCAGGACCGCACCATCTCCCCGACCGCCCGCTGGCTCAAGGAGCATAGTGGGGTGACCATCACCAGCATCCACGAAGCGCCTTGACCCACACGTTTGCGTGGCGCCTGTTCAGGCGCTACGATGATGAAAGGTGCCCGCCTATTCTGCGGGTTGGCGCCGTTTCAATTCGCGTCTTGCATCAGCTCGAACTGTTCGGCCATTGATTGCCGGCAGGTGCGTAGTGCACGGAAAGTCTATCCATTGCTTTATTCAGGAGGACGATTCATGAGCAGCCAGAACGACGATATCAGCACCAACGTCCTGCGCCAGATGAAAGCAGGCGGTTTCGACTTCACCCAGATCCACCCCATCGAGTTCTATGCCGTATTCCCCGACGAAGCAGGGGCCCGTCGTGCCGCCGGGCAGTTTCGTGGCGAATCGCTCAATGCCCAGGTGAAAGAGCTGGGCGACGGTGCCTGGCACCTGGAGCTGAGCAAGGTCATGTACGCCACCTATGGCGGTATTGGCGACTTTGAAGAGACCTTTGAGCAGCTGGTGACACCTTATGGGGGGGAGGTGGAAGGGTGGGGCGTCAAGCACGAACGGCAGACTGCCTGAAGCTATCCGTTGCCTTTTTCGCGGGGCTCCCAGAGGTATCTCACAATGTTTAGCCCTGTGGTGATCCTGTGGGAGCGGGCAAGCCCGCGAAAAAGCACACGCTGCGCTTACGGTTTACGCCCGGCCATGTGCCCCAGATAGGCCAGCAAGGCATCCAGCTCCTGTTCACTCAGTACACTTTCAGTAAACCCCGGCATCTTTGCCTGTGGCCACTGCCGCAGGCTTTGCGGGTCGCGAATCAACTTGCGCAAATAACCCGGTTGAAAATACTCGGTCGGGTTGTGCGGCATATTCAAATCCGGCCCCATCTGCGCATCCCCGGCGCCGTTCAGGCGGTGGCACGCCATGCAGTTCTGCTGGAACAAGGCAAAGCCCTCGCGCACGGAGCTGTCAGCTGGCAACTTCGGGTCGGGTAGCAATGCCGGGAACCGCGTCTCGACAGCCGCCAGTTTACGCAGGGTAGAAATCTGGAATGGCCACTGCTCCGGGCGGATGCCGCTGGCCCGGGGTTCAGTCCACACGAGATAAAACGGCCCCGCGCTGGGTTTGCCCTTGCCCAGTGCGGGCCAGGGCTTGTCGGGGTCTTCCACGGCCAGCCAGGCCCGTGCCGGCCCTTGCTGCAGCAGCGGTGCGGCGGGCATCTCGGCGGCAAAGCCATCCAGTGCCACGGCTTGCAGGTGATCGCTGGGGCTCACGCCTACAAGCAGTGTGGCCAACGGCACCGCCCGATAGTGCATGGGGCGTTTGTAGGAAACATCCTGGTCGACGCTGATATCCTGCGCCTCTGGGTGGCCGAGCAACTCGGCGCTGCTCCACTCGCGCGCGCTGGCACCCAGTTCAAGGTGCAGTTGCGCCGCCGACAGCGGCAGGCTCAGGAACAACGCAAACAGGGCAAGGCAGTGGCGCATGGGCAATCTCCGACCATCAAGGCCGGCAGGTTACCTGTGTGCTGCCTGTTGGCGCCACCGCCGCTGTCAGCCGAACAAACGTGTCAGGTTCGGCAAAATCAACAGCAAAGTTGTGGCAAAGAGAATGAGCCCAGCTTGGCGAATTTTCGATTGTCTGAACATGGCGGACCGCCTTCTTGTTGTTATTCCTGAATACCCGTTGGCTTCCTTGTCGCGCTTCGGGTCGATCACAGTGGCACCGCGTGGTGCCTCAACTGCCTGCCTCTTGAAAGTGGATATACAACCAACAGTAGGGTGTGTGTGATCCATGTTTGAGAACCCTTTGTTCTAATTGTCTGGGTCAGTGATTTCCATTCGCTATGAGGCCATGTGCCATCTGGCTGGCATGCTCTGGCTAGACAGTGGCGCAAGTGCCAGGCGGTTACCGACGAAATGTGACCGTTCGTCAGTGCAGCCTACTTGCTTGTACGTGCCTTTCGCGTCAGTCTCTACAGCAGATTCCCACCCATGTCGTTCAGGACTACCCCTATGTCGTTACGCATCTGCATCCTTGAAACCGATGTCCTGCGACCGGAGTTGACGGCGCAGTATCAGGGCTACGGCAGGATGTTCGAGCAGCTCTTCTCGCGTCAGCCGATCGCCGCCGAATTTCGTGTCTACAACGTGATGCACGGCGACTACCCCGCCGACAATGAAGTGTTTGATGCCTACCTTGTGACGGGCAGCAAGGCCGATTCGTTCGGTACCGATGCCTGGATCCAGACACTCAAGGCCTACTTGCTGAAACTGTACGAGCGTGGCGAGAAGCTGTTGGGTGTGTGTTTTGGCCATCAGTTGCTGGCGTTGACCCTGGGTGGCAAGGCCGAGCGGGCCGACAAGGGCTGGGGCGTGGGCATCCATCGCTACTCGCTGGCGGCCCATGCGCCGTGGATGGACCCGGAGGTGTCGGAGCTGACCTTGCTGATCAGCCACCAGGACCAGGTGACCGAATTGCCGGAAGGCGCCACGGTGATTGCTTCAAGCGATTTCTGCCCGAATGCGGCGTACCACATTCGTGACCAGGTGCTGTGCTTCCAGGGCCACCCGGAGTTCGTGCACGACTACTCCCGCGCGCTGCTGGATGCCCGCCAGGAGTACCTGGGGGATGAGGTGTACCACAAGGCCGTGGCCAGCCTGGCTAGCGAGCACCAAGGCGACCTGGTGGGGGAGTGGATGATGCGCTTTGTCCAGCAGCCAACGAGCAAGCATAACGCGGCGTAGTGGCAGGGGCTGCCTTGCAGCCCAATCGCCGGCAAGCCAGCTCCCACAGGACTGCACTGCCTGGGAGGCCTGTGGAGCCCTTGTGGTGCTGCCTTGCAGCCCGATCGCCGGCAAGCCAGCTCCCACAGGACTGCACTGCCTGGGAGGCCTGTGGAGCCCTTGTGGTGCTGCCTTGCAGCCCAATCGCCGGCAAGCCAGCTCCCACAGGACTGCACTGCCTGGGAGGCCTGTGGAGCCCTTGTGGTGCTGCCTTGCAGCCCAATCGCCGGCAAGCCAGCTCCCACAGGACTGCACTGCCTGGGAGGCCTGTGGAGCCCTTGTGGTGCTGCCTTGCAGCCCAATCGCCGGCAAGCCAGCTCCCACAGGACTGCACTGCCTGGGAGGCCTGTGGAGCCCTTGTGGTGCTGCCTTGCAGCTCAATCGCCCAAGCCAGCTCCAACAGGACTGCACTGCCGGGAGTCCTGTGGAGCCCTTGTGGTGCTGCCTTGCAGCTCAATCGCCGGCAAGCCAGCTCCCACAGGACTGCACTGCCTGGGAGGCCTGTGGAGCCCTTGTGGGGCTGCCTTGCAGCTCAATCGCCCAAGCCAGCTCCCACAGGACTGCACTGCCGGGAGGCCTGTGGAGCCCTTGTGGGAGCTGGCTTGCCGGCGATTGGGCCGCAAAGCGGCCCCAGTAATCTCAGAGCCAGCCAGACTTCTTGAAGCTGGCAAACAACCCCGTACACCCCAGCACGATTACCCCCAGTACCCCGAAATACCCATAGTGCCACCCCAGCTCCGGCATGTTCTGAAAGTTCATGCCGTAAATCCCGGCAATCGCCGTAGGGAACGCCAGGATCGCCGCCCAGGCCGCGAACTTGCGTTGCACGATGCTCTGCCGTGACGACTCCAGCAGCATGCCGATCTCTATGGTCTGGCTGGCGATGTCACGGATGCCGGCCAGGTCTTCCATCTGCCGTGTCACGTGGATCTGCACATCTCGAAAATACGGGCGCATGTTCTTGTCGATAAACGGGAAGCTCAGGCGCTGCAACTCCTCGCTCACTTCCACCATCGGCGCCACATAGCGGCGCAGGCGCAGGATGTCGCGACGCAGGCTGTGCAGGCGGCGGATGTCGTCTTCCTGCAAAGAACCGCCGAGCACGCTTTGTTCCAGCTCTTCGATCTCGCCATGAATGGCCTCGCTGACCGGCTGGTAGTTCTCGGTGACGAAGTCGAGCAGGGCGTACAGCACAAAGTCTTCACCGTGCTCCAGCAGCAGCGGCCGGGCCTCGCAGCGCTGGCGCACCAGGGCGTAGGACTTGGAGTGGCCATTTCGGCAGGTGATGATGTAACCGTTGCCGGCAAAGATATGGGTTTCGATGAACTCCAGCTTGCCTTCGTGGCGCACTGGCGAATAGGTGACGATGAACAGCGCGTCGCCGAAGGTTTCCAGTTTGGGCCGGCTGTGCTTTTCCAGGGCGTCTTCGATGGCCAGTTCGTGCAGGTTGAACTGGCGTTGCAGGTTGGCCAGCTCCTCGGCGTTGGGCTCTTCCAGGCCGATCCACACAAAGTGCCCCGGCTTGCGCGCCCACTCGCTGCCTTCGTCGATGCTGATGTTGGTGACCTTTCTGCCGGCGCTGTACACCGCCGATGCCACGACTCGACCCATGGTTGCCCGCTTATTCCGGTTGAACACGGGGTACAGCTTGGGCCGTACCCGGCCCAAGAGCAACCCGCTTCAGGCCAGCTCGTGTTCCATGCGGTCGATGCATTGCTGCATCTGCACCCGGCACTGCTCGATCAGCGCCGGAATGTCCTTTTGGGTCATGCCGGCGGTGGCGATGGGCGGCAGTGAGCGCACTACTACCGTGCGCTGGCGCCAGCTGTTCAGGTTCATGCGCGTGGCGTAGCGGCTGACGCACACCGGCACAATCGGCACACCTGCCTCGATGGCCATGTGGAACGCGCCTTTCTTGAAGGGCAGCAAGTGTTCGCCAGGGTTACGCGTGCCTTCGGGGAATACCCAGATCGAGGTGTCATCCTGCAGCACGCGGGTGGTTTCCTGCAGCGCCTTGCGGGCCTGGTAGCTGTTCTTGCGGTCGATCAGCACGTTGCCGCCCAGCCAGAACAGCTGGCCGAACAACGGCACCCAGCCCAGGCTCTTCTTGCCAATGGCCACGGTGCGTCGTGGCACCGCTTGGCCCACCACGAACAGGTCGTAGTTGGATTGGTGGTTGGCGATGATCACGCAACCGGGGGGCTGGTCCCACAGCGGGCCGACCTCGGCCTTGACCTTGATGCGCATCAGCCAGGTGGCCGGCCGGCTGTAGAGGTGGGCGAATATCCTGCTGTTGTCGGGGTTGAAAGGGCGGCACAGGCCAATGACCAGGCCCACGACGCCAACCACAAGGAAATGCAGCGCCAGCAGAAGCATGCGCAAGGAATAAAGCATGGTACGACTCACACCAGACGGTCGCCGGAGTGTACGGGTGTGCACTGGTTCGGGCAAACCTTGGTGTAGGTCTGGGCCGGCCCTTTCGCGGGCACGCCCGCTCCAACAGCATTACCACATGCCTGAAGATTGTGGTTTTCGTGTGGGAGCGGGCGTGCCCGCGAAGAGGCCGGTGCGCCTAGCCCATATGGTGCTGGTCCAGCTCGATCGCCTTGTCCAGCGCCTCCAGCAGGCCTTTACGCACTTTCAGCTTGGTGTTCTTGTGCGCCAGCATGTTCAGCTTCTTCAATTCACGCGCCGCCGTCAGTGCCGCTTCTTGCAGCTGCTCGGCAGGCACCACCTTGTCCAGGAAGCCGGCATCGACCGCCGCGTGCGGGTCGAACACCTCGGCATTGATCACCGCGCGGTGGAAGGCTGCGGGGCTCAGGCGGTCGCGGGCCAGTTCGATACCGGCATGGTGCATGGTCATGCCGATCTGCACTTCGTTCAGGCACACCTTGTACATGGGCCCTTTGGCTTCTTCGACTCCAATGCGGTAATCGGCCGATAGCAGCAGGAAGGCACCCTTGGCCACGGCATTGCCCGGGCAGGCAACCACCACCGGGAACGGGTGCGACAGCAGGCGGCGGGCGAGGGTGGAGCCGGCAGTGACCAGGCCGATGGCCTCTTTCGGGCCGCTGGTCATCACCTTAAGGTCGTAACCACCCGACAGGATGCCTGGCTGCCCGGTGATTATCACCACTGCACGGTCTTCGATCGCGCGGTCGAGCGCGGCGTTGAAGGCGGTGATGACGTCTGGCGAGATGGCGTTGACCTTGCCGTTGTTCAGGGTCAGGGTGGCGATGCCGTCTTCGGCGTGGTAGGTAATCAGCTCGCTCATGGCAGAGTCCTTTTGTTGGCGTGGCGACGACGTTACCCAGCGCCAGAGGCCAGGTAAAGCAGCAAGGCTGACTGGTCGGTCAGTGTTCACCGCGGTCCAAATGCAAATACATGAAAAATTTGAAAAAAGTGCTTGCCAAAGGGAATGTCTTTCACTAAATTAGCGCACCTCGACGGGCCGCAAGGCTTGAAGAGAAACGGTGAAGTGTCCGAGTGGTCGAAGGAGCACGCCTGGAAAGTGTGTATACGAGAAATCGTATCAAGGGTTCAAATCCCTTCTTCACCGCCACATTCTACGAAGAGCCCCCGCGCTGAAAAGCCCGGGGGCTTTTTGTTTTCAGGGCCATTGGGGCCGCTTTGCGGCCCATTCGCAGCGCAAGGCTGCTCCTACAGGAGGGAGCGAGCCCTGCAACTGGCGCAGTCCCTTGTAGGAGCAGCCTCGTGCTGCGAATGGGCTGCAAAGCAGCCCCAACAAACCTAGAAGCTGACGGAGGCCGACAGCCGAGCCGTGCGTGGCGCGCCCTGGAACAGGTAGTTATCCCCCAGGTAATCCCCCACATCGCGCCAATAGCGTTTGTCGAACACGTTATCCACGGTCAGGCGCAGCACCGTGTCATACCCGCCAATGCGCGTACGATACCGGCTCCCCACATCGAACACGGTGTACCCGCCAACTTCCACATTGCCCGCCTGGCTCGCATACTTGCTGGCGCTGTAACGCGCCCCGCCCAGCAGTGCCAAGCCCGGTACCGGCAGCGAGTATTGCACGTGCAGTGCTGCCCGGAACCTGGGCACATTGATTGCCTGATGGCCTTCATAGGCATCGGTACCGCTGTTTTTCACCCGCGCACGAATGGCTGCGGCGCTGGCCTGCACTTGCAGGTTCTGGCTCACCCAGCCGCTGGCGCCCAGCTCCAGGCCGGTGTTTTTCTGCTGGCCCTGCTGTACGTAGGTGAAGTTGCCAGCACCGTCCGGGCGTGCGTACTGGTAGGCCTGGCGGATCTGGAACAGCGCGGCGCTGAAGCTCACGCCTTGCCAGTCGTGCTTGAGGCCAAGTTCCAGTTGGTGCGCAGTCGTGGGCGCGAGGATTTCAGCGGCGTTGCTGGCAAACCAGGGTGCCGTGCCGCCGGCAGAAAGGCCCTTGGCGTAGCTTGCGTATAGCGTGGTGTCTGGCTGCGGCTTGTAGATAAGTGCAGCAGTGGGCAGCAACTCGTATTGGCGGGTATGGCGCCCGGCAACACCGTTCTCGTCCCAGGTCTTTTCATCCAGGCGCACTTCACGGGCGCCCAGCACGGTCTGCCACTGTTCGTTGAAGTTGATGCGGTCGCTGACGAACAGGCCGTACTGGCGGCTGTCCAGCCGGCGTTCGCTGGCGCCGACGGTTTTGTCGGACGGGTCGAAGGCGGGGGCGCCGGTGTAGATGTTGCCGGTACCAAGCCACTCGTTGTAGTACGGCCGTTGATCCAGCGTGCGCCGCTGCGCACTGGTGCCCACGGTCAGTTCATGCCCCACGCCCAGCGCATCGAAGTGCCCGTTGAGCATGGCCTGTGCTTCATCGGTGCGGCGGGTGTCGTCGGGGCTGCGGAAGTCGTAGATGTCGTAGTCGCCGTTGCTGCCAAAGAACGCGCCTTCGCTCGAACCCCAGGCAAACGCGCTGTAATCGTCGATCACCACCTTGCTGCGCGAGGCACTCAAGGTGCCGGTCCAGGCCTCGTTGAAGCGGTACTCGAAGCGCCCGCCCAGGTTCAGCGAGTCGTTTTGCACAGGCTTTGCCCAATCCTGGTAAGCCAGGCGGTCGTCCGGGTCGATGCCGTGGGGCACTTCGGTGCCACCCAGCAGTTGATAACCCGGCACCGAGCGCTGCTCGCGGTGCTGGTATTCGGCATCCAGCTGCAGGGTGGCATCCGGGCTGATCTGCCAGTCGAATGCCAGCGAAGCGAAGTCGCGTTTGCCATCTGCGTGGTCGACGTAGGAGCGGATGTCTTCATGGGCGAGGTTGGCGCGCAGGCCGAACTGTTTTTCGCTGCCAAACCAGCCGCCCAGGTCGGTGGCCAGGTAGCGTTCGCCTTGTTCGTTGGTCGACACCGTCACGCTGCGCACATCTTCGGCGCGCTTGGTTACGTAGTTGATCAGCCCGCCCGGCTCCGACACACCGCTTTGCAGCCCCGACAAGCCCTTTAGCAGCTCTACCTGCTGCTTGTTCTCAAGGGCCACGTTCTGCTCGCCAGCGATGGTCTGGCCGTTGATGCGGTAGCTGCTGGCGGCATTAAGCTCGAAGCCTCGGACGTTGAAGTTTTCGTAGTAGCCGATGGGGGCGTAGCTTTCGCCAACCGAGGCATCGCTTTGCAGCACTTCGCTGAGCTTGCGCACCTGGCGGTCTTCCAGCAGTTGCTGGCTGAACACGCTGATGGTGGCAGGGGTATCAAGCAAGGGCGCGGGCTGGAAGCTGCCCACCGCTGCCTGGCGAGCCTGGTAGCCGTCGTTGGCATAGGTGTCGGACACCTGCAGTGGGGCCAGCACCACGCTGTCTTCGGCGAGCACATGGGGGCAATGCAGGGCCAGGCCCAGGCTGAGCAGGCTCAGGGGCAGGCGGGGGTGACACGGGGGCATGCGGGGCTCCTGGATGGGCACAGGCCATGAAAAAGGCGGCATCTTAGCAGCCGCCTTCAGCATAAAACGATCCAGGCCCCGCTATATTCAGCCCTGGTTGGCGGGGCGCTTGTGCTGGCGCCAGCTGTCATCGATCTTCGACCAGGTCTTGCCGTCGGTAATGGCCATGAGCTTGCGCCCATCCTTGAAGGTGGCCAGGAAGGTGGCTTCTTGCTCCTTGCCGCCTAGCCACAGCCCGGCAAGCAGCCCCACCGGCCCGGCCACCAGGGCCCCGGCGACGCCCCAGCCCAGGGCGCTGCCCAGGCTGCGGTTGGTTTCGAGGCTGGCCAGCCTGAGGTCGCTGATGCGGGCCAGGGAAATCCGCTCACCCGGGGAAGGGCTGCGCGGGGTCTTGAGTGTGAGCGATCCATTGCGATACTCGCCTTCACCTTGCAAGAAATCGCCGGATTGCACCGTGAGTCTTGTCATAAAGTCGTCCTGTCAGGAAAGGGCATTGACCAGCGCCTAATGAGCGCTGCACGGGCAGGCAAGTCAACGACCATGCGACGGAGGGTAGTGCGGTGCATTGTCGCCGTGGCTAATGGCCTCTTCGCGGGCACGCCCGCTCTCACAGGCTTGTCACTGCCCTGAGGTTTGTGATGCACCTGTGGGAGCGGGCGTGCCCGCGAAGAGGCCAGCAAGAAACTTTCAGGCCACCTGCAAGGTGTTCTTGCGCTTACGCTCCGTCAGGCCCCACACCAGCAACGCCAGCCCGCCAATCACCAGGCCCGCCACCACAATGCCCATCCAGCCCTGGTACTGGAACAACTGCGTGCCCAGCAACGACCCCAGCGCCCCGCCAATGAAGTAGCAGGTGATGTACCCGGCGTTCAGCCGCGTGCGTGCCTCGGGGCGCAGGGCGATCACCGCGTTCTGGTTGCTCACGTGTACCAGTTGCACTGCCAGGTCGAGCATCAGCACACCCAGCAGCAGGGCCAGCAACGAGTGCTCGGCAAAGCCCAGCGGCACCCACGACAGCAGCAACACCACCAGGCCCACGGTAGTACCCAGCGCGCCCTTGCCGCGGTCGGCCAGGCGCCCGGCCCAGTTGGCCGACAGCGCACCGGCCGCACCGGCCAGGCCGAACAGGCCGATTGCCGCATCGGAGTAATGGTACGGGCCCTTGGTCAGCAGGAACGCCAGGGGCGTCCAGAACAGGGCGAACAGGCTGAACGCCAGCAGGCCGAGCAGCGAGCGCAGGCGCAGCACCGGTTCTTCAATAAACAGCCGGAACACCGAGCCGATCAGCGCCGGGTACTTCAGCCCGGCATGGCTGTGGTGCTGCGGCAGGCTGCGGTACAGCGCCACGGCGGTGATCGCCATCAGCACAGCGGCGAGCACGTAGATGCTGCGCCAGCCGCCCAGCTCGGCCATGAAGCCGGCAGCGGTACGTGCCAGCAGAATGCCCAGCAGCAGGCCGCTCATCAGCGTGCCGACTGCGCGCCCACGCTGATGCGGCTCGCTGAGGGCCGCGGCCATGGGCACGAGGATCTGCGCCACCACCGAGAACAACCCGGTCAGCGCCGTCCCGAGGAGCAGCCAGGGCAGGCTCGGCGCACAGGCACTGATCACCAGGCCCAGGGTAGCAATGGCGGTCATCACGGTGATCAGCCGGCGCTGCTCGAACAGGTCACCCAGTGGCGCCAGCAGCAACAGGCCGGCGCCATAGCTGAGCTGCGCGGCGATGACGATGCTGCCGGCGCTGGCAGTGCTCAGGCCGAACTGCTGGGCGATGCTGTGCAGCAGCGGTTGGGCGTAGTAGTTGCTGGCCACGGCCAGGCCGGTGGCGGTGGCCATCAGCAGGATCAGGGCGCGGCTGAGAGTGGGGGCGTTCATGGGGATCTCGTGGCGGGCAGTAGTCAAGCGGGGGGAATTATCAAGAAGTATCAGGCATGACACCAATGTTTAGTTTTCAATCAACCATCCTGTACTGGCCCCATCAGGGACACCACATGTTCAAGGCCTGTGGAGTTCCTGATGGGGCCAGTACAGGCAACCCATCAAATCAAGCTGCAAACCCACCATCAATCGTCAGACTTGCCCCGGTGACATACCCTGCCTCTGGCCCCGCCAGGTACGCCACAAAGCTGGCAATTTCCTCCGGCTCGCCATACCGCCCGATCGCCATCAACGGGATCAGGCTCTCGGCAAACTCGCCGCTGGCGGGGTTCATGTCGGTGTCCACCGGCCCCGGCTGTACGTTGTTCACGGTAATGCCCTGTGGCCCCAGGTCACGCGCCATGCCACGGGTCAGGCCAACCAGCGCCGACTTGCTCATGGCGTAAGGCGCCCCACCGGCAAAGGGCATGCGTTCGGCGTTGGTACTGCCGATATTGATGATGCGCCCGCCCTGGCCCATGTAGCGCGCTGCGGCCTGGCTGGCGACAAACACGCTGCGCACGTTCACCGCCAGCATGCGGTCGAAGTCGGCCAGGTCGAATTCGGTCACCGGTGCCACCGTCAGCACACCGGCGTTGTTGACCAGGATATCCAGCCTGCCGAAGGCCTTCACGGCGTCATCCACTGCCAGTTGCACGGCCGCTGCGTCGGCGCTGTCGGCCCGCAGCGCCAGGGCTCTGCCACCGTTTTCGGTAATTTCTCGGGCCAGCTCTTCTGCCGGGCCTGCGGAGCTGACATAGGTGAAGGCCACCTGCGCACCTTCGCGGGCCAGGCGCCGCACGATGGCTGCGCCTATGCCGCGGGAACCACCCTGAACCAGGGCCACTTTGCCTTCGAGTGAAAGTTGCTTGGACATGCTGATCTCCTGCTGGAAGCCAGGCCGAAATGCCTTGGATGGGCAAAGTATCGGCGCTTGATTACCTGCTGATAAGATGGCAATCACTATCAGCAGAGTAAACCTTTGGTTGCTAATCATGGCCGTGGAATCGTTCAATGCGTTGGAATGCTTCATCCGCAGTGCCGAAGTTGGCAGTTTTGCCGAGGCTGCCAGGCGCCTGAGCATTACCCCTGCCGCCGTGGGCAAGCATGTGGCCCAGCTGGAGGCGCGCCTGGGCGTGCGGTTGTTCCAGCGTAGTACCCGCAAGCTGACCCTGACGGAGGCGGGGCAGCGTTTTCTTGGCGAGGTCGGCGACAGCTTCCGCACTATCCAGTACGCCGTGGCCAACCTGGCCAGCGCCGAAGGCCAGCCAGCCGGGCTTTTGCGGGTGAGCATGGGCACGGTGTTCGGGCGTTTGTATGTGTTGCCTTTGCTGGGCGAGTTCTTGCGCCGCTACCCGGCCATCACCCCGGATTGGCATTTCGACAACCGCCAGGTCGACCTGATCGGCCAAGGCTTCGATGCAGCGATTGGCGGTGGTTTCGATCTGCCGCCGGGGGTGGTTGCGCGCAAGCTGACCCCGGCCCACCGGGTGCTGGTGGCTGCACCGGCCTACCTGGAGCGGCACGCACCGATCCACGACCCGCAGGTGCTGCAGCGGCACGATGGCATCCTGATCCGCTCACCGCAGACCGGGCGGGTGCGCTCGTGGCCGTTGACCAGCCGCTGGCAGGTGCAACAGCCGATGCAACTGCGCCAGGCGATGACCATGAGCGATTCGGACGCGGCTTGCGCGGTGGCCGAGCAGGGGCTGGGGATTGCCCTGGTGAGCCTGCCGTTTGCCGTGCCTTACTTGCAGGCTGGCCGGCTGCGGCGAGTGTTGCCGGACTGGTACGTGGATGACGGGCATATCAGCCTGTATTTTTCCGAGCACAAGCTGATGCCGGGCAAGACCCGGGCGTTTATCGATTTTGTGGTGGAGCAGTTTGCCGAACAGGGGCTGGCGGGGCGGTTCGATGCCTTGCAAACCCTAGAGGTGTGTATTGGCTGACCGGGCCCTATCGCCGGCAAGCCAGCTCCCACAGGTTTACCACAGGCTGGAATACTGCGGGATCCCTGTGGGAGCTGGCTTGCCGGCGATAGGGCCCGGTCAGGCAATACCGGTAATGAGCAATGCCTGCGCCCCCAGGCGCACCTCATCATCCACCCGCTTGCCCATCAATTGCTGCCCTAGCGGTGAGCGCGGGGTGATCACGGTCACCAACTCATCCCCCTCGCCAATCTTCAACCCCGCCGCCTCAGGCCCGAGGAACAACCGGCGCTGCCCGCCAGCGTCATCCTCCAGGGTCACCAGGTTGCTGATCTGCACCCCGCGCGCCGGGTCATGGTCGCGCAGCAGCAATTGCTGGTAGATCAGCAGCGCCTGGCGGATTTCGGCGCTGCGGCGGGCCTGGCCGGTGGCCAGGTACGAAGCTTCCAGGCCCAGGGTGTCGTACTTGTTCTCGGCAATGTTCTCTTCGGCGGTGGCAGTTTCGTAGGCGCTTTGCGCCGCACGGGTCAGCACGTCGAGGTCATGCTCGAGGGTGGCGACGATCTGCGCCAGCAGGCGGGTCTTGTCCATGGTCAGTAGCAGAACTCCAGCACATTGGCCTGGCTTTTGTCGGTGGGGGCGGTACGGTTCTGCTGCATCCAGAACTGGCATTTGGGGTTGTTGAGGTTGCGCGGGTTGCCCTGGGCGGCCTCGGCGGCCTGTTGCAGTTCCTGTTTGCGCAGCATGTCCTTGTAGTGCTCGAACATTTCGGCCTGGGCGTCTTGTGCCGGGGCTGGCGCCGAGGGGGCGGCAGGCCGGTACACGCTGGGGGCCACGGCCTGGGCCAGCGGCTGCACCTGCTGTGGCCACAGTTGCAGCGCCAGCCACAGGCTCGCGGCAATGGCCACGGCGCCCAGCCACAGGCCAAAGGCAACGCATACAATCAACGGCAGCGGCTTGAGGGTGATTTTCAGTTCACGGTGGCGGGCCATGGCAGCCTCCTGGCAGGGTAGGTCGGGTGCATTGTCGCATGCGCTTGGGCATTTTTCCGTGCGGGTGCTTTTGTCGGCGACAATTTATCCGCAGAATTCGCGGTTTTTGCACCAGAACGGGAGGGGCGCATGAAAGCCACCTGGGACATTTTCTGCAGTGTCGTCGACAACTACGGCGATATCGGTGTGACCTGGCGCCTGGCCCGGCAACTGGTGGCTGAGCATGGCTTGGCGGTACGCCTGTGGGTAGACGACCTGCAGGCCTTCACGCCCATGTGCCCAGGGGCGGATGCCAGCGCTGCGCAGCAGTGGCAGCACGGTGTGGATGTGCGTCAGTGGCCGGCGGCCTGGCTGCCGGTGGCACCGGCGGATGTGGTGATCGGTGCCTTCGCGTGCCAGTTGCCGGCGGCTTACGTAGAGGCAATGCGTGCCCGCGCCACGCCGCCGCTGTGGCTGAACCTTGAATACCTCAGCGCCGAGGACTGGGTGGAGGGCTGCCATGGCTTGCCTTCGCCGCAGCCCAACGGCCTGCGCAAGGTGTTTTTCTTCCCCGGCTTTACCGAGAAAACCGGCGGGCTGCTGCGCGAGGGCTCGCTGCTGGCGCGGCGCGACACGTTCCAGCAATCGGCCGAGGCACGCCAGTCGTTTCTGCAGGGGCTTGGTGTAGAGCCCGAGCAGGGGGCATTGCTGCTCTCGCTGTTTGCCTACGAAAACCCGCAATTGGCCAGTTGGCTCGATGCCTTGGCCACAGGCGCGCAACCGTGCCACCTGCTGGTGCCGCAAGGGCGCATCGTCGCGGGGCTGAGCCAGTGGCTTGGCGAGGCACTGCTGCCAGTGGGCAGCATGCGCAAGCGCGGGGCGCTGACCGTGCAGGTGCTGCCTTTCGTCAGCCAGGACGACTTCGACCGGCTGTTGTGGAGTTGCGACTTCAACGCGGTGCGCGGCGAGGACTCGTTCTTGCGTGCGCAGTGGGCCGGGCAGCCGATGCTGTGGCACATCTATGTGCAGGACGAGAACGCCCACTGGGAAAAGCTCGAAGCGTTTCTGGCGCATTATCGACGCGGCTTGTCAGATGAAGCCGATGCCGCCCTACTGGGCCTGTGGCGTGCCTGGAACATGGACCGTGACATGGGCCAGGCGTGGCAGGCAGCCCGCCATCACTTGCCAGAACTGCAACAGCATGCCCGGCTGTGGGCGGTTCGACAGGCCGCTCAGCTGGACCTTGCCACAGCGCTAGTACACTTTTACCGAAATTCGCTATGATACGCGGCCTCGATTTTTATAAATCCATCCAGATTCGGATACTTCGTAATGAAAACTGGTAAAGAGCTGAAACCCGGTACCGTCCTGCGGATCGACAACGACCCGTGGCTGGTTCAAAAAGCTGAGTTCACCAAGTCGGGCCGTAACAGCGCGATCATGAAGACCAAGCTGAAAAACCTGCTGACCGGCTACAAGACCGAAACCGTATACGGTGCGGACGACAAGCTGGACGACGTGATCCTGGATCGCAAAGAAGCGACCCTGTCGTTCATCAGCGGTGACACATACACCTTCATGGACACCACCGACTACACCATGTACGAGCTGAACGCCGAAGACATCGAGGCCGTTCTGCCGTTCATCGAAGAAGGCATGGAAGACATCTGCGAAGCTGTGTTCTTCGAAGGCCGTCTGGTATCGGTAGAGCTGCCGACCACCATCGTGCGTAAGGTTGCCTACACCGAAGGTTCGGCTCGTGGCGACACTTCGGGCAAAGTCATGAAGCCTGCCAAGCTGGCAAACGGTACTGAACTCAGCGTTGCTGACTTCATCGAAATCGACGACCTGATCGAAATCGATACCCGCGAAGGCGGTTCGTACAAAGGCCGTGCCAAGAAGTAATTCTTCTTGCAATGTGCACAAAAAACCCGGCCTCGGCCGGGTTTTTTGTGCCTGCGACTTAAACCGTCACATGCAGGCGCACATCCACGTTCCCGCGGGTAGCGTTGGAATACGGACAAACTTTGTGAGCCTTTTCCACCAAGCCTTCGGCGTCGGCCTGGGCCAGGCCCGGCAGGCTGATGTGCAGGTCGATGTCCAGGCCGAAACCGCCCGGGATCTGGCCAATGCCCACCTTGGCGGTGATCGAGGCATCGGCCGGCAGGGCTTTCTTCTCTTGCCCGGCTACAAATTTGAGGGCGCCGATGAAGCACGCCGAGTAACCGGCGGCGAATAGTTGCTCGGGGTTGGTGCCGTCACCGCCAGCGCCACCCAGTTCCTTGGGGGTGCTCAGGCTGACGACGAGCTTGCCGTCGCTGGACTTGGATTTGCCGTCGCGCCCACCGGTGGAGGTAGCTTCTGCGATATACAGCGGAGTGACCTTTTGCATCTTGAGCCTCGCTAATGTGCTGTGCGCTCCCGGTTGAAGGAGGGCGCGGGTTGGTGTGGGATTTAAGTTAGCGCGCAATTAATTAGTGCGCAAGATAAATCGGCACCGCTCGTCCGAACGGCCATTGCACAGCATAGCTATCAGAGGTTTTTCTGCAGGTTCTCGCGCAGGTTCAGCAGGTCGGCTTGCAGTTGCTGCAACTGCTCCAGGCTGCGCCCGCTGGCCTTGAGGATGCACTGCGGCACTGCTTTGGCTTGTTGTTGCAGCGCGCGGCCCTTGTCGGTCAGTTGCACCATCACCACCCGTTCGTCTTCCCGGCTGCGGTTACGCTGCAGCAGGCCTTCGCTTTCCAGGCGTTTGAGCAGCGGGGTGAGCGAGCCCGGGTCGGTCAGCAGGTGCTGGCTGATTTCGCCCACGGTCAGGTCGTCGCGCTCCCACAGCACCAGCATGGCCAGGTACTGCGGGTAGGTCAGGCCCAGGGCCTGCAGCAGCGGTTTATAGACTTTGGTCATCAGCAACGAGGTGGAGTGCAGGGCGAAACAGACCTGGTTGTCCAGCAGCAGCTCGTCACAGGAGGCTTGGGTGTCGGCGTTCATGCAGGTCCTTGAAGTAATCAATGGGAAATTCTGGCACGCTGATCGTTAGTGCGCACATCACTCACGCAGTTCACTGCGCAGGGCCAGGTCCCAGGGTGGAATCGGGCTGAAGCGGCTCTTGAGGAATTCGAGCAGCAAACGGCTGCGAGAGTTCGTTTCATGTTCCAGGCGTAGCGCATAAATGCCGCTGGACTCGGCTTCGGGCAGGCCGCCGTCGCAAAACAGCGGCACCAGCTCGCCCCGCAGCAGGTATTCGCTGATCAGCCAGGTGGGCAGGTGGGCAACACCTAAGCCGGCGAGGGCGCCGAACAACAGGGTTTCGGCGTTGTTGGCGGCCATGCGCATGCGCGCGGGGCGGTACAGGCGGGTTTGCCCGGCCACGTTGAAGCGCCAGGCGAACGGCGGTGCCAGGCCGTCCCAGTCCAGGCCGTCGTGCCCGGGCAGTTCGCTGGGGCATGTGGGCACACCGCGGCTGGCCAGGTAGGCCGGGCTGGCGCAGGCGATGCGCACCATGTAGGCCAGTGGCGTGGCGACCAGCCGGGTGTCGGCCAAGGGGCCGGCGCGCAGCACCAGGTCGACCTCGCCCAAGTGGCTGCCATGCAGGTCGACGAAGCTGTCGATCAGGCGCAGTTGCACGTCCAGGCCTGGGTAGGCCACCAGGAAGTCGGCGATGGCCGGGGCCAGGTGGCGGCGGCCGAACGCGGCGGGCGCGTCGATGCGGATCAAGCCTTCAGGGGCGTTGCTCAGCGATACCGCTTCTGCCCGGGCCAGGCGCAGCTCCTCGATGATGCGCCTGGCCCGTTCGGCAAAGGCATTGCCGGCGGGTGTGGCGCGCACCGCGTGGGTGCTGCGGGTGAACAGGCGGCTGCCGACGGCATTTTCCAGGCTATCGATGCGTCGGGCCACCGCGGACGGGGTCAGCGGATGGCGCCGGGCGGCGGCGGAAAAACTGCCGGTCTCCAGCACATCGAGGAACAGGCTCAACTGGTCGGTGAGGGTATCGGGGCTCATGGCTGCCTTGGTTTTGCGAAAAACGCACAGCCATTGTGCGCTGCTGTGCGTTTCCCCGCCAGCACCCAGCCGTTAGCATGCTCGCATTATCTGTACAGGCGAACGAGGCCCTGATGATTGAGTGGTTGTTGTATATCGTGCTGGGCGCTGCCCTGGGCACCATGGGGGGCTTGTTCGGCATTGGTGGCGGGCTGATCGCGATTCCCGCGCTGGGTGTGCTGTTTGGCCTGGACCAGCAGTTGGCGCAGGGTACGGCGTTGGTAATGGTGGTGCCGAACGTGCTGCTGGCGTTATGGCGCTATCACCAGCGCAACCGCATCGAATTGCGCCATGCCTTGCCGTTGTCGGCGTGCAGTTTCCTGTTCGCCTGGCTGGGGTCGATCTGGGCCGTGGGGCTGGATGCGCACTCCATGCGCCTGGGCTTTGTCGGCTTTCTGGTGGCCTTGGCGGTATGGAATGTGGCGCGGATGTTCATGAAAGTGTCGCCGCCCAGTGCCGAGCTGCGTCATGCATGGCCATGGCTGGGTGTGCTGGGCAGCTTTGCCGGCACCATGGGCGGCTTGTTCGGCGTCGGCGGGGCGGTGGTGGCCACGCCGATCCTGACCAGTGTGTTCGGTACCACCCAGGTGATGGCGCAGGGGCTTTCGCTGGCGCTGGCTGCGCCGAGTACCTTGGTGACGTTGGTGACCTATGGCGTGCACCACAGTGTTGACTGGGGCGTGGGGATTCCGCTGGCGGTGGGGGGCTTGCTCAGCATCAGCTGGGGGGTGAAGCTGGCCCATGCGTTGCCGGAGAAGGTATTGCGGGCGATGTTCTGTGTGTTTTTGGTGGTGTGTGCGGTGATGCTGGGATTTGAGTTGTGAGATTTGGGGCCGCGTTGCGGCCCATCGCGACGCAAGGCCGCTCCCACACGGTAATTACTTGAACCCTTCGATGATGTAACCGGCCATGCAGTCGGTAATTGGCGATGGGTTCTGTGTGCTGCGTACCAGCATCACATTGGCCACCGGCAGCTGCGGCAGGCCGTCCTGTTCACCCAGTATGCGGATGTTCCCGGTAATCAGGCTTTGCAGCTGCGCCGTCACGGCCAACCCTGCCGTGACAATGGCAAAGATCGCCGCCAGGCTGGGGCTGGTATAGGCAATGCGGTAGTCGATACCTTGTGCTTCCAGGGCATTGCAGGTCCAGGCCCGGCAGAAGCAGTCGGTGTTGAACAGCGCCACCGGCATCGGTCGCTGTTCCTGTGGGCAAAAACCTTCGGCGGCGGCCCATACCAGGCGCTCCTGGCGCAGCAGTTGGCCAACCTCGTTACCTGGCTCGCGGGTGACGATGGTCAGGTCCAGGTCCTGGCGCAGCATGAGTTGCTTGGACGAATCGCAATGCACCTCTACCTGCACCAGCGGGTAGGCCTGGGCAAAGCTCGACAAGATGGTCGGCAGAAAACGCATGGCATAGTCGTCGGGCGTGCCAATGCGCACCAGCCCGACCATGTGCGGCATACGCAGGGTGTTGAACACCTCGCCATGCAGCTTCAGGATGCGTCGGGCATAGCCCAGCAGCACCTGGCCCTCGGCGGTCAGGCGTACCTGGCGGCCGTCGCGCTCGAACAGCTGGCGCTGCAGGATGTCCTCCTCCAGGCGCTTCATCTGCATGCTCACCGCCGACTGGGTGCGGTTGACCACTTCGCCGGCGCGGGTGAAACCGCCTTGCTCGGCAATGGCGACGAAGGTGCGCAAAACGTCCGCATCGAGGCTCTGGTACTGGGACATTGCATCAATCTCCGAGATGCATGGCATCAGAAACATTCGTTGGATTGATCTTAAGCCCGGCGCGAGACTGAGGCCATCCAACACGGAGGGCTTCACGATGAAAGGTCATGTCAGCAGCATCCAGCAACCTGCCTTTTCCCTGAACCACCTGTGGCATGCGGCCCTGCAACGCCCGGCGCGCTGGCTACAGCTGTACCGCCAGCGCCAGGAGCTGGCCCGCCTGAGCGATGCAACCTTGCACGACCTGGGGTTGAGTCGGGCGGATATCCAGCAAGAGGCCGAGCGGCATTTCTGGGATGATCCGCTGAGGAAGTGAGTGTGGGCCGGGGCGCCTGGCCTCTCAAGGCATGCGCCCCAGCGTCACCGCCGTACCTGCTTCAACGTCTCGGCAATCAAAAACGCCAGCTCCAGTGACTGATCGGCATTCATCCGCGGGTCACAATGGGTGTGATACCGGTCAGACAACGCATCTTCGGTGATCGGCCGGGCGCCGCCGATGCATTCGGTGACGTTCTGCCCGGTCATCTCGATATGAATGCCGCCGGCATGGCTGCCCTCTGCCTGGTGCACCTGGAAGAACTGCTTCACCTCGTCGAGAATTTGCGCAAAGTCGCGGGTCTTGTAGCCGCTGCTGGCCTTGATGGTGTTGCCGTGCATCGGGTCGGAGCTCCACAGCACCTTGCGCCCCTCGCGCTCGACGGTGCGGATCAGCCCCGGCAGGTGGTCGCCAACCTTGCTCGCGCCCATGCGCACGATCAGGTTCAGGCGCCCGGCGTCGTTGGCCGGGTTCAGCGTGTCGATCAGGCGGATCAGCTCTTCGGGGTTCATGCTGGGGCCGACCTTCACCCCGATCGGGTTGTGCACGCCACGCAAAAACTCCACGTGGGCGCCGTCGAGCTGGCGGGTGCGGTCGCCGATCCACAGCATGTGCGCCGAGCAGTCGTAGTAGTCGCCGGTCAGGCTGTCCTGGCGCACGAAGGCTTCTTCATAGTTCAGCAGCAGCGCTTCGTGGGCAGTGAAAAAGCTGGTTTCGCGCAGTTGCGGCGCGCTGTCCAGGCCGCAGGCACGCATGAATGCCAGGGTTTCGTCGATGCGGTTGGCCAGTTGGTGATACTTGTCGGCCAGCGCCGAGTTGGCGATGAAGTCCAGGTTCCACTTGTGCACCTGGTGCAGGTCGGCAAACCCGCCCTGGGCGAAGGCGCGCAGCAGGTTGAGGCTGGCAGTGGACTGGTGGTAGGCCTGCAGCAGGCGCTCCGGGTCGGGGATGCGGCTTTTCGGGTCGAAGCCGATGCCGTTGACGATGTCGCCGCGGTAGGCGGGCAGGGTGATGTCGCCAATGGTTTCATCGCCCGAGGAGCGTGGTTTGGCAAACTGCCCGGCCATGCGGCCGACCTTGACCACCGGGCAGCCGGCAGCAAAGGTCATGACGATGGCCATCTGCAATAGCACCTTGAAGGTGTCGCGGATTTTTGCCGCAGAGAACTCGGCGAAGCTCTCGGCGCAGTCGCCACCTTGCAACAGGAAGGCGCGGCCTTCGGTAACCTCGGCAAACTGCCTGCGCAGTTCGCGCGCCTCGCCCGCAAACACCAGCGGCGGGTAGCTGGCCAGGGTCTGTTCGACCTTCAGCAGGTGCGCGGCATCGGGGTAGGTCGGTTGCTGCTGGATCGGCAATGCGCGCCAGCTGTCAGGGCTCCACGGTTGGTTCATCTCGTGCTCGGTCTTGTAGGTTATAGGCTATAGGCCATGGTAACAGTTGGCGCTGCGCTTGTTGCATCAAGGGCGTTGACGGACAATGCGCGTTTTTGCGCGGGTAGGTGGTAAGCATGACGGCGGAACGGGAAGAGCGGCTACTGGCACGGGTAGAGGACGCTTTTGGCGTCATCAGCGTGTATGAAGTAGACGACTACCGCTTTCTGGAATTCGGCGATGCCATCGAGCAGAGCTGCGTGTTCACGGCCGACCCCAGCTGGCTGGAGTACGACTACACCCGCGCCATGTTGGTGGGGGCGCTGTGCCATGACCAGCCCGAGAGCGCGTTGTTTCTCGGCCTGGGTGCCGGCACGCTGACCCAGGCGTGCATGAAGTTTCTGCCGCTTGAGGACATCGAGGCCATCGAACTGCGCCCGGACGTACCGCGCTTGGCCATGGAACACCTGGGCCTGGATGACGACCCTCGGTTGTACGTGCGCATCGGTGACGCCATCGAGTTGCTGCCCACGGCGGAAAAGGCTGACTTGTTGTTTGTCGACCTGTACACCGACCACGGGCCGGGCGTGGGGCACCTGGCGTGGAAGTTTCTGGAGAACTGCCAGCAGCAGTTGAACCCGGGCGGCTGGCTGGTGATCAACCAGTGGGCCACCGACGACGGCAGGCCGCTGGGCGCAGCGTTGTTGCGCGGGCTGTACCACCGGCATTACTGGGAGCTGCCGGTGAAGGAGGGCAATGTGATCTTGCTGGTGCCGGCTGACCTGGAGCAGGCGCTGGACCTGGAGGGGCTGCGGGCCCGGGCCGAGGCGCTGGCGCCGCAGCTGGGTTATAGCCTGGATGGGTTGATCAAAGAGATTCGGCCAGCTACCTGAGAGGCTGGCACGGTCCCTGTAGGAGCGGCCTTGTGCCGCGAATGGGGTGCGAAGCACCCCCAAGAATTTCAGCTTCGCCGCATACGTTGCCGGGGCCGCTCTGCGGCCCTTTCGCGACACAAGGTCGCTCCTACAGGGAATTATCGATTCAGCGTGGATTGATTGATGGCCCGGTAATGGCCTTGCACCCTGAAAAAATTCCTCACGGCTTCCACTATTTCGGGTATAGTACGCGCCGGTCTTTTAGCGGGCCGCAAAATCAGGTGGTGCAAATCCTCCGAGTCCAGCTTCGGCTGCACGTCCGCTAGGCGGACCTTCCCACGTTTTCTTTTTCAATCGTTTTCGCAAATCCCCGCCGCCAAAGCTGCCTGGGTGACCTGACGGTCTTTCAAGGCATGTGCAGCTTTGGAGCATGGGTCTTTGCGGATGCACCTAGAGGCAGACCCATGACCCAGGAAACCGGCGGCTTCGCCGCTCTCGATCTTAATCCGAACATTGTTGCTGCTGTTGTGGCTACCGGCTACGAAGAGCCGTCCGCCATTCAGCAACAATCGATCCCGATCATCCTCGCCGGTCACGACATGATCGGCCAGGCGCAGACTGGCACCGGCAAGACCGCTGCCTTCGCCCTGCCGATCCTCAACAAGATCGATGTGAGCAAGCGCGAACCGCAAGCCCTGATCCTGGCGCCAACCCGTGAGTTGGCGCTGCAAGTTGCTACCGCTTTCGAAACCTACGCCAAGCAGATGCCGGGCGTGAACGTGGTTGCCGTATACGGTGGCGCCCCGATGGGCCCACAACTGCGTGCAATCCGCAACGGCGCGCAAATCGTCGTGGCCACCCCAGGCCGTCTGTGCGACCACCTGCGTCGTGACGAAAAAGTCCTGTCCACCGTGCAGTACCTGGTACTGGACGAAGCCGACGAGATGCTGAAGCTGGGCTTCATGGATGACCTCGAAGTGATCTTCGACGCAATCCCGGCTACCCGTCAGACCGTACTGTTCTCCGCTACCCTGCCGTCGTCGATCCGCTCGATCGCCGAACGTCACCTGCGCGAGCCCAAGCACGTCAAGATCCAGACCAAGACCCAGACCGTTACCGCGATCGACCAGGCCCACCTGATGGTCCACGCCGACCAGAAGATCCCGGCTGTGCTGCGTCTGCTGGAAGTGGAAGAGTTCGACGCGCTGATCGCCTTCGTGCGTACCAAGCAAGCCACCCTGGACCTGGCCGCCGCGCTGGAAGCCAAAGGCTACAAGGCTGCTGCGCTGAACGGTGACATTGCCCAGAACCAGCGTGAGCGCGTGATCGACTCGCTCAAGGATGGCCGCCTGGACATCGTCGTCGCCACCGACGTCGCTGCCCGTGGTCTGGACGTACCGCGCATCACTCACGTGTTCAACGTTGACATGCCGTACGACCCGGAGTCCTACGTGCACCGTATCGGCCGTACTGGCCGTGCCGGTCGCGAAGGCCGTGCGCTGCTGCTGGTCACCCCGCGTGAGCGCCGCATGCTGCAGGTGATCGAGCGTGTGACCGGGCAGAAAGTTGCCGAAGCCCGCCTGCCGAATGCCCAGGCCGTGCTGGATGCCCGCATCAAGAAGCTGACCTCGAGCCTGGCGCCGCTGGTAGCCGAAGCAGAAGCCACCCACGGCGAGCTGTTCGACCGCCTCACCACTGACCTGGGTTGCAGCGCGCGTGCCCTGGCTTCGGCCCTGCTGCGCAAAGCCACCAATGGCCAGGCGCTGGACCTGGCTGCGGTAGAGCGTGAGCAGCCGCTGGTGCCGGGCGTTGGTGCCCCGCGTGGTGAGCGCAGTGAGCGCCCTGACCGTGGCGAGCGTCCTGACCGTGGTGACCGCGAGCGCCGTGCGCCGCTGCCGCTGGCCGAAGGCCGTGTACGTTGCCGTACCGCCCTGGGTGCTCGTGACGGTATTGCTGCCAAGAACCTGCTGGGTGCGATCCTCAACGAAGGTGGCCTGGCGCGTGACGCCATTGGCCGTATCCAGGTACGCGACAGCTTCAGCCTGGTCGAGCTGCCGGAAGATGGCCTCGAGAAGCTGCTGTCCAAGCTCAAGGACACCCGCGTGGCTGGTAAGCAGCTGAAGCTGCGCCGCTACCGCGAGGATTGATCCTGGCGCACTAAAAAAATCCCCGGCCTAGGTCGGGGATTTTTTTTGCCTGTACCGGCCCTTTCGCGGGCAAGCCCGCGAAAAGGCCCTTCAGTCGAACCGATAGATATCCATCCCCAGCGCCCCCAGGGTAAACCCCTGATGCACCACCCCAAACCTGCTCCCAGCCCCCAGGGCAAAGAACAACGGCAGCAAATGCTCATCACTGGGGTGGTTACGCACTGCATACGGCGCCTGCCGGCGATAATCCAGCAATGCCACCTGGTCACCTTCCTGCAGCCGCTCCACCACCCAATCCCTGAACGCCAGCGCCCACGGCTCGATCACATCCGGCCCTGCATGCCAGTCCAGTTCCCCAAGGTTATGGGTGATGCTGCCCGAACCAACCAGCAAGATGCCCTCGGCACGCAAGCTCGCCAGCGCCTGGCCCACCTTCACCTGCAGCGCCGGCCCCATGTGGCTGGGCAGGGAAGCCTGCACCACGGGAATGCTTGCGTCCGGGTACATCAGCGACAGCGGTACCCAGGCGCCGTGGTCGAAGGGTCGCTGAGCGTCCAGCCGGGCTGGCAGCCCGGCAGCCTTCAGCAACTCGCTGACCTGGCCTGCCAGGGAAGGCTCGCCCGGCGCCGGGTATTGCACCGCATACAATGCCGGTGGAAAGCCGTGGAAGTCGTGCCAGGTTTCTGGCTGTGCGCTGCTGGTCACCAGCAGCTCACGGCTCTCCCAGTGCGCCGACACCACCACGATTGCCTTTGGACGTGGGAGCCTGTTGGCCAGCCCGGCCAAGGCCGGCCCGCTGGCGCCCGGGTGCAGGGCGAGCATGGGGGAACCATGGGAAATGAACAGGCTGGGCAGCATGGCAAGGTCCTGAGGGTTAAGATGCACTCATCTTCGATCAGGAACTGATCGATATCCATCGCAAGTTTTACGCGTTTTCTATCGGTTTACTCGATAAACAAGGAGCAACCATGGAGCCAGCGTTCTGGCACAAGCGGTGGGCCGATAACCAGATCGGCTTTCATCAGGGGCAGGTCAATTCGTACCTGGAGGCGCACTGGCCGTCACTGGGCCTTGAGCCTGGTAGCCGAGTGCTGGTGCCGCTGTGCGGCAAAAGCCTGGATTTGGTCTGGCTGGCCGGGCAGGGCTACCGAGTGTTGGGTGTGGAGCTGTCGCGGCGGGCGGTAGAGGATTTCTTCCGCGAGCACGGGCTGGAAGCCGAGGTGCAGCAGCGCGGGGACTTCGAGGTTTGGCGCAGTGGTGACGTAGAGCTGTGGTGTGGTGATTTCTTTGCGTTGCGTGCGCAGGATATCGGCGACTGCGTGGGGCTGTATGACCGGGCGGCGCTGATTGCGCTGCCGGCGCAAATGCGCGCGATGTACATGCAGGCGCTGACGGCATTGCTGCCGGCGCATTGCCAGGGTTTGGTGGTGACCCTGGATTATGACCAGTCACTGCTGCCCGGGCCGCCGTTTTCAGTCGGTGACCCAGAGGTGCGGCAGGGGTTTGCAGGGTGGCAGCTGCATGAGCTGGAGGCGGTCGAGGTGATTCAGCAGAGCCCCAAGTTTGTGCAGGCCGGGGTTTCCAGCCTGTTGGAGCGGGTTTACCGGCTTGGCCGGTAATACGAAGAAGGGCGACCGAAGTCGCCCTTGCTGTATTGCCCGATGGATCAACCGCGACGGCGCAGGGCCTCGATACGGTCTTCCAGTGGCGGGTGGCTCATCAGCAGCCCGGCCAGGCCATGCTTGAGGCCACCGTTGATGCCAAAGGCCTTCATGGTGTCGGGCATGTGCACCGGCAGGCCTTGCTCCACACGCAGGCGCTGCAGCGCTCCGATCATGGCCGAGGTGCCGGCCAGCTGTGCACCGGCTTCGTCGGCGCGGTACTCGCGGCGGCGCGAGAACCACATCACGATCATGCTGGCCAGGATGCCCAGGATCAGCTCGGCAACGATGGTCGCCACGTAGTAGGCAATGCCCTGGCCCTCTTCGTTCTTGAAGATGACCTTGTCGACGAAGTTGCCGATGATGCGTGCGAAGAACATCACGAAGGTGTTCACCACGCCTTGCACCAGCGCCAGGGTGACCATGTCGCCGTTGGCTACGTGGCCGATCTCGTGGGCCAGCACTGCCCGCACTTCATCGGGCGAGAAACGCTCCAGCAGGCCCTGGGACACGGCGACCAGTGCGTCGTTGCGGTTCCAGCCGGTGGCGAAGGCGTTGGCCTCGTACGCCGGGAAGATACCCACCTCGGGCATTTTGATGCCCGCTTCACGGGACAGCTCTTCGACCGTTTGCAGCAGCCACTGCTCGTGGCGGGTGCGCGGCTGGCTGATGATCTGGGTGCCGGTGGTCATCTTCGCCATCCACTTGGAGATGAACAGCGAGACGAGGGAGCCGGCAAAGCCGAACACGGCGCAGAACACCAGCAGGCTGCTGAGGTTCAGGTCGACCCCGTTGGCGGCCATGAACCCGTTGAAACCGAACAGGCTCAAGGTAATGCTTGCAACCAGCACCACCGCAAGGTTGGTGGCCACAAACAACAGAATGCGCATCATGGTTGTTACGTTCTCCTGACGGATGAATTGTCGCTTACTGCGGGGTATATAAGGGGCCTGTCGCGTGGATTCAATCGTGCGACTATTTCAAACTGTGTACGGCGGAGTATGGCAGAGGATGGCGCGGGGGCAGTGGGATAGAGCATTGCAGGATGTAAGAAACACCCTGTGGGATTGCAAGGGGCTGCTGTGCAGCCCGTTCGCAGCGCAAGGCTGCTCCTACAGGAAAACGCGTACACCCGTAGGAGCAGCCTTGTGCTGCGAAGAGGCCATCATTTACTGCGAATAAGTCCGCAGGAAATTGCCGATCCGGCCAATCGCCGCTTCCAGGTCATCCACCCGCGGCAAGGTCACAACGCGGAAGTGGTCCGGCCACGGCCAGTTGAACGCCGTACCTTGTACGATCAGCAGCTTTTCCGACAGCAGCAGGTCAAGGGCGAACTTTTCGTCGTTGAGAATCGGGCACACCTTCGGGTCGATCCGGGGGAACGCATACAGCGCACCCATCGGCTTCACACAGCTTACGCCCGGGATGTCGTTGAGCAGCTCGTAGGTACGGTTGCGTTGCTCAAGCAGGCGGCCTGGCGGCAGCACCAGGTCGTTGATGCTCTGGTAGCCGCCCAGTGCGGTCTGGATGGCATGCTGGGCCGGCACGTTGGCGCACAGGCGCATGTTGGCCAGCATGTCGATGCCTTCGATGTAGCTTAGCGCGTGGTGCTTGGGCCCGGAGATGATCAGCCAGCCGGAACGGAAGCCCGCCACCCGGTACGACTTGGACAGGCCGTTGAAGGTCAGGCACAGCAGGTCGGGGGCCAGCGAGGCGGTGCTGATGTGCACGGCTTCGTCGTACAGGATCTTGTCGTAGATCTCGTCGGAGAACACCACCAGGTTGTGCTGGCGGGCCAGCTCCAGCATGCCCAGCAGCAGCTCCCTGGAGTACACCGCGCCGGTCGGGTTGTTCGGGTTGATGATCACCAGGGCCTTGGTGTTCGGGGTGATCTTGGCCTTGATGTCTTCAAGGTCGGGGAACCAGTCGGCCTGTTCATCGCACAGGTAGTGCACCGGCTTGCCGCCAGCCAGGCTCACTGCGGCAGTCCACAGCGGGTAGTCGGGGGCCGGGATCAGCACTTCGTCGCCGTTGTTCAGCAGCGCCTGCATCGACATGACGATCAGCTCGGACACACCGTTACCGAGGTAGATGTCCTCGATAGTGACGCCTTCGATTTCCTTTTGCTGGCAGTACTGCATCACGGCCTTGCGTGCGCTGAACAGGCCTTTGGAGTCGCTGTAGCCCTGGGCGGTAGGCAGATTGCGGATCACATCCTGGAGGATTTCATCAGGCGCCTCGAAGCCAAACGGCGCCGGGTTGCCGATGTTCAGCTTGAGGATGCGGTGGCCTTCCTCTTCCAGGCGCTTGGCGTGCTTGAGCACTGGGCCGCGAATGTCGTAGCAGACATTGGCGAGCTTGTTCGATTTGCTGAACTGCATGATGGGATCCCGATATGAGAAAACGCGCTACGCCCCGCCGAAAGGTTTGAAACGGCAGGAAGCGGGTGCCAGACTGAACGCCTGGCACACGAAGCCAACTAATATACGTGCCACCCGCGCCCCGGAAAAGACGGTGCGGGGTGAAATTCAGCCTGCCGAGGTTTCCACATGAAAAAGATTGAAAAAACCCTGGATGAATGGCGGTCGATGCTCGACCCCGAGCAGTACCAGGTATGCCGCCTCAAAGGCACTGAGCGGCCGTTCAGCGGCAAGTACAACAGCGAGCGCCGCGATGGTATCTACCACTGCATCTGCTGCAGCGCGAAACTGTTCGATGCGCAGACCAAGTTCGATTCCGGCTGCGGCTGGCCAAGTTTCTACGCGCCGATCGAAGACAGCGCGATGATCGAGATCCGTGACACCTCCCACGGCATGATCCGCACCGAAGTCACCTGCGCCCGCTGCGACGCGCACCTGGGCCACGTGTTCCCCGATGGTCCGCCACCAACTGGCCTGCGCTACTGTATCAACTCGGTGTGCATCGACTTGCGCCCGCGTGACTGACCGGAGCCCGAACATGGCTGGATCGATGCTGGACATCCCCTGCGTGACCCTGGGCGGCGAGCACAAGAAGCTCGGCGACTTCCCGGGCAAGGCGTTGCTGGTGGTCAATACCGCCAGCCAGTGCGGCTTTACCCCGCAGTACAAGGGCCTGGAACAACTGTGGCAGGCCTACCACGAACGTGGCCTGGTGGTACTGGGCTTCCCGTGCAACCAGTTCGGCAAGCAGGAACCGGGCGATGCGCGGGACATTGCGCAGTTCTGCGAGCGCAACTTCGGCGTGAGCTTCCCGCTGTTTCGCAAGGTCGAGGTCAACGGCCCGGGCGCCCACCCGCTGTTCGTCGAGCTCAAGCAGCGCGCACCGGGCATTCTGGGCAGCCAGAAGATCAAGTGGAATTTCACCAAGTTTCTGGTCGACCCGGCCAGCGGCCAGGTGACGCGTTATGCCCCCACTACCAAGCCACAGGCCCTGGAAGCAGACATCGAGCGCCTGCTCAGCCGTTGAGCGGCACCCAGTGCTCGACCAGCGCCAGTAGCTCTTCGCGGCGGAACGGCTTGGCCAGGTAGTCGTTCATGCCCGCAGCCCGGCAGCGTTCGCGCTCCTCGGGCATGGCATTGGCGGTGAGCGCGACAATCGGCAGGTCGGGCCAGCGGCCGCTCTGGCGGATGCGCCGGCTGGCTTCGTAACCGTCCATCACCGGCATGTTGCAGTCCATCAGCACCAGGTCGAAGTCGTCCAGTTCCAGCAGCTCCAGGGCCTCGGCGCCCTGGGTGGCCAGTTGCACCTGGCAGCCGAGCTTGGCCAGCATGCCCTTGGCCACCAGCTGGTTCACCGGGTTGTCTTCCACCAGCAGAATCCGTGCACGGCCTGCCTCAAGGGTGATGGCCGGGCTGGCCAGCGGGTGTTCGGGGTCAAAGCCTTGCAGGGTGCGACGCAGGGTCTGGTACAGGGCGTTGCGCGCCAGCGGCCGGGCCAGTTGATGGAGCGGGGCGAGGGCGGCCGATTGCTCGCTGGGCAAGAAGTTACCGTAAGCGGTCACCAGCAGGATGGGGGTTTTCAGCGTTTGGCGCAGTTCGAACAGGCGGTCGACATCGTCGGTAATCAGCAGGTCCATCGCCGTGGCGTCCAGCGTCGCGCTGCTGTCATGCCGCTGGTAGGCCAGGCCCCAGGCGGGCAGCAGGCCCTGCAACAGTTCGTTAAGCCCGCTGCCTGCAGCGCTCAGGGCGGCTACGCGCCCGTGCAGCGGCAGCGGGGCGATGGCTTCGGTGTGCTCGGCCAGCGGCAGTTCGGCGCTGAAGCAGCTGCCAAAACCCGCTTCGGAGCGAATGTGCAAATGGCCTTGCATGGCCTTGCACAGGTTGCGCGTCAGGGCCAGGCCCAGGCCCGTGCCGCCGTACTGGCGGGTGATGCCGGCGCCGGCTTGGGTGAATGGCTGGAAGATCCGCGCCTGGGCCTCTTCGGGTATGCCGATGCCGGTGTCGCGCACTTCCAGGCGCACACCGCCGACGATGCTCACCAGGCGTAAATCGACACGGCCAAAGCGGGTGAACTTCAACGCGTTGGACAGCAGGTTGCTGACGATCTGCCGCACCCGCGTGGGGTCACCAAGCACGCTGCTGGGGAAGTCACGGGCAATCAGGCAGGTCAGCTCCACGCTCTGTGCGGTGTTCTGCGAGAGCAGGTTGGCGGTGTCTTCCACCATCGAGCCCATGTCGAACGGGATGCGTTCCAGCTCCAGCTGACCCGCATCGAACTTGGACAGGTCGAGGATATCGTTCAGCAATTCCACCAGCACTTTGCCCGAGTCGTGGGCAATCGCCAGTTGCTGGCGCTGCTCGCTGGGCAGCGGGCTGTCCAGGGCCAGGGCGATCATGCCGAGCATGCCGTTGAGCGGGGTGCGGATTTCGTGGCTCATGTTGGCTAAAAAGGCAGCACGCGCCTGGGCCATGTCCAGTGCGCGGCGGCGCGCTTGTTCCAGCTCCTGGTTGGACAGGCTCAGGCTGCTGTTGCTGGCCTTCAGTTCGTTGGTGCGTGCCGAGACGATGTCTTCCAGTTCGTTCAGGTACTGGGTAAGGCGGTTTTCCGCAGTGCGCCGCTGCTCGATCTCGGTGGCCATGCTGACGAACTGCTGGTTCGCGACTTTCACCAGCACGCCGATTTCGTCGTGTTCGTGGCCGTGTGGGCAGTCCAGGCGGGTTTGCCGGGGTTTGCGCGGGTCGCTGCCGCTGAGCGCGCCGATCACCGTGACCAGCGGTTTGGTCAGCATCATGTAGAACAGCGCCAGCAGGATGCCGGTGAGCACCAGGCTGCGGGCAAAACCGTTGAGCAGGGTGATGCCGGCGCGGTCGAGAAAGCGGCTGCCGAAAGCAAAGGTGTCGACGTCCAGGTACAGCGTGCCCAGGTATTCCTCCGGCATGTGCGTCAGGTACAGGCGTGCCTTGAACTGACGCTGCTCACCGAACAGGAAGTCGCTCAGCGGCCGGTAGCGGTCCTGCAGCCTGGGCCGCTCGACATCGGCCAGCACGGTTTCGTTGTTGTCGATCAGCCGTGCACGGATGACGGCCGGCGACTGCAACAGGCCGCGGGTCAGCTCCAGCGCCAGCTCCGAGTCGATGTTGTAGGCGATGCGCGAGGCCGGGTTGTGGCTGATTTGCAGCAACGCGTTCACTTCACGGTTGATGGACGCGTCTTCGCTGGCATAATCGATGCCGATCTGGATGAGACTGAGCAATGTTCCCAGGATGAAGCCGACCAGGACTGTCAGCCGGGCTTGCTTGTATGACAGGCGATTGGTGAACTTTATATCCATGAGTCCCGAGCCGGTTTTCACGTTCCTTGCGCTGCGCAAGCATAGCCGAATAGCCCCGGCTGCTGGCGGGTCTGTCTGTTCATTTCAGTTGATCGCCAAGCGGGGGCCGCGCTGCGCCCCTTCGCGGGCATGCCCGCTCCCACAGGTACAGCGTAGCCCCTGGCTGAGCGCAATCCCTGTGGGAGCGGGCAAGCCCGCGAAGGGGCGCGCAGCGGCCCCAAAAAACTGAAATTGTTAGGAGTCGTCATGGACGCTCGCTTGATTGCTTTTCTGGACCGCGCCGAATCGGTACTGGCGCGCCTTGAACCCTTGTTGCCCGCACAACGCCCGACCATCGACTGGGGCACCACGCTGGCCGCCCGCTGGCAGCGCGATGGCCGCAGCGGCTACCTGCTGCCGCTGGAAGTCAGCCTGGACATCCGCCTGAGCGACCTGATCGGCGTCGACAAACAGCGCGACCAGCTGGGCCGCAACACCCACCAGTTCATCAACGGCCTGCCAGCCAACCACGCGTTGCTGTGGGGCTCGCGCGGTACCGGCAAGTCGTCGCTGGTGCGCGCCTTGCTCGCCGAACATGCCGGCGCCGGCCTGCGCCTGATCGAAATCGAACGTGATCACCTCGCCGACCTGCCACGGGTGGTCGAGCAGCTGCAGAAGCTGCCGCAACGCTTCATCCTGTTCTGTGACGACCTGTCGTTCGAAGCCGGGGAGGGCGACTACCGGGTGCTCAAGAGCGTGCTTGATGGTTCGCTGGAGCAGGCGCCGGACAACGTGCTGCTGTACGCCACCTCCAACCGCCGCCACCTGGTGCCCGAGAAGGAGAGCGACAACGAGAACTGGAAGCGCGTGGACGGCGAGCTGCACCCCAGCGAAGCGGTGGAAGACAAGATTGCCTTGTCTGACCGCTTTGGCCTGTGGCTGTCGTTCTACCCGTTTACCCAGGACCACTTCCTGAATGTTGTCGAGCACTGGATCGGCCAGCTGGCGCGCCCTGCGGGCCTGGTCTGGCAGCGTGATGAACAGCTCGACATCCTCGCCGTGCGCTGGGCCACCGGCCGCGGTAACCGTAATGGCCGTTGTGCCTATCAGTTCGCCCGCTACTGGGTCGGGCTGCAATTGCTGGAGCAAAAGTAAATGATCGACCTCAATGCCAGTGGCGCCGGCCTCGACGGCTACAACCTGCTGGCGGCGCAAGTGCAGGCGCTGTTTGCCGACGAGCGTGATTTCATCGCCAACGCCGCGCAGTTTTCGGCGTTTCTGTACAACCAGGTGGACGACCTGAACTGGGCCGGGTTCTACCTTAACCGCAACGAAGAGCTGGTGCTGGGCCCGTTCCAGGGCCAGGTGGCGTGCGTGCGCATTCCGTTCAGCAGGGGTGTGTGCGGGGCAGCGGCGACAACGCGGCAGACTCAGCGGGTAGAGGACGTGCATGCGTTCCCGGGGCACATTGCCTGCGACAGTGCGTCCAACAGCGAGCTGGTGATCCCGTTGGTAAAGGAGGGCAGGCTGGTTGGTGTGCTGGACCTGGATAGCCCCAAGGTTGGACGGTTCAGCGAGGCGGACCAGGTGGGGCTGGAGCGGTTGGCGGCGATCTTCCTTGAGCTGACCGACTGCTAAGTGTTGCATCGCCTGTGCTGGCCTCTTCGCGGCTAAAGCCGCTCCCACAGGTACTGCATTGCCCTCAGGCCTGGTGTGATCCCTGTGGGAGCGGCTTTAGCCGCGAAGAGGCCAGCACAGGTTCAAGCGTCAGTCGTAAATCACCTTCTTCTTCCAGGTCTCTTCCTCGTCGGTCTTGAGCCCGTCGGTCAATTCGTTGTGCTCGTCCTCCGCCGGTGCCATGCGGTCCAGCACCTGGGCATTGGCACGGGCCAGCAACTTCTCCAGATACGTCAGCTGCTCTTCATAGACCTTCGGCTCCGGCTGCTTGCGCAGGTACTGCACGCCGCGCTCGAACGCCAGGCGTGCCTGGCCCGGCTGGTTCTTCTGCAGGGCCTGCTGGCCCAGGTTGTTGAAGAACTCGATATGCAGCAATACCAGGATGTGGCGGATTTCCTTCACCCAGTGCTTGGCTTCGACTGCAGGTAAAAAGCCTTCCTGAGCCGCACGGGTTACCTGGTTGTGCATGGCCTCCAGCAAGAAGCGCACATCCTTGGCCTTGACCTCGGTGTGGATCGGGTTGGGCGGGTTGTTCACCGGTATCTTGTCGCCCAGGGCGATCAGCCCTTCCAGCTCGGCGATGCGCGCCTTGAGTTCGGCATTGTGCTTGTCCACCGCCAGCTGGCGCTGATTAAGGTTCAGTTCCAGGCGGGTCAGCAGCAGTTTAAGGGCCGGTGTCATGAACTGGCCGGGGAAGGTCTCGGTGATTTCGCCACAGCGGCGCAGGCGGTCGGCGAGTTCGACCCTCGTCCGGACGCGTTCGATCTTGCCGTTCTCGACCACATTGTTTAGGTAGCCGATCACAATCAGCAACGCGATGCCTGCCACGATGAGCAGGGTGATCAGAAGTGGTGTCACCGTTAATGCCTCATTGAAGAAGAATTACAGCTTTGAGTGTAGTGAGTTTGCCAAGGGGCGAACAGCGGCTGTATGCCTGTGCCGGCCTCGTCGCGGCTAAACCCGCTCCCACAGGCCTGTGCAGGATGACTTCTCTCTATATCGACAACCCGGCCCGCATCTGCACCCCAACCCACCCGGAAGTCATTGATTTAAATAAATTTCTACAAAGGGGTTGACGCCTTCCCGAACCATCCATAGAATGCGCGCCACTTGCAGCGTAAAGCACACAGCGAAACGCGGCAGGGAGTGAAAGCAGGCAGTAATGCCAGCAGCGTGTCCCCTTCGTCTAGTGGCCTAGGACACCGCCCTTTCACGGCGGTAACAGGGGTTCGAGTCCCCTAGGGGACGCCAATGCGGGAATAGCTCAGTTGGTAGAGCACGACCTTGCCAAGGTCGGGGTCGCGAGTTCGAGTCTCGTTTCCCGCTCCAGTTTCTCCGGCAACGCTTGACGGCGGGGCAGGAAAAGAAAATCCAGGGTGAATCGTGAGGTTCAAGTCTGGTGCACTGAAAAGTGTTGTGTGTCCCCTTCGTCTAGTGGCCTAGGACACCGCCCTTTCACGGCGGTAACAGGGGTTCGAGTCCCCTAGGGGACGCCATTTGCGGGAATAGCTCAGTTGGTAGAGCACGACCTTGCCAAGGTCGGGGTCGCGAGTTCGAGTCTCGTTTCCCGCTCCAGTTTAAATACTGTGGCGTCTATGCGGTGCAGTGGTGGTGAAGGCTGTAAAGGCGCTTCACGCCGGTAGTGGTAAAGCTTCAAATTGCGGGAATAGCTCAGTTGGTAGAGCACGACCTTGCCAAGGTCGGGGTCGCGAGTTCGAGTCTCGTTTCCCGCTCCAAATATTGGTTTACAGGGTTGAATAAAACTTTGTGAACCTTCAAAAAAAGACGCTTCGGCGTCTTTTTTCGTTTCCGATCATTTGTTTTTATCGTTACACAGGCCGCAGGGTATTCACCCAGCGGCCTTTTTTTGCACGTTATTTGTAGCTTACGGTAAAGGTCAGCCCGCCCTCGGCCAAGCCCGGGGTTATCACTGGTGCGCTCTGGTAGTAGCGCGCCTGGAAGTCCAGATGGGTGGTGCCGATACTTATTGGCTTGACCATTTCCTCCGATTGCAGTGGCATGGGCGAGCCATCGCTACGCAGCAGCTGGATTTCAACCCCGGCGGCATCGGAAGCGCCACCCAGGCTAAAGCGTCCCTCGGCTGGCACGGTCGGCACCGAGCCATTGGCGCCATCCAGTTCGATGTACACGTTCGCGGGCGCGGGGTTGGGGGCGCTGGCGTCTTCGCACTCGCTGAGTGTTATCTGGAAGGGAACGGGCGGGGTCGCGGGGTTTGCCCCTGTGAAATCGGCAGGGGTGTAATTGCCCAGATTCACCAGGCCGGGGCTTACCGAGTTGGATTTCAGTGAACACTGCGCCTGGTTCACCGTTGCGCTCACGCGGTACTCAATCACCTTGCCCAGGTTATGCAGGAACCCATGAAACATCTCGCCGTTGACGCGTTGGGGGCCGGGATCGATTGGCCCGGTCTTGATGAACCAGGCAGTACCGGTGATAACCGACACCCCGACGGGGAAAGGCTGGTCTTGCATGGTCCCCGAGTAGGGGATGACAGGGGAGGTGCCAGCATCTGGGGCGAATGAGTTGTTGGCCACGCCGTCGAATGGTGAACCAAGCTCCATGTATACGCCAACCCCGCGAATGTTGGTTTCCATGACGTGGCCATTGATGTCCTTGCCATTCAGGGGCGGCAAGGCGCCAGAGAAGATTGGCGCGGTGTTGGGCAGCCTTGCCGTGGGCGGGCTGGCAGGGTTCCACCCGCACGAGACGCTGGCGCCTTCGTTGTTGGGCCTGGTCATGGAGCTGGTACCGATCACCGTACCGACTGCGGCATCGCGGGGTACCCAGAATGTCCCCATGTCACGCTCGTAGGTCATGTAGCTGCTGCCTGTCTGAAACGTACAGTCGGCGTAAGCGTTGCCAGAGAGCAGGCCCAGGCCCAGGCAGCAGGCGGTCAGCCGCAAGCTGCGGTCGATATTGAAGGTGAACGCTGTCATCAGAGTGTTTCCTGGGTATTGTCGCCGGGCAGAAGGGGCTGGCTGCTGGCTACGGGCAGTTGGCAGTGCAGGGTTTGCAGGCGGTAGCCACCCTCTTGTGCGAGTGCTTGCGGGTCGATGTGCAGTGTGCAGGCTTTATCGCTGGCCTCGCCCCACAGCACGCGTATGGTTTGCGGGCCTGTGGTGCGGGTAGACACCAGTGCCTGGCCGGCCTGGCCGACCACACCCAGGCTCTGGCCATCGGCATCGAGCACCTGGGCGCCAAATGGCACGGGTTGGCCATTGGCCTGGCGCAGGGTCAGCACCAGGCGGCCCACATGCTCGGCTTCGTAGCTGGCCTTGACCACCGCGCCGCGTCGCGGCACCACTTGCTGGCTGGCATTGCCAATCACCACTTCCGGCGACAGGTCGTCGGTTTGCAGTACCAGTGAATTCAGGCGATAGGGGCGCAGGTACGGCACCAGTGCATAACCTTGGGCATTGGTACGCGCCGAGGAGGTGTTCTGTACGCCGACGCCGGCCACATCGGGCACGTGGACCAGGGCCATGGTTTCGCCCAGATGGCTGCCAAACGCCAGGCCGTCGCCATGCAGCATCACGGCACCGCTGGCGTTCACCGACATGCTGCGGTAGTCGTTGCCTTCGTTGTAGCCCATGCCGACACTGGCCTGGCTGCCTTGGTAGTTGATAGACAGCCCACCGCTGTTGCGCCCTTGGTCGTCGTTGGCCAGCGAGGTGCTGTAGCTGAGCCGGTTGTCCAGCAAGCCGCCGCTGAGGCTGGCGCGTTCGCTGATCTGGCCATTGTTGTTGCGCACGTCGAAGCTGGCCTGTTGCTGGCGGCCGAAGTCCAGTGGCATGCTCAAGCTCAGGCCGAACATGCGGCTGTCGTCGTTTTTCGAGTCCAGGGCCTGCGAGGCAAACAGGTTGACCGCGACCTTGCCCAGGCGGGTGGTGTATTGCAACTGGTACTGGCGGCGCTGGTGGCTGGTTTGCCAGTAGGTGTCCTGAGATAAGGTCAGGTTGAGTGCGCTGCGGTCACCGACGCTCTGGTACACCGATGCTTCCAGGCGGCTGCGGCGGTTGCCAAGGTAGCTGCTGGCATTACTACGTTGCCGCACCGCTTCGTCGAAGTCGCGGTAGCCCTCGGTCGAGTAGCGATAACCGGCGAAGCGCACGCTGGTGCGGCTTTGGAAGCTTTTGCCGTAGCGCAAGGCAAAGCTGTGGCCCTGGGCGTCGCCCAGCGTGGTGCCCAGGGCGCTGGAGGAACGGGTGACATCGAACGACAATGCGCCTATCTGGCCGATGTCGCGGCCCATGCCCAGTACGCTGGCGTTGTAGTACTCGCTGGAAAGCACGCCGCCATACAGCGTAGTGTCCCAGACACCGCCGCGGGCCAGGGTGGCCTGCCAGAACATCGGGTCGTCGAGTTGTTCGGCGCCGTCGTAGCGGCCCACGGTCGCGCTGTAGCGCCACACGCCTTCGCGCAGCAGGCTGCCCATGCTCGAGTAGGGTTGAGTGAAGCGGCGGATCTGGCCATCGGCTTCGGTGATGACCACTTCCAGCTCGCCATGGCCAGAGCCCACGCTGAGGTCATCGATGGCGTAAGGGCCGGGCGCAACGTAGCTGGAATAGATAGGGTAGCCATTGTGCAGGATTTCTACCTTGGCACGGCTTTGGGCTACCCCGCGGATTATTGGCGCGTAATGCTGCATTGCATCGGGCAGCATGCCTGTGTCGGACGCCACCTGCGCGCCTGTGAAGCGCACGCTGCGGAACATGTCGCTGTTGGTGAAGGTTTCGCCCAGGGTGAGGTTGGCCTGCAGGCCGGGCAGGTCGCGCTGCGCGAACGTGTCGCTACGGGTCCAGCGGCGTGCCCCGTCGGCCTCCTCGCGTAGTGCCTGCTTGCTACGCAGGCGCCAGGGCCCCAGGTTAAGGCCGCTGTTCAAGTACAGGTCCTGGCTGCTGCGGCTGCGGCCATCGCGCTGGCTGCTGTGCTGGGCCGAAGCCTGGTAACTGATGAAGGCGGCGTTGATGCCGTTGCTCCAGCGGGCCTCGGGCACGCTGCCCGAACGGTCCTGGCGCAGGGCGATTTGCGGGATCGACAGCGACAGGTGCAACTGTGCGGGGTCGAAATCGGCACTGGCGTGTGGTACCAGCTGCGCCAGGTCCACACAGCTGTCGTCGTCTGGCAGGGGTGTTTCCAGGGCCTGCTCGCGCAGGTCGAGGGTGCGTAGCAGTTCGGCCGTCAGGCAGGGCTGCAACCTTTTTCCATTTGGGCCCTCGATGAAATCGATGTCCTGTTCGGGCAGGGGGCTGAGGTTGAGCGAGACCTGCACCCGGTAGCGTCCCGACGGCAAGAGTGCCTGCGCGGCAAGGTTTTGCAGCGCCAGGGTACCGGCCTCGGCGGACTGGCCGGGGGCCTGGCGCATGAAACCGGGCTGGAAGGCGATGTCGGTCTGGCCGGCCAAGGCAGGGTGGGCAAGGGCCAACGCCAGGCAGCCGCCAAGCAGTGGCGGCAGCGGGGCGAGGCGCGGGCGCAACGGCAATAGCCTGCGCCGTTCGAGCTGGAGCATGAGCGTGTCCTGGGCGGCGCCGACGGACGATGCACAGGTGGGCTCGTGGCAGGCGCCTGAAGCGAATGACGGGGCGTGAAGGCAGTTGTTTGCCGGGTCACGTTGAAAAGGCGGGGGCAGGTTAGAGGGCTGTCAGGGCTTGGGATGTAGGAAAAGGCTTCTGATTTGTCGGGATAAAAGGATGTGCTGGTGATTGTCCTGGTGCTTGATGGGGCGTCTCAGGACAAGAGCCTGAGCAACCTTGCCCCAGGCCAGGAATCGGTGGCCTACCCGCTCAAAACCACACAACCGAACGAAATGCTTTTCCACGCCATGTACCAGTCCACCGGGCGGGTAACTGACGGCGACGCGGCATCGGAAGTGCGCTTCTCGGTAGATATCAGGTAATACGTTACGCTCCAGGCGCTTCTGCGGACGCACCTGGAGCCCCTGCAAAAAGTAGCAAAGAGACATGCCCATGCCCCGCCCCAACTCCATTATCCCCAGGCTTGCTCTGGCGATAGGCACCAGCCTTGCCCTGCTCATCCAAGTCAGTGCCCACGCCGCCCTCACCATCAGCTCAACCCGAGTCATCCAGCCCAGCGACCGACAAAGCACCAGCATCGTGGTCGCCAACCCCAGCCAACGCCCTTACGCAGCCCAGGCCTGGATCAATACAGAGGCAGACGACAACACTACTGCAGTGCCGTTGATCGCCTCACCTGCGCTGTTTCGCATCGATCCCGCCGGCGAACAGACGGTACAGCTGAACCGCCTGCCCAACAACCTGCCCAAGGACCGTGAATCGGTGTTCTACTTCAACCTGCAGGAAATCCCGCAGGCAGACGACAAACCGACTAATACCCTGACCATCGCCTTGCGCACCCGCATCAAGGTCTTCTACCGCCCAACCCAGCTCAAAGGCCGCCCACAGGACCACCTGCAGGACCTGGCCTGGTCGGTGCAAACACTCGAAGGCAAGCCGCACCTTGTGGTGGACAACCCCTCCCCTTACTACTTCACCTTCAATCAGCTAACCCTGCGCAGCGCCAAAGGCAGCGAGAAAATAGACGGCAGGAAAATGGCCATCCCCATGGGCAGGCAAACCTACCCCCTCAAAACCTCGACTGCGCAGGACGGTCTGAAGGTCGACTTCACAACCATCAATGACTACGGTGGCCTAACGCCCGAGCTGTCCCGACCGGTGGAGCGCCCGTGAAAGGTCGCTCACGGGAGAAGTTTAGGACTGTAGAGGGGAAATTTGATCCAGGTCGTACCGTCGTCGAAACTGACTTCGACATGGAAGGTGAACGTTTGGCCAAGCCAAAGCGTTGCAAGGTAGGCTTTGGGGAGGGTCACATCCTTGTTCGCGCCAATGCCCCGTCTCACTTGCGCATCAGTGACCGAATGGGCGGTCAGGACATTGTAAGGGGGCGCATCTGCCCCGCCAGGTCGCACGCCCGTTACCGTGATATTGACCCACTGCCCCACGGCAATGCACGGCCACACACCCAGGCTGACAGGCACCTGATCCAGCGCCGGGCCCAGGCTGAATCCGTTTGAATCGACCCCCTCCAGCGCTACCTGAGGTAACCCCTCCTTGAACTCAGTCACTTTCAGATTGGTCACGGCGGAAGGAAACACATCGACACCGTCGCTGACTTCATAGCGCACGACCAACGTGCGCTTGCCGTATGCCAGCACATGTTTTTCGGGAATCGCATAGGAACTCCGCCCAGCCCGGACGAACCGCTGGCCCAACTCATAAGCAGCGAATTCACCTATGCCAGCCTGCCGGCACTGCCACAGAACAACCCCGACCTGAATATGCCAGAATGGCTGTTGCTGGAGAAGGAAGACATTTTTGAAGGCGAGGGGGAAGCGCGCCAGTTGCTAAACAGCAAAATCCGCCGCTATCTGAATAAAGTCGACACTCCGTTCCAACATGGTCGGGTCGACCAACAAATCACACAGATCAACGATGCAACCACTACCAGCGACTGGAAGTACGAAAAAGTCAAGGACGGCAATGATCAGCTCACTTGGAGCCGCAGCACCGAAACCTTCACTGACCATACCCATACGTTAGAGAAAAAAACAGCCACCACCTACTCCATGCATAACGGCCAAGTGGTACTGGAGCACGATGCCAATAATGTGTTCACACACTATGAGCATGACGTATTGGGCCGCGTCATCGCAGAAACCGCGAGCCCTGGCACCCCCTATGCCACCACACGCGCCACCGCCTACAAGCTGCTCGACGAAAGTGGGCGCAAACGCACCTGCGAGGAAACCACCGACAGCAAGGGTGTAGTCACCCGCACCGTATTCGATGGCAGCCGCCGCCCGATCCGGGAAGAGCGTGAAGCCAAGGACGCCGTGACAGGGGTAGTCGTGAAGCGCACGGTAGCCGAGTTCAACTATGACTCGGCGGGCCGCCTGGTGAGCGAAATCGGCTATGACTACCTGCCGGACAAAGACGGCAAGCCAGAGCCGCGCGTGCTCAAGCTGGAGTCAAAGTACAAGTACGACGGCTGGGGCCAACAGTGCGAGGAAGAACGTCCCGACGGCATCAAGGAACGTATCGACGCTACGCCGCTCGAGCCTGGTGGCCAGCTGATCACCCGCTGGACCGAAAGCCCGAACGCGCCCGGGCACAGGCTGCAGCAAACCGTCAGTAAGCTCAATCGCTTCAGCAAACCGGTTTACGAGTGCCGTCTGCTGGAGGAAGAAGTCAAGGCCCCTGACGAAAGCACGCACCGTGTTACACGCGAGGCCGGCCGCACTGACTTCACCTACGATGGGGTCGGCCGCTGCGTGAGCCGGACCGAATCTATCCTGGACCCGAGAGGCGGCAACCAGATCATCAAACGCACCAGCAAGTTCACCTATGACGCCTTGGGCCGCATGACCAGCAATCAGCGGCCAGATGGCACGACCCTGCTACGTAAGTTCGCCCCCCACAGCATGGGCGAATCTCAAGTCAACCCTGACCTACTCCGAAGACACCGGCCTGCTGGAGACCACCGAAACCCGCGACACCACCAACCCCGACGCGCAACAACAGTCTGTCACCCTGTGCACCCAGCACAACGACAGCTTGGGCAGGGAGACCCGCCGCACCTTGAGCGTCAACGGCCAGGTGCGCCAGCTGGTAAATGTATGGCTGGACAACGACATGCTGCATTCGCGAACCCTTTGGCAAGGCGAGCAAAAACTGCGTGAGGAAACGTTCGAGTATGACGATCTCGGTCGCCTGACCAAATACGACTGCCCTGTCCAAACCACCAGCGGCCGGCAGATCAAAACCCAGATATTCAGATTCGACGCGGTAGACAATGTCAAACGCTGCCGTACAACCTTCAATGAGGGCGAATGGCCAGTGCCACCCCGGCAGCGCCGTATGGCTTCAGTGCGTAGAGGTTGGTGCCTTCAGGGCCGTAAACCGCAGAGAAGGTGACATAGGCATCTGTGCCGGGGTTGATGGTGCACTGGTCTGGGTCAATGCGCAGGGCGAACGTACGAGGGGGCGTCTGCTTGCCTGCAGTGGGGCCGAAGTAATCTGGGGAATAGCTACCGAGGCCAATCTGAGGCAGGATGCTGCCGCCAGTGCCCGGCATGACCACTTCGATAGGGCAGGTACCGCCTGGGGTAATGGTGCCGTGGAAGTTGATATTGCCGGTGTTTGCAAATGCTGCAGTGCTCGCCAAGCCCATGGCGAGGGCGATAAGTGTGCGTTTCATAGTTTATATCCTGGTGGTGGCATTCGAACATGCAGGTCAATGTTCGCCTAGCAGGATATTCAGGGCGCAGGTAGGGTGGCTGTAGGCCAATTCCACAAAAGGCATGTAAACAATGGACAAAGCTGCCAGGGCGGCGCAGCGGACCACGCCGGTCGGTCGAACTCAGTGTTGCGTGTTACCGCTAGCTTGGCCCAGCAATTGCTTCTGCTGGTTCCAGTCAAAGGCTTCGCCATTCTGTTCTGCCTCGTAGCGGCGCTCTTCCAGCTGTTGGTACAGATCCAGCTCTTGGTCAGGCATGAAATGCAGGCAGTCGCCGGCGAAGAACCACAGCAGGTCGCGCGGTACCAAGTGGGCAATTTGCGGGTAGCGCTGGATCACCTGGCAGATCAGGTCCTGGCCCAGGTACTGGCTTTGCAGGGGGTCTCGTGGCAGCAGGGTCAGCAACTCGTCGAAGCGTTCGAGAAACAGAGCGTGGCTTTCCTCCGGCACCTGCTCGGCTTCACCCAGGGCTACCAGGATGGTGCGCAGGTGCTGCAGCAGTTGCAAGTGGTAATCCAGGTGGGGATTGACCATGGGGTGATCCTTGAGGGTAATTGAAACGGGGCCGAAGTATACGCCGGTTGTGGACCTGTTGTGGAAGGTCCGCCGGGTTTGCCCATGATGCGTCCCTACCTATCAGTTCTGCCAGGTGTGCCCCCGCCGCTGCTGATGTAGATTCGAGCCTGAACCAACGATGCGGCCTTTCAGCAGGTGGCGGCGGTGTCGAAGGCATACGATCTTCTGAGCGAGGTTAGCACCATGGTAAGCGACAACACCCCAAAGCAGAGCGGTTCTATCATCTTCTGGAGGGACGATAGCACTAGCATTGGGTTCAATTTGCCGGCAGAAGGAAGTGGCGAAAGCGCTAAGAAGACAGTTGTCGCCAACCACAGCGTAATTGAGATGAGTGACATCCCCTCTGCCACGACCATCACCTTGAACTACAGAACTGCCCCGAACGACCCGACTGTGCGATCATCCATCACACTGCGTACCACCCACCGACCAGCCTCGCTTAACCGTACCGAATACAGCTATCTGTTGAATACGCATAAAGTTGGCGATTTCGTCCCTAGCGCCTTTGGGCTGGAGGTGATTGCGAAAATGGATGGACCTTCCCCTCAGGCCGATGTCAAGGCAGACCATCAAATTGATTGTCTCGTTAAACTTTCCAGCTCGCCGCCCAGTGCCTGATCTGGCCGCGTCCAAGCATGTGATAATTGGCGGTTACAAGGTGCGGGGGCGTGCCGGGGACGAGACATAACGCTCCGTCCTGGCGAAAATCCGCCCTTGCACCTGAATGGTTGTTTATCGCTCAGCGCACCTTGCCCTCTCCTGGTAGCAGTTGCTCTTTGTCGAACGCGTCCACATCAATCACTGCGCGGCAGGCTTGCTCTGCTTCACGCAGCCGTTGCGCCTCGCCCGGTTGTACTATGCCCCTTTCGACTGCCGCATCGATTACCGATTGTCCGGGGACCGTTTGCACCTTTCCCTCCTTGACTGCCTGATGCAACATCTTGCGCACCGGCACCACTTCATCAAGCAAATCGCAGGCCCGCTGCAGTGCTGCCACAGGGTCGCCCGCAGCTTGCGGTCGGAAGCAGCCGGCCAGCAGCTCTTCCAGTGTCGGGTCGCCTTTGCTACGCCCGATCAGTGCCGCCACTTCGGCATCCAGTTCATCGCTCGGCCCTGTATGACGACGGCCAAGCGGGAACACCAGCACGCGTAGCGCGCAGCCGACAAGCCTGTTTGGAAAGTTGTCGAGCAACCGGTCCAGCGCCTTTTCCGCCTGGCCCAGGCTTTCTTCCATGGCCCAGCGCAGCAAGGGCTGCATGTGCTCGGGCGAGCCCAGGTCGTGGTAGCGCTTGAGCGCAGCGCTGGCCAGGTACAGGTAGCTGAGCACATCGCCCAGGCGCGCACTCAGGCGTTCGCGGCGCTTGAGCGCGCCGCCCAGGAGCATCATAGACAGGTCCGCCAGCAGGGCAAAGGCCGCCGCCTGGCGGTTGAGGGCGCGGAAATAGCCCTGGCTCAGGGTATCCCCCGGTACTTTCTCGAAAACCCCCAACCCCAGGTTAAACACCAGGGTACTGGCCGCGTTGCCGGCGGCGAACATGATATGTTTCATCAGCAGGTCGTCGAATTCCTTCAGTGCCTGGTCACGGTCCTCGCGGCCGGCCAAGGCCATTTCCCTGAGCACGAACGGATGGCAGCGAATAGCGCCCTGGCCGAAGATCATCAGGTTGCGCGAAAGGATGTTGGCGCCTTCGACCGTGATGAAGATCGGCGCACCTTGCCAGTTGCGACCCAAATAATTGTTGGGGCCCATGATGATGCCCTTGCCGCCGTGCACATCCATGGCGTGCTGGATGCATTCGCGCCCCCGCTCGGTCAGGTGGTACTTGAGAATTGCCGACAGCACCGAAGGCTTTTCGCCAAGGTCCACGGCCTTGGCGGTCAGCAGGCGGGCGCTGTCCATCAGCCAGGCGTTGCCGCCGATGCGTGCCAGCGATTCCTGGATGCCCTCGAAGGCCGCCAGCGGCACGTTGAACTGCTCGCGGATATTTGCGTACTGGCCGGTCACCAGGCTGGTGTACTTGGCCGCGCCGGTGCCGACCGCAGGCAGGGAAATCGAACGGCCCACCGACAGGCAGTTCATCAGCATCATCCAGCCCTTGCCAAGCATGGCCTGCCCGCCGATGAGGAAGTCCAGCGGCACGAACACGTCCTTGCCGCTGTTGGGGCCGTTCATGAACGCGGCGCCCAGCGGCAGGTGGCGCTTACCGATTTCGACACCGGGGGTGTCGGTGGGTATCAGCGCAAGGCTGATGCCCAGTTCTTCCTCTTCGCCCAGCAGGTGGTCAGGGTCGTAGGCCTTGAAGGCCAGGCCCAGCAGGGTAGCGACCGGGCCCAGGGTGATGTAGCGCTTTTCCCAGTTCAGGCGCAGGCCCAGCACTTCTTCGCCATTCCACTGGCCTTTGCAGATAATGCCGGTGTCGGGCATGGCGCCGGCATCAGAGCCAGCGAGCGGGCCGGTCAGGGCGAAGCAGGGGATTTCGTCGCCGCGAGCCAGGCGTGGCAGGTAGTGGTTGCGTTGTTCGTCGGTGCCGTAGTGCAGCAGCAGTTCGGCCGGGCCCAAAGAGTTGGGCACCATCACCGTGGAAGCCAGGTCGCCACTGCGGGTGGCCAGTTTCATCGCCACCTGCGAGTGCGCGTAGGCAGAGAAGCCTTTTCCGCCATATTCCTTGGGGATGATCAGCGCGAAGAAACCATGCTGCTTGATGTGGTCCCAGGCTTCGGGCGGCAGGTCCAGGTCCTGGCCGATCTGCCAGTCGCTGACCATGGCACACAGGTCCTCAGTGGGGCCGTCGATGAAGGCCTGTTCTTCTTCGGTCAGCTTCGGTGCCGGGTAGGCCAGCAAGGTGCGCCAGTCGGGGCGCCCGCTGAACAGTTCTCCGTCCCACCATACCGTGCCGGCGTCGATGGCCTCGCGCTCGGTTTGCGACATTGGCGGCAGGGTGCGCTGGAACCAGTTGAATACCGGGCCGGTGAACACTTTGAGGCGCCACTCCGGCAGCGCAACCAGGGCGATCTTCAAGGCCAGTACGATCCAGATCACAGCCAGAAGCCAGCCGGGCGCACTGCTGAAAATGCCCATGAGCAGCACATAGGCCGCCATGATGCCGAGAATCTGCAAGGGCGCCAGGCGCCGGTGCGTGAGGTACGCCGCGCCGATCACCAGCACTACCAACCACAACAGCAACATAATCGGTCCTCCTTGGAACCAAGGGCTTGAGCCGTCCCAGACAGCTTAGACGCAATGCTGTGAACGGCAGCTTCAGAACAGTGACAGGGTGTGGCAGCGGGAGTTTCAGTTCATTTGTTCATCTGTACCGGCCTCTTCGCGGGCACGCCCGCTCCCACAGGAATACCGGTGGCGTGAAGACTGTGGTGATCCTGTGGGAGCGGGCGTGCCCGCGAAAGGGCCGGTACAGGCGGCGAAGGTCTGGAGTAGACTGCACCACCACCGCATTTCATAAGGACGTTGCCATGCTGAAGATCTGGGGCCGCAAGAATTCGAGCAATGTGCGCAAGGCACTGTGGATTGCCCAGGAACTGGGCCTTGATTTCGAGTCCATCGACGCCGGTGGCGCTTTCGGCGTGGTCAACGAGCCGCACTACCGCGCCCGCAACCCCAACGGGCTGGTGCCCATGCTCGAAGACGGCGACCTGACCCTGTGGGAGTCCAACACCATCGTCCGCTACCTGTGCGCCGAGTACGGCGCAGAGCTGGGCTGGTACCTGGAAGACCCGCGCCAGCGCGCCTTGGCCGACAAATGGATGGACTGGACCACCTCGTCCTTCGCCGCACCGTTCCGTCCGCTGTTCTGGGGCCTGCTGCGCACCCCGGAAGACCAGCGCGACTGGGTGGCGATCAACGCCGCGCACAAGCAGTGCGCCCAGCTGCTGGCCATTGCCGATGAAACCCTGGCCAAACAGCCCTACCTGTCCGGTGACCAGATCGGCATGGGCGACATCCCACTGGGTAGCTTCATCTATGCCTGGTTCGAAATGCCCATCGAGCGCCCGGCCATGTACAACCTGCAAGCCTGGTATGAACGCCTGAAACAACGCCCGGCCTACCAGGCCGCGGTGATGACTGCGCTCACTTGAACCTGCTTCGATAGTCATTATCAATAGATGTGACTGTACTTGTGCGGCCTGGCCTTGCACCATTGGCCGCACTCACTGCGCCAGTGACTTTACCTGGCGTGTCCTGCACCTTTTTCCTCGGTAAGTGACCCGCTATGAGTTCCGCCCTGTCCATCCGACAGCTCACCAAGACCTACGGCAACGGCTTCCAGGCCCTCAAAGGCATCGACCTCGATGTTGCCGAAGGCGACTTCTTCGCCTTGCTGGGCCCCAACGGCGCCGGCAAATCCACCACCATCGGCATTCTCTCCACCCTGGTGAACAAGACCAGCGGCACGGTGAACGTTTTCGGCCATGACCTCGACCGCGAGCCTTCAGCGCTGAAGCGATGCCTGGGTGTGGTGCCTCAGGAATTCAATTTCAACCAGTTCGAGAAAACCTTCGACATCGTCGTGACCCAGGCCGGCTATTACGGTATTCCGCCCAAGCTGGCCAAGGAACGCGCCGAGCAGTACCTGACCCAGCTGGGCTTGTGGGACAAGCGTGATGTGCAGTCTCGTTCGTTGTCTGGCGGCATGAAGCGCCGCTTGATGATTGCCCGCGCGCTGATTCACGAGCCGCGCCTGTTGATCCTCGACGAACCCACCGCAGGTGTGGACATCGAACTGCGCCGCTCCATGTGGAGCTTTCTCACCGAGCTGAACCAGAAGGGCATCACCATCATCCTCACCACCCACTACCTGGAAGAGGCTGAGCAGCTGTGCCGCAACATCGGCATCATCGACCACGGCACCATCGTCGAGAACACCAGCATGCGCCAGTTGCTGGGCAAGCTGCATGTCGAAACCTTCGTGCTCGACATCAAGCAGGACCTGGCCAGCGCGCCGGTGCTGCAAGGCTATCCGTGCCGGCTGCTGACTCCCCATACCCTTGAAGTGCAAGTGGACAAGGACATCGGCATTACCGCGCTGTTCGGCCAGTTGGCGTTGCAGAACATCGAGGTGCAGAGCTTGCGCAACAAGACCAACCGACTCGAGGAGCTGTTCGTGTCCCTGGTGGAAAAAAACCTGTCGAAGGTGGCCGTATGAGTGTGGAGCTGCGCACCAACTGGGTCGCCCTGAACACCATCGTCTACCGCGAAGTGCGGCGCTTCTTGCGCATCTGGCCGCAGACGTTGCTGCCGCCTGCGATCACCATGGTTTTGTACTTTGTCATCTTCGGTAACCTGATCGGCCGACAGATTGGCGACATGGGTGGCTTCACCTACATGCAGTACATCGTGCCGGGGCTGATCATGATGTCGGTGATCACCAACTCCTACGGCAACGTGGTGTCGAGCTTCTTCGGCAGCAAGTTCCAGCGCTCGATCGAAGAGCTGATGGTGTCACCGGTGTCACCGCACACCATTCTTGTCGGCTATGTGCTGGGCGGCGTGCTGCGCGGTTTGGCGGTGGGGGTGATCGTAACCATCCTGTCGATGTTCTTCACCGACCTGCAGGTGCACCACCTGGGCGTGACCGTGGTCGTGGTGCTGCTGACGGCCACCATCTTCTCGCTGCTGGGCTTCGTCAACGCCGTGTTTGCGCGCAATTTCGACGATATCTCGATTATCCCGACCTTTGTGCTGACGCCGCTGACCTACCTGGGCGGGGTGTTCTACTCGATCAACCTGCTGCCGCCATTCTGGCAGACCGTGTCGCTGGCTAACCCGGTGCTGCACATGGTGAACTCGTTCCGCTACGGCATCCTAGGGGTGTCGGATATCAGCATTGGCACGGCGATCACCTTCATGCTTGTGGCCACCGCAGTGCTCTACACGTTGTGCATCCGCCTGCTGGTCAGCGGCCGCGGGATGCGGGCATGAGCCCTGTTGTGAACATCTGAGCTTGCGCCGGCGCCATTGCCGGCCAATCCACCAGCGCCAGTACAGCAGGGTGGTGAAGTAGGCGGCAATGCCCAGCACCACCCCGCACACCACCGACCCCAGCAGGAACGGCTGCCACACGGTGGCAAGCTGGTCGGTGATCCAGTCGAACGTCAGTTCGTCGGGCAATGTGCGCGGCGGCACCTGCATCAGCCAGGCGCCGGTCATGTAGGTGACGAAGAACACCGGCGGCATGGTGAGCGGGTTGGTCAGCCACACCAGGCTGACCGCGATCGGCAAGTTGCCACGTACCGGGATTGCCAGCGCCGCCGCCAGCAGCATCTGCATGGGGATAGGAATCAACGCCGCGAACAGGCCCACGCCCATGGCCCGTGCCACCGAATGGCGGTTCAGGTGCCAGAGGTTGGGATCGTGCAGCAACTTGCCGAAAAAGCGTAAGGACTTGTGTTCCCGAATGCTGGTCGGGTCCGGCATGTAGCGTTTGAAAAGTCGGCGCGGCATGTAGGCTCCCGGAGCGTTGATCCGCGCAGTATGCCCTTAATCCTGCGCAGTCTCGTTTAGAGTTTGTGACAATTGTTGAGCAAGCTTTGCCGGCAATTGAGCTATGCCTCAGGGGGTGATTTACCTTCTGGAGCTCTACCTCATGCGCACAGGGATGTTTGCGCTCGCGCTCGGGCTGCTGTGCCTGGGCTTTCTCCCCGTATTGCCATCGGTCGGGTGGCTGCTAGCGCTGGCGGCCTGTGCTGCCGTCAGCTTGTTTACCCGTGTTTGGCCGGTGGGCTGCTTTCTGTTGGGCCTGTGTTGGGCGTGCTGGTCTGCTCAGCAGGCGCTTGATGATCGCCTGGCTGCCGGCCTGGATGGCCGCACCTTGTGGCTGGAGGGGCGGGTGGTCGGCTTGCCAGCCCGAACGGCGCAGGGCGTGCGCTTCGAGCTGCAGGCAGCACACTCGCGGCGGGCCGAGCTGCCGCAACGGTTGCAACTGAGCTGGTTCGACGGGCCGCCGCTGCGGGCCGGTGAGCAGTGGCGGCTGGCCGTGACCTTGCAGCGCCCGGCCGGGTTGCTCAACCCCTATGGGCCCGACCGGGAGGCGCAACTGCTGGCGCGGCGGGTGGGGGGCACCGGTACGGTAAAAGCCGGGCAACTGCTGGCGCCTGTAACCGGTGGTTGGCGCGATGTGCTGCGTCAGCGTTTGCTGGCGGTCGAAGCCAATGGCCGGCAGGCCGCGTTGGTGGCACTGGTGCTTGGCGACGGCACAGGCTTGGCCCGGGAGGACTGGCAGACGTTGCAAGCCACCGGCACGGTGCACCTGTTGGTGATCTCTGGCCAGCACATCGGCCTGGTGGCCGGCTTGCTGTACGGTCTGGTCGCCGGACTGGCGCGTTGGGGGCTGTGGCCCGCCCGGTTGCCGTGGCTGCCCTGGGCGTGTGGCCTGGCCATGGCGGCGGCGCTGGCCTACGGCTGGCTGGCCGGTGCCGGTGTGCCGGTGCAGCGCGCCTGCCTGATGCTGGCGGTGGTGTTGCTCTGGCGCCTGCGCTTTCGCCACCTCGGTGCGACGCTGCCGCTGTTGCTGGCGCTGGTCGTGGTGCTGCTGGTCGAACCGCTGGCAGCGCTGCTGCCTGGTTTCTGGCTGTCATTTATGGCGGTGGCCACGCTTGTCTATTGCTTCAGTGCCCGGCTAGGGGGCTGGCGGCCTTGGCAGGCCTGGACGCGCGCGCAATGGGTGATCGCCATCGGCCTGCTGCCGGTGTTGCTGGCCACGGGGCTGCCGGTGAGCCTGAGTGCGCCGCTGGCCAATCTTGTCGCAGTGCCTTGGGTGAGCGTGGCGGTGCTGCCTTTGGCACTGCTGGGTACGTTGCTGCTGCCACTGGGCGGGGTAGGGGAGGCGTTGCTATGGCTGGCGGGGGGGCTGCTGGATGGGCTGTTCCGGCTGCTGGCGCTGGTGGCGCAGCAGCGCCCGGCATGGGTGGCGCCGGCCCTGCCATTATGGGCCTGGCTAGTGGTGAGCCTGGGCGCTCTGTTGGTTTTGCTGCCCCGTGGTGTGCCGCTGCGCGGCTTGGGCGGGGTGATGCTGCTGGCCTTGTGGGTGCCCAGGGAACCGGTGCCGCACGGGCAGGTCGAGGTCTGGCAACTGGACGTTGGCCAAGGGCTGGCGGTGCTGTTGCGCACCCGGCATCACAACCTGCTGTACGACGCCGGGCCGGCCAGAGGCGAAAGCGACCTGGGGGAGCGGGTGGTGTTACCGACGTTGCGCAAGCTGGGGGTGGGCAGCCTGGACACGATGGTGATCAGCCACGCGCATGCCGACCATGCGGGTGGTGCCTCGGCCATACAGCGTGGTCTGCCGGTCAGGCGGCTGATCGGCGGGGAAGCGCTGGAAGAAGTGCCATTGCAGCCTTGTGCCAGTGGCGAACAATGGGACTGGGATGGCGTGCGCTTTTCGCTGTGGCGCTGGGCGGCCGGGCAGAGCAGCAATGACCGTTCCTGTGTGCTGTTGGTAGAGGCGCAGGGCGAACGCTTGCTGCTGGCGGGGGATATGGAAGCTGCTGCCGAACGGGCTTGGCTGGCGGACCATGAAACGCCGCGTATCGACTGGTTGCAGTCACCGCACCATGGCAGCCGCAGTTCGTCCACCGAGGCGTTCATCCGGGCTACTGCGCCGCATGGGGTATTGATTTCGCGAGGGCGCAACAACAGCTTCGGGCACCCGCATGTTCAGGTGATGGAGCGTTATCAGCGGCATGGGCTGGCGGTGCATGACACGGCGGTGGAGGGGGCATTGAGGTTGGTGTTGGGGCAGCATGGCGAAGTCGAAGGTATGAGGGAGCAGCGGCGGTTTTGGCGGGTTCGAGCTGAGTGAGCGGGAGGCAGGCCGGTGCATACGCCAATTCCCTGACCTCCGGCAGATGAGCCCTCGGCGCGCCTATGGTAGAGTGGCGGCCTTTTTGCGAAGGGGCGTTTACTGTGTGGGAATTGGTCAAGTCCGGTGGTTGGATGATGCTGCCGATCATTCTGAGTTCCATCGCTGCCATGGCTATCGTCGTCGAGCGCCTGTGGACCCTGCGCGCCAGTCGCGTCACCCCGCCGCACCTGCTGGGCCAGGTGTGGATGTGGATCAAGGACAAGCAACTGACCAGTGACAAGCTCAAGGCCTTGCGCGCCGATTCGCCACTGGGCGAAATCCTTGCCGCAGGCCTGGCCAACTCGCGCCATGGCCGCGAAATCATGAAAGAGTGCATCGAGGAAGCCGCCTCGCGCGTCATTCACGAACTGGAGCGCTACATCAGCACGCTCGGCACCATCGCCGCCATGGCCCCGCTGCTGGGCTTGCTGGGCACCGTGCTGGGCATGATCGACATCTTCAGCGCCTTCATGGGCTCGCAGATGAATGCCAATGCGTCCGTGCTGGCCGGTGGTATCTCCAAGGCCCTGGTCACCACTGCGGCCGGCCTGATGGTCGGTATCCCGGCGGTGTTCTTCCACCGCTTCCTGCTGCGCCGCATCGATGAGCTGGTGGTGGGCATGGAACAGGAGGCAATCAAGCTGGTGGAAGTGATCCAGGGCGACCGTGAAGTGGAAGTGGCCGGAGGCAAGGCGTGAAGTTCCGGCGCAATCGCCAGCGGGAGAACGTTGACATCAACCTGGCGTCGTTGATCGACGTGGTTTTCGTCCTGCTGCTGTTCTTCGTGGTCACCACAACCTTCACCCGCGAGACCCAGCTGCGCGTCGAACTGCCCGAAGCTGCCAGCGCCGAGAAGGCGCCGGCCGACCAGGACAAGCTGGTGGAAATCACCATCAGCGCCGAAGGCGTGTATTCGGTGAACAACCACCTGCTGCCCAAGAGCGACCTGGCCACCTTGAGCGAGGCCATCGAGCGTGAGTCGGGCGGTGACAACAAGCTGCCGCTGGCCATCAGCGCCGACGGCAAGACCCCGCACCAGGCTGTGGTCACCGCAATGGACGCCGCCGGCAAGCTCGGTTTCAGCCAGTTGCGCATGACCACCGTCGAGGCGGCCCAGGGCACGCCTTGATGGCTTTCGCCGACCGTTTGCTCGCCGCCTGGTACGCCGGGCACCCAGCGCTGGCGCTACTGCGCCCGCTGGAGGCGTTGTACCGCCGCGTGGTCACGCGCAAGCGGGCACGTTTTCTCAGTGGCGAAAGTGCCAGCTACCGGGCGCCAGTGCCAATCATCGTGGTGGGCAACATCACCGTGGGCGGCACCGGCAAGACGCCGATGATTCTCTGGCTGATCGAGCACTGCCGCCAGCAGGGGCTGAAGGTGGGCGTGGTCAGCCGTGGCTATGGTGCCAAGCCGCCGCAGCTGCCCTGGCGGGTGCAGGCCGACCAGCCGGCCGACCAGGCGGGCGATGAACCGCTGCTGATCGTGCAGCGCACCGGCGTGCCGCTGATGATCGACCCCGACCGCTCCCGCGCTGTGCAGGCGTTGCTGGCCAGCGAACCGCTCGACCTGATCCTGTGCGATGACGGCATGCAGCACTACCGCCTGGCCCGCGACCTCGAACTGGTGCTGGTCGATGCCGCCCGCGGCCTGGGCAATGGCCGCTGCCTGCCAGCCGGCCCTTTGCGCGAGCCCGTCGAACGCCTGCAGGATGCTGACGCGGTGCTGTTCAACGGTGCCAGTGCCGACCGCGCCGATGGTTTTGGCTTCTGCCTGGAGCCGTCCGCCCTGGTCAACCTGCGCACTGGCGAGCGTCGTGCCCTCGACCATTTCCCCGCAGGCCAGTGCCTGCACGCGGTGGCCGGTATTGGCAACCCGCAACGTTTCTTCAATACCCTGCTGGGGCTAAACTGGCAGCCGGTGCCGCATCCCTTCGCCGACCATGCACGGTTCAGTGTCCAAAGCCTGGCCTTCAGCCCGCCGCTGCCGCTGGTGATGACCGAGAAGGATGCGGTGAAATGCCGGGCCTTCGCCGCTGACGACTGGTGGTACCTGGCCGTCGAGGCGCAGCCCACGCCGGCTTTCAGCGCCTGGTTCGACAACCAGCTGCAGCGTCTGCTGCGCAAGCCCTGAGCCCGTTTTCAATTTTCGGCCACCTGGCCTAAAGGAAGCCTCCAATGGACACCAAACTGCTCGATATCCTGGCCTGCCCGATCACCAAGGGCCCGCTCAAGCTCAGCGCCGACAAGACCGAGCTGATCAGCAAGGGCGCTGGCCTGGCCTACCCGATCCGCGACGGCATCCCGGTCATGCTGGAAAGCGAGGCGCGTACCCTGACTGACGACGAGCGTCTGGACAAATGAGCCTGGACTTCACCGTGGTGATCCCCGCCCGGCTGCGCTCCACACGCTTGCCAGGCAAGCCGCTGCTGGCGATTGCCGGCAAGCCGATGGTGCAGCATGTGTGGGAGCAGGCGCGTAAAAGTGCTGCCAGCCGTGTGGTCATCGCCACCGACGACGCCAGTATCCTGGAAGCCTGCCAGGCGTTCGGCGCCGAAGTGCTGATGACCCGTGCCGACCATGAATCGGGCACTGACCGCCTGGCCGAGGTGGCGGCGCACCTGGGCTTGCCGGCTGACGCCATCGTGGTCAACGTGCAGGGCGACGAGCCGCTGATCCCGCCGGTGATCATCGACCAGGTGGCGGCCAACCTGGCTGCGCACCCGGAAGCTGGCATCGCCACCCTGGCCGAGCCGATTCATGAGCCGGAAACCGTGTTCAACCCCAACGCGGTCAAGGTGGTGAGCGACAAGAACGGCCTGGCCCTGACGTTCAGCCGCGCGCCGCTGCCCTGGGCCCGCGATGCTTTTGCCAGGGGCCGTAACGTGCTGCCAGAAGGCGTGCCGTATCGCCGCCACATCGGCATGTACGCTTACCGCGTCGGCTTCCTGCAGGACTTTGTCGGTTGGGGCCCGTGCGGGCTCGAACAGACCGAAGCGCTGGAGCAGCTGCGTGCCTTGTGGCACGGCGTGCGTATTCACGTCGAGGATGCCATCGAGGCGCCTGCCGTGGGCGTTGATACACCTGAAGACCTGGAGCGCGTAAGGCGCTTGCTGGAGGCTTGATGCGCGTCCTGTTCGTCTGCCTGGGCAACATCTGCCGCTCGCCTACCGCCGAAGGCGTGCTGCGCCATCAATTGCAGGCCGCCGGGCTTGCCGACCGGGTGCAAGTGGCTTCTGCCGGCACCGGCGACTGGCATGTCGGCAAGGCGCCAGACAGCCGCACCTGCAAGGCGGCGCTGGCGCGCGGTTACGACCTGTCGCCGCAGCGCGCCCAGCAGGTCAAGGCGGCGCATTTTGCCGAGTATGACCTGGTCCTGGCCATGGACGAGAGCAACCTGCGCGATCTGCGCGCCCTGCGCCCGCATACCGCAGTGGGCGAACTCGACCTGTTCCTGCGCCGCTATGGCTCGGTGCTGGATGAGGTACCTGACCCGTACTATGGCGGCGCTGACGGCTTCGAGCAGGTGCTCGACCTGGTCGAGGCGGCCTGCCAGGCGCTGGTGCTGGAAATCAAGGGGCGGCTATGACAGGGCAGTGGCAGGAGCAGGTATCGCTCAAACCGTACAACACCTTCGGCATCGACGTGAAGGCGCGTTACTTCAGCCAGGCTCAGGATGACCAGCAGGTGCGTCAGGCACTGGGCCAGGCGCAGCAGCGCGGGCTGCCGGTGTTGGTCATCGGTGGTGGTAGCAACCTGCTGCTCACCCGCGATATCGACGCGCTGGTGCTGCACATGGCTAGCCGTGGCTGCCGTGTGCTCAGCGACGATGGTGAACATGTCGTGGTCGAAGCCGAGGCCGGTGAGCCGTGGCATGTATTTGTGCAGTGGACACTGGCGCAGGGCTTTTGCGGGCTGGAAAACCTCAGCCTGATCCCAGGCACCGTGGGCGCCGCACCGATGCAGAACGTGGGCGCCTATGGGGTGGAGATCAAGGACGTGTTTGCCGGCCTGACCGCCCTGGACCGCGAGACGGGCGAACTGCATGACCTCGGTTTGGCAGAATGTGCCTTCGGTTATCGCGACAGCCTGTTCAAGCGCAACCCCGGGCGCTGGTTGATCCTGCGCGTGCGTTTTGCCTTGAGCCGTACCTTGCAGGCCCATCTGGACTATGGCCCGGTGCGTCAGCGCCTGGCGGAGCAGGGCGTGGCCGAGCCGACTGCGCAGGCGATCAGTGATGCTATTTGCAGCATTCGCCGTGAAAAGCTGCCAGACCCGGTGGAGCTCGGCAACGCCGGGAGCTTTTTCAAGAACCCGGTGGTGTCGGCTGAGCTGGTTGAGCGTATTCGTGCGCAATACCCGGCAGTGGTCGCTTATCCTCAGGCCGATGGCCAAGTGAAGCTGGCTGCGGGCTGGTTGATCGAGCAGGCGGGCTGGAAGGGCCATCGCGACGGCGATGCGGGCGTGCATCGCTTGCAGTCGCTGGTGCTGGTCAACTACGGTCAGGCGAGCGGGGCACAGATGCATGCGCTGGCACGGCAGATCCAGGCGGATATCCTGGAGCGGTTCGGGGTTGAGTTGGAGATGGAGCCTAACCTCTACTGAGCGTTCGGCTTTGGAATTGCGGGGTGGCAGAAATCGAGCGCCGCCCGCGCGGCGCTCGATCTCATAGGCAATGCGGCAGTAGCGACGAACACAAGAAAAAGCCCCGCCAGTTCGCACTGGCGGGGCTTTTTCATTCAGCCTTGGCTATCAACTGTGATGAGGCTTGTGCTCATCGGCGGCTTCCAGGGCTGGCTCCTCGGTCGCTGCAGCAGCTTCCTGCGCGGCTTTGGCGGCGGCCTCGGCCTCACGCTTGCGGCGGCGCACTTCACGCGGGTCGTTCGGCGCACGGCCGTTGGCCAGCATGACGGTGGCAGCTTCTGCCTCTACCGGGGCAGGCTCGACGACCACAGGTGCAGGCTCTGCGACTACTTCTGGCTGGGCTTCGACAACCGGTGCAGGCTGCTCGGCAACCGGAGCGGTTTCAACCACGGCCGGAGCTTTTTCGATTTCGCCCGCTTCGACAGCAGGCGTTTCAACAGGGGCTTCGGCGACGATTACCGGTTCGGCAGCAGGCGCTTCTTCAACCAGGTGTTGCGGAGCGACTTCGACTACCGGCTCGGCAGTGACCTCGGCCACGACAACCGGCTCGCTGACAGGCTGCTCCACCACTGGGGCTACGGCAACGTCTTCAGCCTTGGCGACGGCTTCAACCGGCTCGACCTTTTCAGCCTTCTCGACCGGCTGAGCGGCGTGGCTGTTGTCGGTCTCTGCTGCGGCAGCGATTTCGGCGGTGGCCAGTTCGGCCTGCTGGTTGGCCTGGGCTTCGGCGTCGGCGCTGATGTTGCTGCTGGCAACAGCGGCAGTCACTGCCAGGCCGGCGGCCAGTTCGGCACCCAGCTCGGTGGCCTGGTGCTGTTGTGGCTGCTCTTCGCTGCCTTCTTCCTCTTCGCCACCGTCGATCAGCTCGCCATTGGCGTTGCGCTGGCGCTCACGACGGTTGCTGCGACGACGCTGGCCACGGGAGCGGCGGCGCGGACGCTCGCCATCGGTGCCTTCCTGTTCGTCTTGCAGCAGCTCTTCGTTCGGCAGTTGCTCTTCGGCCAGTTCGGCAGCCTGCTCGGCCGCTTCTTCGGCTACGCGTGGCTGGCGCTCTTCGCGTGGTGGGCGCGGGGCGCGTTCTTCGCGTGGCGCACGTTCTTCGCGAGGTGCGCGCTCTTCACGCGGAGCACGTTCTTCGCGAGGAGCACGCTCTTCACGCGGAGCACGTTCTTCGCGAGGTGCGCGCTCTTCACGCGGAGCACGTTCTTCGCGAGGTGCACGCTCTTCACGTGGGGCGCGTTCTTCACGGGCTACACGCTCTTCACGTGGCTGGCGCTCTTCGCGTTCGGCTGGCGGGGTGGCATCCAGCGGCTCACGCAGTTCGCGCACGCGCTCTTCGCCGCGGTTGCTGCGGCGGTCTTCGCGTGGCTGGCGTGGTGCACGCTCTTCGCGTGGGGCGCGTTCTTCGCGTGGTGCACGCTCTTCGCGCGGTGCACGCTCCTCGCGTGGCTGGCGCTCTTCGCGCGGGGCGCGCTCGGCACGCTCTTCACGCGGCTTGCGCTCTTCGTCGCGGCGGCCGTTGCGGTTGCGGCTCTGTTGACGGCCGTTGCGGCGCTCCTCGTTGCGCGGGCTGCGCTCGGCGGCCGGTTTCTCGGCGACGACAGGTGCAGCAGCTGCAGGTTCGTCCTTGCCGGCGAACAGGCTGACCAGCGACTTCACCAGGCCTTTGAACAGGCTTGGCTCCGGGGCGCTCGGGGCCGGGGCGGCCGGGGCAACAGCCTGAGGCTCTTCAGCAACCGGTACCGGCGCGTTGGTGCGGGCCGGGGCGGTCTTGACCGCTGCTTCCTGGCGAACCAGGGTGCGGGTGGCGGTCTGCTGCGGTGCCTCTTCGGCTTCGGTGGTGGCGATCTCGTAGCTGGACTGGTTGTTCAGCACTTCCGGGTTGTCGTCGCGCAGGCGCTGGACTTCGAAGTGCGGAGTTTCCAGGTGATCGTTCGGCAGGATGATGATGCGCGCACGGGTGCGCAGTTCGATCTTGGTGATCGAGTTGCGCTTCTCGTTGAGCAGGAACGCGGCCACCGGGATTGGCACTTGTGCACGGACTTCGGCAGTGCGGTCCTTCAGGGCTTCTTCTTCGATCAGGCGCAGGATGGCCAGCGACAGCGACTCCACGTCACGGATGATGCCGGTGCCGGAGCAGCGTGGGCAGACGATGCCGCTGCTTTCGCCCAGCGATGGGCGCAGGCGCTGACGGGACATTTCCAGCAGGCCGAAGCGCGAGATGCGGCCAACCTGCACGCGGGCACGGTCCGCTTCCAGGCATTCGCGCACGCGTTCTTCAACGGCGCGCTGGTTTTTCGCCGGGGTCATGTCGATGAAGTCGATCACGATCAGGCCGCCGATGTCACGCAGGCGCAGCTGGCGGGCGATTTCCTCCGCCGCTTCCAGGTTGGTCTGCAGGGCGGTTTCTTCGATATCGCTGCCTTTGGTGGCGCGCGCCGAGTTGATGTCGATAGACACCAGGGCTTCGGTCGGGTCGATCACGATCGAACCACCGGACGGCAGGTCGACCACGCGCTGGAAGGCGGTTTCGATCTGGCTTTCGATCTGGAAGCGGTTGAACAGCGGTACGCTGTCTTCGTACAGTTTCACCTTGCTGGCGTACTGCGGCATCACCTGGCGGATGAAGGTCAGGGCCTCTTCCTGGGCGTCGATGCTGTCGATCAGCACTTCACCGATGTCCTGGCGCAGGTAGTCGCGGATGGCGCGGATGATGACGTTGCTTTCCTGGTAGATCAGGAATGGCGCGGCGCGGTCCAGGGATGCTTCCTTGATGGCGGTCCACAGCTGCAGCAGGTAGTCGAGGTCCCACTGCATTTCTTCGCTGCTGCGGCCAAGGCCGGCAGTGCGCACGATCAGGCCCATGTCGCCCGGCACGGTCAGGCCGTTCAGGGCTTCGCGCAGTTCGTTGCGCTCTTCGCCTTCGATGCGGCGGGAGATGCCGCCAGCACGCGGGTTGTTGGGCATCAGCACCAGGTAGCGGCCAGCCAGGCTGATGAAGGTGGTGAGGGCGGCGCCTTTGTTGCCGCGCTCTTCCTTCTCGACCTGGACGATGACTTCCTGGCCTTCGCTGAGCACTTCCTTGATGTTCACCCGGCCTTCGGGGGCTTTCTTGAAGTATTCGCGGGAGATTTCTTTCAGCGGCAGGAAGCCGTGACGTTCGGAACCGAAGTCGACGAAGGCGGCTTCGAGGCTGGGTTCGATGCGGGTGATCTTGCCTTTGTAGATGTTGGCCTTTTTCTGCTCACGTGCGCCGGACTCGATGTCCAGGTCGTAGAGGCGTTGGCCGTCCACCAGGGCTACACGCAACTCTTCGGGTTGAGTTGCGTTAATCAGCATTCTTTTCATGTTGTACCGTCGGTTTCCGGGCTGCCGGAAACGGCGTTCGGCACACACGACGTCTCATGGTCGGTGCCAAGGTGCGCAAAGGGTGGCCGGGCCACCCCCGTGTCGAGCGACGTTCGGCACCAGCCGGTTGCCCAGCCTGCCGTTGTCGCGACGACGCGTCCTGTTTGCTGCGGTGCCAACAAGGCCCCGGTGGCTTCGAATGGATATCGAATCAACCAAGCGGGCCTTGTGCACTCAGTCAGGAGGAGGAATCAACCTTCAGCCGTGGACGCCCGGGGGCATCTGTTCAGGACCTTATCCGCTCGCCAGCCGTCAGTGGCTGGTGGCCGGACGCGGTGCTACACGGTCCGAGGGCTGTGCATCTCCACCCTGCACGTATCCCTGATAATTCGGGTGCTGCCGCGCGCTGAATCCGCAACGGGTTGCATTTTTCGCCACTGCAGGTACTGCACTGGCGCCATTGATGTCCAAGGCAGGTATTTCCGAAGCATTCGCCGTGCGTTGCGTGGAAGCGACTCGCGGGCAGAGGTACTGCGAAAAGAATCGGGTAAGCAGGTGAAACACCGCGCTTGTCGTTTTTTTTCGCTCTTCTCTACACAGCGCTGGTGGCGATTCCAGGCAATTCGGTAAACTGGCGAAAACCCCGTAGGACGGCCTCGCGTCCTGGAGAATTGCGTTGGTCAGGGCCGGCTGAAAGCCTGGTGCCGCTGGCCTGCCGCTTTTGGCGGCGTTCGCGACTATAGCAGCAATGATTAAGTGCTTCAATTCCATAAAAAATTGTTATGATCCCGCAATGACGACCAATACCCCTCCGACTTCCGGCGTTCAGCTGATCGAAGTCGCGCCGGAGCTTGCCGGCCAACGCATCGACAATTTCCTCATCACGGCCCTCAAGGGCGTGCCCAAGACTTTGGTCTACCGCATCCTGCGCAAGGGTGAAGTGCGGGTGAACAAAGGTCGGGTAAAGCCTGAGTACAAGATCCAGGCCGGCGATATCGTGCGGGTACCGCCCGTCCGCCTGCCGGAGCGTGACGAGCCGGCGCCGGTGGCCCAGGGCTTGCTGCAACGCCTTGAGGCGGCCATTGTCTACGAAGACAAGGCGCTTATCGTGATGAACAAGCCGTCCGGCATCGCCGTGCATGGCGGCAGCGGCCTGAGCTTTGGCGTGATCGAAGCGCTGCGCCAGCTGCGCCCGGACGCCAAGGAGCTGGAGCTGGTACACCGCCTGGACCGCGACACCTCCGGCCTGCTGATGATCGCCAAGAAGCGCAGCATGCTGCGCCACCTGCATGCCGCCCTGCGTGGCGATGGTGTCGACAAGCGCTACATGGCGCTGGTGCGCGGCCACTGGCCGACCTCGAAGAAGCAGGTAAACGCTCCGTTGCTCAAGAGCAACCTGCGCTCCGGCGAGCGCATGGTCGAAGTGAACGAGGAGGGCAAGGAAGCGTTGACCCTGTTCCGCGTGCTGCGCCGCTTTGGCGAGTTCGCCACCATTGTCGAGGCCCGTCCGATCACTGGGCGTACCCACCAGATCCGCGTGCACACCCTGCATGCCGGGCACATGATTGCCGGTGACAGCAAATACGGTGACGAAGACTTCAGTCGCGAAATTCGTGATTTGGGGGGCAAGCGCCTGTTCCTGCATGCCTATGCGCTGACCGTGCCGCTGCCGGACGGTGGTGAGCTGAAGCTTGAAGCGCCTGTGGATGAAGTCTGGGCGAAAACCATTGAACGTCTGAGTGCGTCCTGACCCATGAATAAAGGCTATGAGCTACTGATCTTCGACTGGGACGGTACCCTGGCCGATTCCATCGGGCGTATTGTCGAGGCCATGAATGCCGCCGCCGAGCGTGCCGGCGAGGCGCCCAGCAGCGACGGCGCGGTCAAGGGCATCATCGGTCTGGCCCTGGGTGAGGCGATCCATACGCTGTACCCGCACCTGGCGCCTGAGCAGGTCGAGCGCTTTCGTCAGCACTATGCCGACATCTACATGGCGCTGGACCAGCAGCCTTCGCCGCTGTTCGAGGGCGTGGTCGAGTCGCTGGATGCCTTCCGTGCCGAGGGTTACCGCCTGGCGGTGGCGACCGGCAAGGCGCGTCGTGGGCTGGATCGGGTACTCAAGGCCAATGGCTGGGAGGCGTTCTTTGACATCACTCGCGCTGCTGACGAAACCCGCGGCAAGCCGCATCCGCTGATGCTCGAGGAAATTCTCGGCCATTGCGGCGTCGAACCGGGGCGTGCGCTGATGGTCGGGGACTCGGCATTCGACCTGCAGATGGCCAGCAATGCCGGCATGCATTCGGTGGCGGTGGGCTATGGTGCCATGTCGCTGCAGGCGCTGGCCGAGTTTGGTCCGCAGGTGTGCATCGATCACTTTTCCCAGCTGCGTGAGTGGCTGGGCGGTTCCGCAATTCCACTTCCAAGGTAGGTAAGCATGGCAGACGAATGGAAAGCCCCCGAGGCCGCACCCGAGGAGCGCGAAGGGCGCGAAGAGCGCAAGAGTTGGCAACTGCTGGAAAAGACCTTGCTGGCCAGTGTGCAGGAGCAGCGCCGGGCGCGGCGCTGGGGGATCTTCTTCAAGCTGCTGACTTTCATCTACCTCTTCGGCTTCCTGGCATTGTTCACGCCACTGATGGACATGGACAAGGCGGCATCGCGCAGTGCCAGCCATACCGCGCTGGTCGAGGTACGCGGGGTGATTGCCGACCAGGAAGGCGCCAGCGCCGACAACATCGTCAAGAGCCTGCGCGACGCGTTCAAGGACAGCAAGACCAAGGCCGTGGTCATGCGCATCAACAGCCCGGGCGGCAGCCCGGTGCAGGCGGGTTACGTGTATGACGAAATCCGCCGCCTGCGCGCCGAGTATCCGGCCATCAAGCTGTATGCGGTAATTGCTGATCTTGGTGCTTCCGGTGCCTATTACATTGCCAGTGCGGCGGACGAGATCTATGCCGACAAGGCTAGCCTGGTGGGCTCGATTGGCGTGACGGCGGCTGGTTACGGCTTTGTCGGCACCATGGAGAAGCTGGGCGTGGAGCGGCGTGCCTACACCTCGGGTGAGCACAAGGCCTTCCTTGATCCGTTCTCCCCTGAAAAGCCAGAAGAAACCCGGTTCTGGCAGGGGGTGCTGGACACCACGCACAACCAGTTCATCGCCATGGTCAAGCAAGGGCGCGGCGAGCGCCTGAAGGATAAGGACCACCCGGAGTTGTTCAGTGGCCTTATCTGGTCGGGCGAGCAGGCCAAGGCGCTGGGGCTGGTGGATGGGCTGGGCAGTGCCAGCTACGTGGCGCGTGAAATTGTAGGCGAGAAGGAGCTGGTGGACTTCACTGTGCAGGAGTCGCCGTTCGATCGCTTCTCCAAGCGCGTGGGGGCCAGTGTGGCTGAGCACCTGGCGATGTGGATGGGGTTCCAGGGGCCGCAGTTGCGTTGAGTTCGGCGTGCATTTTGCGGCGCCTGTGAGACCGAGCGCCGCCCGCGAAGCGCCGCGCGGGCGGCGCTCGGTCTCCCAGGCGCAGAAAATCTCAAGCCAGGCTCAAGGGACAACCACCCCCTCCCGGGTCAACATATCCACCAGTCGAATCAACGGCAGCCCGATCAGGCTGGTCGAATCGCACCCGTGGGTGCTCTGGAACAAACTCACCCCCAAGCCCTCTGCCTTGAAGCTTCCTGCGCAATCCAGTGGCTGTTCCGCCGTCACATAGCGCTCCACCCGCTCCCGGCTCAATTCGCGCAGCGTCACCGTAAACGGCACGCAGTCCACCTGGCAGTGCCCGGTCGCGCTATTGAGCAATGCCAATCCGGTCAGAAAGCTCACCTGCTGCCCGCTGCACTCCAGCAGTTGCTCGCAAGCCCGCTCGAACGTGTGTGGTTTGCCCAGCACCTGTTCGCCCAGTACTGCAACCTGGTCCGAACCGATAATCAGGTGCGCGGGATGGCTGCCCGCCAAAGCTTCGGCCTTTTGCCTGGCCAGCCGGCGCACCAGTTCCACGGCGGGCTCGTCATCCCGTCGCTGTTCGTCTATATCGGGGCTTGCCCAAGTGAAGGGCAGGCGCAGGCGTGTCAGCAGTTCGCGGCGATAGGCAGAGCTGGAAGCCAGTAACAAAGGAAGCATGGTAGACTCCGTTTCGGTTGAACCAATCCTATCACGCACGATGCCGCCGAATTTCCTTTGACAGGGACGGGGGGCATCCCTAGAATGCTGCGCCTATGTTGAATGACCCGATTCCACCTCACGTTGACCCGCGCAAATTAGCCGATCGTGGCGTAACCCTTAACGGTTCGCTGCAACTCGCTGATTTGGAAAGACTCTGCGACCCGCTTTCCGACAATGTCGGTACGGTGCAGGCGAAGTTCGATTTTGAACGAGATGAACAGCACGTGGTGGTTATCCACACCGAGCTGAACGTCGAGGTCAAGATGGTTTGCCAGCGTTGTCTTGAGCTGGTCACCCTGCCGATCTACAGCGAATGTACATACGCTGTGGTGAAGGAGGGTGCGAATACCCAGTCGTTGCCGAAAGGCTATGACGTGCTGGAACTGGGCGAAGATCCTTTGGATCTGCAGGCATTGGTCGAGGAGGAGCTTCTGCTCGCCTTGCCAATCGTGCCTGCTCACCATCCGGAAGAATGCCAGCAGCCGGCGGGCGCAGACGAGCCCGAATCGAGCAAGGACGAGGTATCGCGGTCCAACCCGTTCAGTGTTTTGGCGCAGTTAAAGCGTGACCCAAACGTTTAGGAGTTAATCAATTATGGCTGTTCAGCAGAACAAAAAATCCCGCTCTGCCCGTGACATGCGCCGTTCGCACGACGCCCTGTCGGAAAACGCGCTGTCGGTAGAGAAAACCACCGGTGAAATTCACCTGCGCCACCACGTTTCGCCAGAAGGCGTATACCGTGGTCGTAAAGTGATCGATAAGGGCGCTGACGAGTAATCCTTGTCCGCTCAGATCATCGCGATCGACGCAATGGGCGGGGACTTCGGTCCCCGCAGCATTGTCCAGGCTAGCATTGCCTGCCTTTCGGCTACCCCCTCGCTGCACCTGACCCTCGTCGGTCAACCCTCCCTCCTAGAAGATCTTGTCAGCGGCCTTGCAGCTGCGGATCGCGCGCGCCTGCAGATTGTCGCCGCCAGTGAGGTGATCGGTATGGACGAGCGGCCCTCCCAGGCGCTACGCGGCAAGCCGGACTCGTCGATGCGCATCGCCCTCGAACTGGTGCGTGACGGCAAGGCCCAGGCCTGCGTCAGTGCCGGCAATACCGGGGCGCTGATGGCGCTGTCACGCTTCGTGCTCAAAACCTTGCCGGGTATCGATCGGCCAGCCATGGTGGCGGCGATCCCGACCCAGGCGGGTTACTGCCAGCTGCTGGACCTGGGTGCCAATGTCGATTGCAGCGCCGAGAACCTCTATCAGTTCGCGGTGATGGGCTCGGTGGCCGCCCAGGCCCTGGGTGTGCATCGGCCGCGTGTGGCATTGCTGAACATCGGTACCGAGGACATCAAGGGCAACCAGCAGGTCAAGCTGGCGGCCACGCTGTTGCAGAACGCTCGCGGCCTTAACTACGTCGGTTTCGTCGAAGGGGATGGCCTGTACAGAGGGGAGGCGGACGTGGTGGTGTGCGACGGTTTTGTCGGCAACATCCTGCTTAAATCCAGCGAGGGTCTGGCAACGATGATCGGTGCACGCATCGAAAAGCTGTTCAAGGGCGGTGCATTTGCTCGCGTTGCCGGGGCCGTGGCCATGCCGCTGCTCAAGCGCCTGCAGGCCGACCTGGCGCCGGCGCGGCACAACGGTGCGAGCTTTCTGGGGTTGCAGGGTATCGTCATCAAGAGCCATGGCTCGGCAGGCGTGCAGGGCTTCCAGAGCGCCATCCAGCGGGCGTTGATCGAAATTCAGGAAAACCTGCCGCAGCGCCTGCATGGCCGCCTTGAAGACCTGTTGCCTTAGGCATTTCGGCGATGAAGTGCTTAAATGTGACCGCTTGGTCTGCGTTTCCATCCAAGTTTTCAGATTCCGCGCCTGGCCTGCGGCCTGGCGCACCCTATCCGACGACAAGATCATAAGGGCTTGTTCAATGTCTGCATCCCTCGCATTTGTCTTTCCCGGTCAAGGTTCCCAGTCGCTGGGCATGCTCGCCGAGCTCGGCGCCGAGAAGCCAGTGATCATCGAAACCTTCAAGGAAGCTTCCGACGCACTCGGTTACGACCTGTGGAAGCTGATCCAGGAAGGCCCGGAAGAGCAACTCAACCAGACCGACAAGACCCAGCCGGCCATCCTCACCGCGTCCATCGCGCTGTGGCGCTTGTGGCTGGCGGAAGGCGGCGCCGCGCCAGCCTTCGTCTCCGGTCATAGTCTGGGTGAATACAGTGCCTTGGTTGCCGCTGAAAGCATCAGCCTGAAAGACGCCGTTCGCCTGGTCGAGCGCCGTGGTCAGTTGATGCAGGAGGCCGTGCCTGCAGGTCACGGTGCCATGGCTGCAATCCTTGGCCTGGACGACGCCGTGGTGGTAGAAATTTGCGCCGAAGCGGCAGAAGACCAAGTGGTCAGCGCCGTCAACTTCAACTCGCCAGGCCAGGTGGTCATCGCAGGTAACAAGGCTGCGGTAGATCGGGCCATGGAGCTGTGCAAGGCCAAAGGTGCCAAGCGCGCCCTGCCGCTGGCGGTCAGCGTGCCGTCGCACTGTGCCCTGATGAAGCCGGCCGCCGAGCGCTTTGCCGAATCGGTCAATGCCATCGAATGGAAGGCGCCGCAAATTCCGGTGGTGCAGAACGTCACCGCTGCCATTGCCGCCGACCTCGATGCCCTCAAGCATGACCTGCTGGCCCAGCTGTACCAGCCTGTGCGTTGGGTCGAGTGCGTGCAGACCCTGGCTGCCAACGGTGCAGTCAACCTGGTCGAGTGCGGCCCGGGCAAGGTCCTGGCTGGCCTGAACAAGCGTTGCGCCGACGGCGTGACCACCTACAACCTCAATACCCCTGACGCCGTTGCCGCCACCCGCGCGGCACTGGCCTGATTTGGAGAAGCTTGCATGAGCCTGCAAGGTAAAGTTGCACTGGTCACCGGCGCCAGCCGTGGCATTGGCCAGGCCATCGCCCTCGAGCTGGGCCGCCAGGGCGCGACCGTGATCGGTACCGCCACTTCGGCCTCCGGCGCCGAGCGCATTGCTGCCACCCTGAAAGAGCACGGTATCACCGGCACCGGCATGGAGCTGAACGTGACCAGCGCCGAATCCGTTGAAGCTGTTCTGGGTGCCATCGCCGAACAGTTTGGCGCGCCGGCCATCCTGGTCAACAACGCCGGTATCACTCGCGACAACCTCATGCTGCGCATGAAGGACGACGAGTGGTTCGACGTGATCGACACGAACCTGAACAGCCTCTACCGTCTGTCCAAGGGCGTGCTGCGTGGCATGACCAAGGCACGTTGGGGTCGTATCATCAGCATCGGCTCGGTCGTCGGTGCAATGGGTAACGCTGGCCAGGCCAACTACGCCGCCGCCAAGGCTGGCCTGGAAGGCTTCAGCCGCGCCCTCGCGCGTGAAGTGGGCTCGCGTGGCATCACCGTAAACTCGGTGACTCCGGGCTTCATCGACACCGACATGACCCGCGAACTGCCAGAAGCGCAGCGTGAAGCCCTGCAAACCCAGATTCCGCTGGGCCGCCTGGGCCAGGCTGATGAAATCGCCAAGGTGGTTTCGTTCCTGGCGTCCGACGGTGCGGCCTACGTGACCGGCGCTACCGTGCCGGTCAACGGCGGGATGTACATGTAACACTGCAACTCAATGTGACGGATTTCGTAAAAAAAGAGTCATACTGCGAGCCTAAAATCCGTTATAAAGCTGCAACCAGATTCCAGGCGGCGGGTGCGGTGACTGGTTTGAAGGTGCGTTTAGCTTGAAAAGCGAACGTCTTTCTATAAAATTGGCCACCGGCCAGCTGCCTGACATATATCCATTAGGAGTAAACCTAGGTATGAGCAACATCGAAGAACGCGTCAAGAAAATCGTCGCCGAGCAACTGGGCGTGAAGGAAGAGGAAGTGACCAACGAGAAGTCCTTCGTCGATGACCTGGGTGCCGATTCGCTTGACACCGTTGAGCTGGTGATGGCTCTGGAAGAGGAATTCGAGACCGAAATCCCTGACGAAGAAGCCGAGAAAATCACTACCGTTCAAGCAGCTATCGACTACGTCAACAGCCACAAGGCCTAAGACACTGTAGTCGTCGCTTCTTGACGAGAAAAACCGCACTGCCTTTGCCGGCGTGCGGTTTTTTCTTTGCGAACACGCTGCTTTGGGGCGAGCCGGCTTCGCTGACCGCGCACCAAGAGCCTGTTGCCATTCCATTCCTGCGCTTGAATGTAATCGCAAGAGACTCTGTTATTAGAAAAGGAGAGTACTGTGTCGCGTAGACGCGTCGTGGTCACCGGTATGGGTATGCTGTCGCCACTGGGTACCGATGTACCGAGCACCTGGCAGGGCATTCTGGCTGGCCGCAGTGGCATTGGTCCGATCGAACACACGGACCTGTCTGCCTACTCCACCCGTTTTGGCGGCTCGGTGAAAGGCTTCGAGGTCGAGCAATACCTGTCGGCCAAAGAGGCCCGCAAGCTTGACCTGTTCATCCAGTACGGCCTGGCGGCCGGTTTCCAGGCGGTGCGTAATGCCGGCCTGGAGGTCACCGACGCCAACCGTGAGCGCATTGGCGTGGCCATGGGCTCGGGGATCGGCGGCCTTACCAACATCGAGGAAACCAGCCGTACGCTGCACGATTCGGGGCCGCGTCGCATTTCCCCGTTCTTTGTGCCGGGCTCGATCATCAACATGATCTCCGGGTTCCTGTCGATCCACCTGGGCCTGCAGGGGCCGAACTACGCCATTGCCACTGCGTGCACCACTGGCACCCATTGCATCGGCATGGCCGCGCGCAATATCGCCTACGGTGAAGCTGACGTGATGATTGCAGGTGGCGCGGAGATGGCTGCCTGTGGCCTGGGCATGGGCGGCTTCGGTGCCTCGCGTGCGCTGTCTACCCGCAACGACGAGCCAAGCCGGGCCAGCCGCCCATGGGACAAGGGCCGTGACGGCTTTGTATTGTCCGACGGTGCCGGTGCCCTGGTGCTCGAAGAGCTGGAGCACGCCAAGGCCCGTGGTGCGACCATCTATGCCGAGCTGGTTGGCTTTGGCATGAGCGGCGACGCCTACCACATGACTTCGCCACCCGACACCGGCGAGGGCGCTGCCCGCTGCATGGCCAACGCCTTGCGCGATGCCGGTATCCAGCCGGAAGAGGTCAGCTACATCAACGCCCACGGTACCTCGACCCCTGCGGGCGACGTGGCCGAGGTGGCCGCGATCAAGCGCGTGTTCGGCGAGCATGCCTACAAGCTGGCTGTCAGTTCGACCAAGTCGATGACCGGCCACCTGCTGGGCGCCGCAGGCGCGGTGGAAGCGATCTTCAGTGTGCTGGCGATCAACAGCCAGATGGCCCCGCCCACCATCAACCTGGACGAACCGGACGAAGGTTGCGACCTCGACTTCGTGCCGCACCAGGCGCGCAGCATGCCGATCGACGTGGTGTTGTCCAACTCGTTCGGCTTTGGCGGCACCAACGGCTCGCTGGTGTTCCGCCGGTTCGCCGGTTGATGCACAGCTGGGTCGATGGCCAGCCCTCGGTTGCAGTCAACCTGCAGAACCGCGGCCTGGCCTACGGCGATGGCCTGTTCGAGACCATTGCCGTGCGCGGTGGCCAGCCCAGCTTGCTGGACGGCCACCTCGCACGCCTGGCGCTGGGTTGTCAGCGCTTGGCGATCAGTGCCGACATGGCGCTGGTGCGCGACGAGCTCCTGCGCTATGCCAGCCAGCTCGGTGAAGGTGTAGCCAAACTCATCCTTACCCGTGGTGACAGCCAGCGTGGCTATGCGCCGGTTGCCGGTGCCGTGCCACGGCGAATCCTGCAGGGCAGCCCGTTACCCAGCTATCCTGTGGAGCATGCCGAGCACGGCGTGCGCTTGTTTCCTTGCCAGACCCGGCTTGGGGAACAACCGCTGCTGGCCGGCCTCAAACACCTCAACCGGCTGGAGCAGGTGCTGGCCCGTGCCGAATGGCAGGACAGCGAGCATGCCGAAGGCCTGATGCGTGACGGGCAGGGCAGGGTGATCGAAGGGGTGTACAGCAATCTGTTCCTGGTGCGCGATGGCGTGCTGTTCACTGCCGACCTCAGCCGTTGTGGTGTGGCCGGGGTGATGCGTGCTGCATTGCTGGAACAGGCCGCGGTGCTGGGCATCCCGGCGCAGGTCGCTGACCTGTCGTTTGACGCGCTGGAGCAGGCAGATGAAGTATTTGTTTGCAATAGCGTTTACGGCATCTGGCCCGTGCGGGGCGTAGCCGCGCTAAACTGGTCGCCTGGCCCGCTCACCCGTAAACTGCAGGCCGTTGCCCGTACGTTACTGGAAACCTGAATTCGTGAGACGTAAATTCCTGCTACTGCTGGAAATGGGCTTGATCCTTGCCGGGCTGGCGCTTGGCTGGTCGGCCTGGAAGGTCAACTCGGTCCTGGAGCAGCCCCTGCACGTGACGCAGGAGCGCCTGCTCGACGTGCCCAATGGCACCAACCCCAACCGCATGTTCTACCGCATGCAACAAGAAGGGTTGCTCGACGATGCTGTCTGGTTGCGCTTGTACTGGCGCTTCAACATGGCTGGCACCGCCCTGCACACCGGCGAATACCGCCTCACCCCTGGCATGACGGTCGAACAGTTGTTCGACGCATGGCGCCGGGCCGATGTGGTGCAGTACAACCTCACTCTGGTCGAAGGCTGGACCTTCCGTCAGGTGCGCTCGGCTGTGGCCAGGCATGAAAAGATCAAGCACACCCTGGACGGCCTGTCGGATTCCGAAGTGATGGACAAGCTCGGCCATACCGGCGTGTTCCCCGAAGGGCGCTTCTTCCCGGACACCTACCGCTTCGTGCGTGGCATGAGCGATGTCGAGTTGCTGCAGCAGGCCTACATGCGCCTGGACGAAGTGCTGGCAAAGGAGTGGGCCGAGCGCACCACCGACCTGCCGTATCGCGACCCGTACCAGGCGCTGATCATGGCCTCGCTGGTGGAAAAGGAAACCGGTATCCCGCAGGAGCGTGGGCAGATTGCCGGCGTATTTGTACGGCGCCTGCGCCTGGGCATGATGCTGCAGACCGACCCGACGGTGATCTACGGCATGGGTGAGCGTTACAACGGCAGGATTACCCGCGCCGACCTGCGCGAACCGACGCCCTACAACACCTATACCATGACAGGGCTACCGCCCACCCCGATTGCCATGGTCGGCCGCGAAGCGATTCACGCGGCGCTCAACCCGTCCGATGGCACCAGCCTGTACTTCGTCGCCCGCGGCGATGGCAGCCATGTGTTCTCCGACGACCTCGACGACCATAATTCGGCGGTGCGCGAGTTCCAGCTCAAACGTCGTACCGACTACCGCTCCAGCCCTGCGCCGCAGCAAGAGGCACAGCCGGGTACTGACGACGCCCAGCCCCAGGTGCCTGCAACTGACGAGCCGGCTGCACAGCCAGCACCCGAAGCGCCGCCTGCGCAGGATGCCCCTGCTGGTGGTGCGCAAGCGGCCGAACGGCCGACGCCTGACGAACAACATTAAGGACTGCCTGTGAGCGGCTTGTTTATTACGCTGGAAGGCCCCGAAGGCGCGGGCAAGAGCACCAACCGCGATTACCTTGCTGCGCGCTTGCGCGAGCAGGGCCTGGATGTAGTGCTGACCCGTGAGCCCGGTGGTACGCCGCTGGCCGAAAAAGTGCGCGAGCTGCTGCTGGCCCCCACCGATGAAAGCATGGCGGCCGACACCGAGCTGTTGCTTGTGTTCGCGGCGCGCGCGCAACACCTCGCGCAGGTAATCCGCCCGGCACTGGCCCGCGGCGCCGTGGTGCTGTGTGACCGCTTCACCGACGCCACCTATGCCTATCAGGGCGGTGGGCGCGGTTTGTCGGTCGAGCGCATCGCTACTCTGGAGCAATTTGTCCAGGGTGACCTGCGCCCGGACCTGACCTTGGTCTTCGACCTGCCAGTGGAAGTGGGCTTGGCCCGTGCTGCCGCCCGCGGCCGCCTGGACCGTTTCGAGCAAGAAGGCCAGGCGTTTTTCGAAGCGGTGCGCCAGGCATACCTGCAGCGCGCCCAGCGCGAGCCGCAGCGCTACAGCCTGCTCGATGCCGCGCAAACGCTGGAAGCCGTGCAGCGCGCCATCGATGCGCTGCTGCCGGCGATTGTGGAGCGTTGCCGTGGCTGACGCCTACCCCTGGCAGCAGGCCCTCTGGCAGCAGCTGGCCGGCCGCAGCCAGCACGCGCACGCCTACCTGCTGCACGGGCCGCAGGGTATCGGCAAGCGGGCCATGGCCGAGCGCCTGATGGCCCGCCTGCTGTGCCAGCAGCCCCAAGGGCTGGATGCCTGCGGCGGGTGCAAGTCCTGCCTGTTGCTAAAGGCCGGTAGCCACCCGGACAACTTTGTGCTCGAGCCTGAAGAGGCCGACAAGCCGATCAAGGTCGACCAGGTGCGCGAGCTGGTGGCGTTCGTGGTGCAAACCGCGCAATTGGGCGGGCGCAAGGTGGTGCTGATCGAGCCTGTCGAGGCGATGAACGTCAACGCCTCCAACGCGCTGCTCAAAAGCCTCGAAGAGCCATCTGGCGATACGGTGCTGCTGTTGGTCACGCACCAGCCCAGCCGCTTGTTGCCGACCATCAAGAGCCGCTGCCAGCAGGTGGCGTGCCCGCAGCCAAGCCTGGCCCAGAGCCAGGCCTGGCTGGCCGGTGCGTTGCCTGACAGTGACGAGGCCGAGCGCGACGAGCTGCTGACGCTGGCCGCCGGTTCGCCATTGATGGCGGTCAGCCTGCAGGCACAAGGTGTGCGCGAGCAACGTGCGCTGGTTACTGACGGGGTGAAGAAGCTGATCAAGCAGCAGCAATCGCCCAGCCAGTTGGCCGATGCCTGGAACGGCGTGCCACTGCTGTTGCTGTTCGACTGGTTCTGCGATTGGTCGCATCTGATCCTGCGCTACCAGTTGACCCAGGACGAGGAGGGGTTAGGCTTGGCTGATATGCGCAAGGTGGTGCAATACCTGGCGCAGAAGAGCCGCCAGGCCAAGGTGCTGGAGGTGCAGGCCTGGATCCTGGAGCAGCGCCAGAAAGTGCTGGGCAAGGCCAACCTCAACCGCGCCCTGCTGCTCGAAGCGTTGCTGGCTCACTGGCTGCAACTGCCGGGTACCCGCTGATTTTCATTTTTTCATGTGTGCCGTTATCCCATGCTCGTAGATTCCCATTGCCACCTTGACCGTCTTGACCTGAGTGCCCACCAGGGCTCCCTCGATGCTGCTTTGCAGGCGGCCCGTGAGCGCGGGGTCGGTCATTTTCTGTGTATTGGCGTCAGTGCCGAAAACGCCGGTGCAGTGAAGGCGTTGAGCGAACAGTACGCCGATGTCGATTGCTCGGTGGGTGTGCACCCGCTGGACCTGGCACCGGGTGAAACCCCAGCGCTGGAATGGCTGCTGCGCGAGCTGGCCCACCCCCATGTGGTGGCGATAGGTGAAACCGGGCTGGATTACCACTATGAGCCGGAAGCTGCCGAGCTGCAGCAGGCTTCGTTCCGCCTGCACCTGGAAGCCTCGCGGCAGACCGGCAAGCCGGTCATCGTGCACACCCGTGCGGCACGCGCCGATACCTTGGCACTATTGCGCGAGGTCAACCTGCCGCAGGCTGGTGTGCTGCATTGCTTCACCGAAGACTGGGAGATGGCCAAGGCCGCGCTGGACCTGGGGTATTACATCTCGCTGTCTGGCATCGTTACCTTCCGCAATGCCGATGCCCTGCGTGAAGTGGCTCGGCAGGTGCCGGTCGATCGTTTGCTGGTCGAGACCGATTCGCCGTATCTGGCACCCATTCCGTACCGTGGCAAACCGAACTTGCCACAGTATGTGCGGGAAGTGGCGGAGTATGTGGCTTCGTTGCGGGGCGCCAGTTATGAGCAACTGGCTGAGCAGACTACTGCCAACTTCAAGCGGTTGTTCCCGTTGGCACGGGTGGCTTGATGGCGCATGAGCCTGAGCGCACTTGCACTTGCACTTGCACTTGCACTTGCACTTGTACTTGCACTTGCTTTGGCTTCTAAGCGCGCGGTAGCTCAGGCGACACAGATTGCGACTTCAGGAGGCCGAGCGCAGGGCTTGCGGAGGGAGGTGACGGGCATGGATGCCCGTCAAGCGCTGGGCCCCAGGATGGGGCCTGCAGCGCGGTCCTCCCGGGAGCAAGCCCGGAGCGAGGGAACCCCGGAGCGTAGCGCAGGGGCCGGATGATGGGAGCGGACGGCTTTGGTTACTTTGGCCAAGACCAAAGTAACCCGCCGGAAGGGCGGAAAGGTGACTCAGCGCCACCTGCGCGAACGAATGTCTACACTTGTATCAAGGCGCACATCGTAAAAGCCAAGAAGCTTATGTAGTGGTTTTGATATAGCGGATAGGCCATTTGCGATGGCGACGCTGACTCACCTTTTCGCCCTTACGGCGAGTCACTTTTTGTCAAACGCGACAAAAAGTAACCAAAAAACGCTGCGCTCCGATCATCCGGCCCCTGCGCTGCGCTCCAGGGTTCCCTCACTCCGGCCTTGCTCCCGGGAGGACCGCGCTGCAGGCCCCATCCTGGGGCCCAGCGCTTGACGGGCATCCATGCCCGTCACCTCCCTTCGCAAGGCCTGCGTTCGGCCTCCTGAAGTCGCGAAGATCAAAAGCAAGATCAAGATCAAGATCAAGATCACAGGCACGGTACAGCACAAACATCGAGCGGGGAGTGCGGGTCGCTGTGCGGCCCGTCGCGCAAGCAAAAAAAACCCGGGTTCTGGGGGGGGAATCCGGGTTAAGACCATTAGGAGTAAAACAAAGGTACGCGGTCCCTGAGCACCTTTATCGGCGCGCCACTTGGGGGGGATGCGCCGCGCCAACACTTCAAGTATTGGTCAGGTTTGGCGCAGTGCCAGCGTATATTGGTCGTTTTTTAAACAAATTTGGAATACGCCGAGGTTTCAATCCTTCCACAGCGCATGGCAGTAAGCATGGTGAAACACAGACATGCGTGGATGATCCGTGCAATTTCTTGCAAGTTAGGCATAATAAACCGCTTCGATTGTCATCCAGTCCTTCCCATGCAGAAAGAACCTCGTAAGGTCCGTGAGTTTCGCCGTCGCGAACAGGAAATCCTCGACACCGCGCTCAAGCTGTTTCTCGAACAGGGTGAGGACAGCGTCACTGTCGAAATGATCGCCGACGCCGTGGGTATCGGCAAAGGCACGATCTACAAGCATTTCAAGTCAAAGGCGGAAATCTACCTGCGCCTGATGCTCGACTATGAGCGCGACCTGAACGAACTGTTGCACTCGGCCGACGTCGACCGTGACAAGGAAGCCCTGTCACGCGCCTACTTCGAGTTCCGCATGCGCGACCCGCAACGTTACCGGTTGTTCGATCGCCTGGAAGAGAAGGTGGTCAAGGGCAACCAGGTGCCGGAAATGGTCGAGCAACTGCACAGTATCCGTGCCTCCAATTTCGATCGCCTGACTCAGCTGATCAAGGGCCGCATCAGCGAAGGCAAGCTCGAAGACGTACCCCCGTATTTCCATTACTGCGCCGCCTGGGCGCTGGTGCACGGCGCCGTTGCGCTGTACCACTCGCCATTCTGGAGCAATGTGCTTGAGGATCAGGAAGGTTTCTTCCAGTTCCTGATGGACATCGGTGTGCGCATGGGCAACAAACGCAAACGCGATCCGGAACCGACGAACTGAAGCGTTCCGTCACTTGACGCTGGAACCGGCAGGGTGCGGGGGCTTGCAAAAACCTGATTTATGAGTCAGGTTTCGCCTGCCCCTTATCATCCATGCCGGAGTCATTCATGATTGTCGATCGTCAAGGCAGGCGCTTTCGCAACCTGCGTGTCAGCCTGACGGCTGCTTGCAATTATGCCTGCACCTACTGCGTGCCCGACGGCAAACGCCTGGTGGCGGCGCAAGACGAACTCTCGGCAGATGCCCTGGCCCGCGGCGTGGCTTACCTGATCGAAGCGGCTGGTATCGAGCGCCTGCGCATCACAGGGGGTGAGCCGCTGGTGAGCCCGCGCCTGGATGCCTTTCTGGCCGCAGTGGCCAAGCTCGACCTCGACGATATCTCGCTGACCACCAATGGCCAGCTGTTGGCGCGCAAACTGCCCCAGCTGCAAGCGGCGGGTATCCGACGCCTGAATGTTTCCCTCGACACTCTCGACCCCCAGGCCTTCCGCCGCATTGCCCGGGGCGGCGACCTGGCCAGTGTGCTGGCGGGTATGGAGCAGGCCACTGCGCTGGGCATGCGAATCAAGGTGAACATGGTGCCAATGCGCGGGCACAACCTCGACCAGGTATTGCCGCTGCTGGATTACTGCCTGGAGCGCGGCTTCGAGTTGCGCTTCATAGAACTCATGCGCATGGGCCACCTGGCCCGTGAGCACAATGCCTTTGTGCAGCAGTTCGTCGGGCTCGACCAGTTGCTGGCGCTGATCGGCGGCAAGTATGCCTATGTCCAGGTCGATGCGCCGCTGGACGCTACAGCCCTGCGCTATGAAATCCCGGGCATTGGCCACTTCGGCATCATCGCCAACGAGAGCGTGCCGTTTTGCCGTACCTGCTCGCGCTTGCGCCTGTCCTCCACGGGCTGGTTGCATGGCTGCCTGTCTTCGAGCAATCGCCACTTCGTCGGTGACCTGCTGGAAAAGCCGCGTCATCAGGCCCTGCCGGCCCTGCAGCGCCTGTTGGTCAAGGCGCTGGCAGACAAGCAGGACCTGGCGTTTTCCGGTGATGTGATGGTGATGAAGGTGATTGGCGGCTGAAGCTGGCGCAAAAGCTGCATCCGCCGGCTATTCGCCGGTTTTTCGTCGCCGGCCACTGGAGGAAAGATGCGTAGCCTGGTCTTGCTGCTGGCGCTGATGGCGCTGGGCGGCTGCATGAATGTCAGCGATATGGGCGAAGGCGTCCGCTATCACATGAGCGATGCCGGTCTGCTGGACCACAGCGATACCCGGCGTACCCTGTCGATCCGCCTGCAGCCCGATTCGTTCATTTTCATCGGCCAGGGCGCATTCGTGCCGCCGGGCAAGGGGCCGGTGCCACGGCAGAACGCGGTGGCTGACGAGGCGTTCAAGAGCTTTGTCGAGTATTTCCCGTTGGTGCGCCGCGCCCAAGGCCCATTGGGCCTGGAAGACGCCATTGCCCAGGCACGCTCGGTGGGTGCCGACTACGTCCTGTACACCCGCTTCGCCCGTACCGACGACCGCATCGGCAATGGCGATGAGTGGTATGACGAACAGGCCGTCGACCGGCTGGGGTGGGACACTGGCGTGGTGCAGATGATGTTGATCGAAACCAATACCCGCTACCTGATCGACACCGCACGCATCAAGAGCCGTGGCGGTTTGTTGACGTTCCACGACAACACCCCGGAGGATTTGCTTGGTGCGCCGATGCGCGAGTACGCTCGTAGCCTTCTGGGTATGAGCGAATGAGGCAGGCGTGATGAGTGACTCCGGCAAGGCCAATGATCTTCTGGCACAGATCCCCAAGGCCAAGGGCCTGCCGCCGGTGCATCTGTGGAACCCGGATTTTTGCGGTGACATCGACATGCGCATTGCCCGTGATGGCACCTGGTATTACCTGGGCACGCCGATCGGGCGCAAACCGATGGTGCGGTTGTTTTCCACGATCATTCGCCGCGATGGCGATGACTACTTCCTGATTACCCCGGTAGAAAAGGTTGGCATCCGCGTCGACGATGCCCCATTCGTGGCCGTGGCGCTGGAGGTGCTGGGGGAGGGGGAGCAGCAGGTGCTACGCTTCACCAGCAATGTCGAGGACCAGGTTGACGCCGGGCCGGATAATCCCCTGCGGGTAGTGATCGACCCGGTGACGCAGGAGCCATCGCCCTATGTGCTGATGCGCAGCAACCTTGAGGCGCTGATTCACCGCAATGTTTTCTATCAGTTGGTAGAGCTGGCGGTGGCGCGTGAAATCGACGGCGAAGAATGGCTGGGGGTCTGGAGCCAGGGCGTGTTCTACCCGATTGGGCGTAGCAGCTGAGCTCTTGGTTGCCTGTACCGGCCTCTTCGCGGGCATGCCCGCTCCCCAGGTACAGCACCTGTGGCGAATGAGCTTGTGGGAGCGGGCGTGCCCGCGAAGAGGGCGGCACAGGTAAGATCGGCCCCCTGCTTTTACCTCGAATTGGCCATTTGTCTTCAGCCAACGAAGGCCTAACCTGCTGGCATTAGCCATCCAGGAGAAGCCCGCCATGAAACCCTTGGCCATCGTCCTTTTTGCCCTGCTCGCCGCCCAAGCCCCCGCCTGGGCCCACGGCGACGTAGCCGACCAGGTCAAAGTCCTGCAGCAGCAACAACCCTCGAACGCCCCGGGCAAAACGGCTGTCATGCTTACGGTGAGCTACGCCCCTGGCGAGGCATCGCCCGCGCATCAGCACCCCGGCGCAGTGATGGCCTACGTTCTGGAGGGGGCAGTGGTGTCGAAGCTCAACAACGATCCGGAAAAGACCTACAAGGCCGGTGAGTACTGGTACGAGGCGCCAGGCACCGTGCACAGCGTGTCACGCAATGCCAGCAAGACCCAGCCCGCCAAGCTGCTGGTCTGGAGCCTGGTGGACGAGGGCAAGCCAGTGACCGAGCCGCTGGGTCAGTAAATCCGATGCAATGCAAAAAGCCCCCGGTTGCTTGCGCACCCGGGGGCTTTTCAATGTTTGGCTCCGCGACCTGGACTCGAACCAGGGACCCAATGATTAACAGTCATTTGCTCTACCGACTGAGCTATCGCGGAATCTGCGCCATATGTTACTGATTGCCCGGGAGATGTCAAGCCTCTCCCAGGCAAATCAATAAGTTACAGCACTTCGACGATGGCCTTGGTCACCACGTGGATGTTGCTCTGGTTCAGCGCGGCAACCGCGATGCGGCCGGTGTCCAGCGCGTAGATGCCAAAATCGTTCTTCAGGCGCGCCACTTGTTCAACGGTAAGGCCCGAGTAGGAGAACATGCCCGCCTGGCGGCCAACGAAGCTGAAGTCGCGCTTGGCACCATATTCAGCCAGCAGGCTGACCATTTGCTGGCGCATGCCGTGGATGCGCTGGCGCATCTCGCCCAGCTCGGCTTCCCACATCTGGCGCAGTTCGTCGCTGTTCAGCACGGTAGCGACGATGGTCGCGCCGTGGGTCGGCGGGTTGGAGTAGGTGGTGCGGATTACGCGCTTGACCTGCGACAGCACGCGAGTGCTTTCGTCTTTGTTGCCGGTGACGATCGACAGTGCGCCAACGCGCTCGCCGTACAGCGAGAACGACTTGGAGAACGAGCTGGAAACGAAGAACTCCAGGCCCGACTCGGCGAACAGGCGCACGGCGAAGGCGTCTTCGGCGATACCGTCACCAAAGCCCTGGTAGGCCATGTCGAGGAACGGCACATGGCCCTTGGCCTTGACCACTTCCAGGACGTTTTTCCAGTCGTCCAGGCCCAGGTCGACGCCAGTCGGGTTGTGGCAGCAGGCATGCAGCACGACGATCGAGCCGGACGGCAGGTTGTTCAGGTCTTCGAGCATGCCGGCACGGTTGACGTCGTTGCTAGGCGCGTCGTAGTAGCGGTAGTTCTGTACCGGGAAACCGGCGGTTTCGAACAGTGCGCGGTGGTTTTCCCAGCTCGGGTCACTGATGGCAACCACGGCATTGGGCGACAGGCGCTTGAGGAAGTCGGCGCCGATCTTCAGCGCGCCGGTGCCGCCAACGGCCTGCACGGTGACCACGCGGCCAGCGGCCAGCAGTGGCGACTCGGCGCCGAAGATCAGTTTTTGCACGGCCTGGTCGTAAGTGGCGATGCCGTCGATCGGCAGGTAGCCGCGCGAGGCGTGCTGGGCGGCACGCTGGGTTTCGGCTTCGATCACGGCGCGCAGCAGCGGAATGCGGCCTTCCTCATTGCAGTACACGCCAACGCCCAGGTTGACCTTGTCGGTACGTGGGTCGGCGTTGAATGCTTCGTTGAGGCCCAGGATAGGGTCGCGGGGTGCCAGCTCGACAGCGGAAAACAGGCTCATTGTTACCTTGGCTCTGATTGGAGAGTGATAGGACGTACACGCTCCAGCCGAATGCACTGAAGCGGTGCACAAACGGGGAGTCAGTATAGTGATACCGCCCGGTCACTGCGACACTCTGGCACAGCTTTTCCGGCTATTTGCGCAAATATTTTTCGACCATTGGTCTAATTGCCGTGTCCACTGTAACAAGCGCTCACAGCCCGGCCTTGAAAGCGCCCCCGGATAGCCGCATTTGGGTATAGACTACTGGCTAAATTTACAGTTGCTGCAACACCGCGAGGTCAAACATGTCCGAGTTCCAGCTCGTCACCCGTTTTCAGCCGGCCGGCGACCAGCCCGAGGCCATCCGCCAGATGGTCGAAGGCATCGAGGCGGGGCTGTCGCACCAGACGCTGCTCGGCGTGACCGGTTCGGGCAAGACCTTCAGCATCGCCAACGTCATCGCCCAGGTGCAGCGTCCGACGCTGGTGCTGGCGCCGAACAAGACCCTGGCCGCGCAGTTGTACGGCGAGTTCAAGGCCTTCTTCCCCAACAACGCGGTTGAGTATTTCGTTTCCTACTACGACTACTACCAGCCCGAGGCCTACGTGCCGTCGTCGGACACCTTCATCGAGAAGGACGCCTCGATCAACGACCACATCGAGCAGATGCGCCTGTCGGCGACCAAGGCGCTGCTGGAGCGGCGCGATGCAATCATCGTCACCACCGTGTCGTGCATCTATGGCCTGGGCAGCCCCGAGTCCTACCTGAAAATGGTCCTGCATGTGGACCGCGGCGACAAGCTCGACCAGCGCGCACTGCTGCGCCGGCTGGCCGACCTGCAGTACACCCGCAACGAAATGGACTTTGCCCGTGCCACCTTCCGCGTGCGCGGTGATGTGATCGACATCTTCCCGGCCGAGTCGGACCTTGAAGCCATCCGCATCGAACTGTTCGATGACGAGGTGGAGAACATCGCCGCCTTCGACCCGCTCACCGGCGAGGTTTTCCGCAAGTTGCCACGTTTCACCTTCTACCCCAAGAGCCACTACGTTACCCCGCGGGAAACCCTGCTGGAGGCCGTGGAGGGCATCAAGGAAGAGTTGAAGGAGCGCCTGGAGTACCTGCACAAGGCCAACAAGCTGGTAGAAGCACAGCGCCTGGAGCAGCGCACCCGTTTCGATCTGGAAATGATCATGGAGCTGGGTTACTGCAACGGCATCGAGAACTACTCGCGCTACCTGTCCGGGCGCCCGGCCGGTGCGCCACCACCCACCCTGTACGACTACCTGCCAGCCGATGCACTGCTGGTGATCGACGAATCCCACGTGAGCGTTCCGCAGGTCGGTGCCATGTACAAGGGCGACCGTTCACGCAAGGAAACACTGGTCGAATACGGCTTCCGCATGCCCTCGGCACTGGACAACCGTCCGATGCGTTTCGACGAATGGGAGGATGTCAGCCCGCAGACCATCTTCGTGTCCGCTACCCCGGGCCCCTACGAGGCCGAGCATTCCGGGCGCGTGGTGGAGCAGGTGGTGCGTCCGACCGGCCTGGTAGACCCGCAGGTCGAGATACGCCCGGCGCTGACCCAGGTGGACGACTTGCTGTCGGAAATCCGCAAGCGCGTGGCGCTGGGCGAGCGGGTGCTGGCCACTACGCTGACCAAGCGCATGGCCGAGGACCTTTCTGATTACCTGGCCGACCACGATGTGCGGGTGCGCTACCTGCACTCGGACATCGACACGGTGGAGCGGGTAGAGATCATCCGCGACCTGCGCCTGGGCACCTTCGACGTGCTGGTGGGCATCAACCTGCTGCGCGAAGGCCTGGACATGCCGGAGGTTTCGCTGGTGGCGATCCTCGATGCCGACAAGGAAGGCTTCCTGCGGTCGGAGCGCTCGCTGATCCAGACCATCGGACGCGCTGCGCGTAACCTCAATGGCCGGGCCATCCTGTACGCCGACAACATCACCGGCTCGATGCAGCGGGCAATTGACGAAACCGAGCGACGCCGTGAAAAGCAGGTCGCCTTCAACGAAGCCAACGGTATCGTGCCCAAGGGCGTGGTCAAGGACATCACCGACATCATGGAAGGCGCCACCGTGCCTGGCGCGCGCAGCAAAAAGCGCAAGGGCATGGCCAAGGCGGCAGAAGAGAGCGCCCGTTACGAGGCCGAGCTGCGTACGCCGGGCGAGATCACCAAGCGTATCAAGCAGCTTGAAGAGAAGATGATGCAGTTCGCCCGCGACCTGGAGTTCGAAGCTGCGGCGCAGCTGCGCGACGAGATTACCCAGCTGCGCGAGCGGTTGATTACCAGCTGATCCCTTTGGGTGGCTGAACTGGCCCTATCGCCGGCAAGCCAGCTCCCACAGGTGTGCCGCTGCATTCAAAATTTGCCCGGTACCTGTGGCAGCTGGCATGCCGGCGATAGGCCCAGCACAAGCTAGTGAGCTTCCCCAGCCTTCAACCCTTCCGGCAGCTTGCGGGTGAGCAACACTGCCACCATGCTCACTGCCAACCCGATCCCGACAAAGTGGAACGCGTCGTTGTACGCCATGATCATGGCCTGCTGGTGGGTGATCTCGCTCAACTTGCCCAGCGCCGCATTGTCATTGCCCAGCCGCTCGGCCAGTTGCGCCAGCCGTTCCGCCACCTGCGGGTTGCTCGGCACTACCGCTTCGCGCAGGTAGTCGAAATACACCTTGGTCCGCGCATCCAGCAGCGTGGCCAGCAAGGCGATGCCAATCGCACCGCCCAGGTTACGCAGGATATTGAACAGGCTCGATGCCGACCCCGCGTCCTGCGGCTGGATGTAAGCCGTGGCGATCAGCGAAATGGTCACCATGATCATCGGCTGGCCAAGGGCGCGGATGATCTGGATATGGTTGAACTGCGGCCCGGCAAAGTCCGGGTTGAGCACCCCCGAGCCGAAACTCGCGGCGCCGAACAGGCAGAACCCCAGGGCGCACAGCAGCTTGGGCGACACCACTTTCATCAGCTGTGGCACCAGCGGGATCAGAAACAGCTGCGGCACCCCCATCCACATGATCACCTCGCCGATCTGCAAGGCGTTGTAGCCCTGCACCTGAGCCAGGTACAGCGGCAGCAGGTAGATCGACCCGTACAGGCCTACGCCCATGCCCAGGCTGGCGATGCTCGACAGGCCGAAATTGCGGTTACCGAGGATGCGCAGGTTGATCAGCGGGTGTGGCTTGGAGAACTGCAGGATGACGAAGGTGATCAGGCTGACCAAGGCGACGCTGCCCAGGCCGACGATCAGGTGCGACTCCAGCCAGTCCTTGCGGTGCCCCTCTTCAAGAAACACCTGCAGGCAGCCCAAACCCAGGCCCAGGGTGACGATGCCTGCGTAATCGGTGCTTTTCAGCAGTTCCCAGTGCGCGTCTTTCTTCTCCAGCCCGTACAGCAGGCCGGCAATCATCACCAGGCCCGGCGGGATGTTGATGTAGAAAATGTACTCCCAGCCCCAGTTCTCGGTCAGCCAGCCGCCCAGGGTGGGGCCGATGGAGGGGGCAAACGTGGCGGTCATGGCGAACATCGCCATGCCTTTGGCGCGGTGGTGTTCGGGCAGCTTGATCAGCGTGAGGGTAAACGCCAGTGGGATCAGCGCGCCGCCGGTAAAGCCTTGCAGGGCGCGGAACAGGATCATGCTCTCCAGGTTCCAGGCCATCGAGCACAGCAGTGACGACAACAGAAAGCCCCCGGAAACCCACACGGCCAGGCGTCGGGCAGACAGCAGTTGCACCAGCCAGGCGGTCAGCGGAATCATGATGATTTCCGCCACCAGGTACGAGGTGGAAATCCACGAGCCTTCTTCCAGGGTTGCCGACAGGGCACCCTGAATGTCCTTCAGTGACGAGTTGGTGATCTGGATGTCCAGCACCGCCATGAACGCGCCGAGCATCACACTCATCACCGCGATCCAGTCGCGCCGGGTAGGCTCGTCGCTGGGCCTGAGCAGTTGGTCACCGGCCATCGTGGCCTTCGCTCTCGCTGCGCAGGTCTATGGTGGCGGTCACCGACATGCCGGGGCGGATGCGCCCATGCAGCGGGTTGTCGGCGCTGAAGGTGAGCTTGACCGGGATGCGCTGCACCACCTTGGTGAAGTTGCCGGTGGCGTTATCGGGTGGCAGCAGGCTGAACTGCGCCCCCGAGGCCGCGAACACACTGTTTACCCGGCCTTCGATGGGGGTGTCCGGGTAGCTGTCGAACAGCAGCTCGGCGCGCTGGCCGGGCTGCATGTGGCCGATCTGGGTTTCCTTGAAGTTGGCCTGCACCCAGATGTCTTCGTCGGGCACGATCGACAGCAGGTAGGCGCCGGCCTGCACCACCTGGCCATTGCGCGCATTGCGCTGGCCGATGGTGCCGCTGATCGGCGCGCGGATTTCGCAACGGGTCAGGTTCAGCTCGGCCTGGGCCAGGTCGGCGCGTGCGTTGGCGATTTGTGCATCGAGGCGTTTGAGGTCGGCGTTCAGTGCATTCACCTGCTGGCGCTGGCTTTGCAGGTCGGCGCGGGCCTTGTCGACCTGAGAGCCGGCAACATGGCTGTCTGCCGACAGGGTTGTGACCCGTTCCTCGGATATGAAACCTGGCTTGCGCAGCTTTTCGGCACGGCTCAGGTCCACCCGAGAACGGTCGAACGTGGCCTGGTTGGCAGCCACCTGAGCCTGCCCGGCGGCGATCAGGCTACCTTGCTGGGTCAGGCGACTTTGTGCCTGTGCGTATTCCGCTTCACGGGTGGCCAGGGTGGCGCGGGCGCGGTCAACCGCCAGGTCAAAGTCTGCCGCTTCCAGGCGTACCAGCAGGTCACCTTTGTTGACGTGCTGGTTGTCCTCGACCGGCACCGCGTCGATACGTGCGCCCAGCTGGCTGGAGATACGGGTGATCTCGCCCTGTACATAGGCGTTGTCGGTGCTCTCGTAGAAGCGGCCCTTGAAGTACCAGTGGGCCAGGAAGGCGAGGGCGATGATGGCCACTAGGGTGAAGAAGATCGCCAGGCGGCGTTTGAGTTGGGCAGGCATGGGGACTATCGTTCCAGAAATGTAAGCAAATTTAACAGTGCCGCAGGGCCTGTCGACAAGTGACGTTCGCGCCATTGCTGGAGCCCGGTGCCTGCCTCCTGCTAACATCCCGCCTTTGTTTCATCTTCAGTTCGAGACCTTCCATGACCACCGTACGCACGCGTATCGCGCCATCGCCTACCGGCGACCCCCATGTCGGCACTGCCTACATCGCCCTGTTCAACTACTGCTTTGCCAAGCAGCACGGCGGTGAGTTCATCCTGCGCATCGAAGACACCGACCAGCTGCGCTCCACGCGCGAGTCGGAACAGCAGATCTTCGACGCCCTGCGCTGGCTCGGCATCGAATGGAACGAAGGCCCGGATGTTGGCGGCCCGCACGGCCCGTACCGGCAGAGCGAGCGTGGCGAGATCTACGCGAAGTATGCCAAGGAGCTGGTTGACGCCGGCCACGCCTTCTATTGCTTCTGCACCGCCGAAGAGCTGGAGCAGATGCGTGCCGAGCAACAGGCCCGCGGTGAAACCCCGCGCTACGACGGCCGCGCACTGCTGCTGAGCGCCGAGGAAGTGCAGCGCCGCCTGGACGCTGGCGAGCCACACGTGATCCGCATGAAGGTGCCGAGCGAAGGTATCTGCGTGGTGCCGGACATGCTGCGTGGCGATGTCGAAATCCCGTGGGACCGCATGGACATGCAGGTGCTGATGAAGAACGACGGCCTGCCGACGTACTTCCTGGCCAACGTGGTCGACGACCACCTGATGGGCATCACCCACGTCCTGCGTGGCGAAGAGTGGCTGCCGTCGGCGCCCAAGCTGATCAAGCTGTACGAATACTTCGGCTGGGAGCAGCCCAAGCTGTGCTACATGCCGCTGCTGCGTAACCCCGACAAGTCCAAGCTGTCCAAGCGCAAGAACCCGACCTCGGTGACCTTCTACGAGCGCATGGGCTTCATGCCTGAGGCGATGCTCAACTACCTGGGCCGCATGGGCTGGTCGATGCCGGACGAGCGCGAAAAGTTCTCGCTGGACGAGATGGTCGAGCACTTCGACCTGTCGCGTATTTCGCTGGGTGGCCCGATCTTCGACATCGAGAAGCTGTCCTGGCTCAACGGCCAGTGGCTGCGCGAACTGCCGGTCGAGGAATTCGCCACACGCCTGCAGAAGTGGGCATTCAACAGCGACTACATGATGAAGATTGCCCCGCACGTGCAGGGCCGGGTCGAGACCTTCAGCCAGGTTGCCCCGCTGGGCGGGTTCTTCTTTGAAGGTGCGCTGAAGCTGGATGCCAAGCTGTTCGAGAGCAAGAAACTGTCGGCCGACCAGGTGCGCCAGGTGATCCAGCTGATCCTGTGGAAGCTCGAAAGCCTGCGCCAGTGGGAAAAAGAGCGCATCACCGGCTGCATCCAGGCCGTGGTCGAGGCGCTGGAACTGAAGTTGCGTGATGCCATGCCGCTGATGTTCGCCGCCATTACTGGCCAGGCCAGCTCGGTGTCGGTGCTGGACGCCATGGAAATCCTCGGCCCCGACCTGACCCGCTACCGTCTGCGCCAGGCCCTGGACCTGCTGGGTGGTGTGTCGAAGAAAGAAAACAAAGAGTGGGAAAAGCTGCTGGCTTCCATCGCCTGATTCAGCATTACACCTAACCTGTGGGAGCGGGCGTGCCCGCGAATGCGGTGTTTGATCTACCATCGCATTCGCGGGCACGCCCGCTCCCACAGGCCCAGTTGAAGCCCGAAAAACCGGGGCAGGGCGGTAAGTGATTGTTATCTGTGAAAAAACTTTTGAATATTTTCAAAATTTCGTTTGACAGCCCTGCAATCCGATCTTAATATGCGCCCCGTCCACAGCGATGAACGAAAACGAAACGCCAGCCACCCAGCCAGCGATTCAGTTCAAAGCGACATTGTGGGGCTATAGCTCAGCTGGGAGAGCGCCTGCATGGCATGCAGGAGGTCAGCGGTTCGATCCCGCTTAGCTCCACCAAATTCCGCTTGTCAGCCACGGCTGGCAAGCAAGACCGGGTCCAGCAACCGGGTCTTGAAGGTAAGAAGGTTCGTCCCCTTCGTCTAGTGGCCTAGGACACCGCCCTTTCACGGCGGTAACAGGGGTTCGAGTCCCCTAGGGGACGCCAGTTTTACACAAGCGATGTTTCATTATGTCGCTGGGCCGCGAGGCTAGAAATCCGGGGCTATAGCTCAGCTGGGAGAGCGCCTGCATGGCATGCAGGAGGTCAGCGGTTCGATCCCGCTTAGCTCCACCAATTTTGCCGCGGTTCGCGTAAGCGGGCCGGCACGAAGGTTACGTCCCCTTCGTCTAGTGGCCTAGGACACCGCCCTTTCACGGCGGTAACAGGGGTTCGAGTCCCCTAGGGGACGCCACTTTTTCCTGCGTTTTGCAGGGCTTAAAAAGGCTCGTCGATTATTGATGAGCCTTTTGTTTCGGGGCTATAGCTCAGCTGGGAGAGCGCCTGCATGGCATGCAGGAGGTCAGCGGTTCGATCCCGCTTAGCTCCACCATTTCTGCCAGGGTTCACGCAAGTGAATCTTTGCGAAGGTTACGTCCCCTTCGTCTAGTGGCCTAGGACACCGCCCTTTCACGGCGGTAACAGGGGTTCGAGTCCCCTAGGGGACGCCATATTTACCCGCGTTTTGCGGGACTTTAAAGGCTCATTCGCTTATTGAATGAGCCTTTTGTTTTTTTCCCTTCCGAAAATTGTGCGGCTGACAAGCGGCGTGAAATTTCGCTTGCCAAAAAATATGATATAGATAATATTTCGATCATCATATTTTGAATGGCGAATGCCCGATGACCGACAAGAAGAGCAGAACCCGCGAGCGCATCCTGGAAGCGGCACGCAGCGCGCTGATCCAGCACGGCCCGGCCGAGCCCAGCGTCAGCCAGGTAATGGGCGCAGCAGGGCTGACCGTCGGCGGTTTCTATGCCCACTTCGACAGCAAGGACGAGCTGATGCTCGAAGCCTTCCGCCAGCTGTTGGGTGAGCGCCGCGCCTTGCTCGCCCAGATCGATCCCAACCTCGATGGGGCGGGCCGCCGGGCGCTCGCCAGTGCCTTCTACCTGTCGCGCAAACACCGGGATGCCGAGGTGCATGCTTGCCCGCTGCCCAACTCGCTGGGCGAGATGCAGCGCCTTCCGGAGGTTTTCCGCGAGGTATTGGCCGAGCACATCGAGCTGATGACTGCAGCCATGGTCGACCGCCCTGAAGATGCCGACAAGGCCCTGGCCGACCTGGCGCTCATGGTCGGTGGCCTTGCCCTGGCCCGGGCCTTGGGCACCAGCGAGCTGTCTGACCGTATTCTGCGCGCCGCCAAATCGGCGGTGCTTTAACCCTGGAGCATGGCGATGACTACCCTGAGCTGGATTCGTGGTGTCAATGGCACCCTGGGCCGCCTGGCCCCCGAGCATGTCGCGGGCAAGATGCGCCGTGCCTTCATGACCCCGCGCAATCTGCCGCCTCGGGATTGGGAGCTGCCCGTACTGGCCAACGCCGAGCGCATCACCCTGCGCTTCGGGTTGTCTGCCTTGCGCTGGGGGAAGGGGCCGACGGTGCTGCTGATGCATGGTTGGGAAGGGCGCCCGACCCAGTTTGCCGCCTTGATCGAAACCTTGGTCCAGGCCGGGCACACGGTGGTGTCGCTGGAGGGGCCGGGCCATGGCCGCTCGCCTGGTGAACAGGCCAATGTGGTGCTGTTCGCCCGGGCGCTGCTGGAGGCCGCCGCCGAGCTGCCACCGCTGCGGGCGGTGATTGGCCACTCCATGGGCGGTGCCAGTGTATTGCTGGCCTTGCAGATGGGGCTGCGCACAGAGGCAGCAGTCAGTATTGCTGCCCCGGCGCGGCTGCTGGGCGTGCTGCGCGGTTTTGCTCATCATCTGGGGATGCCGGCGCGTGCGCGGGCGGCGTTCATTCGCCAGGTAGAGCGAGATGTGGGCATGCAGATCGCGCGGCTGGATGTTACCGGTTACCAGCTGGAGCTTCCGGGGTTGGTGGTGCATGCCGCCGATGATGCCCTGGTGGCCGCCGATGAAGCCCAGGTTATTCACAAGGCCTGGTTCGACAGCCGCCTGATGCTGCTGGAGCAGGGCGGCCACCAGCGGGTGCTGTCCGATCCGCGGCTGGGTGAGGCCGTGCTCGAATTGCTGGCCCGGGCTGACGTGCGAGCGCGACAAACCGCCTGATGGTGTTGCCTGTGCTGGCCTCATCGCCGGCAAGCCAGCTCCCACAGGTATGGCGCAAACCTGGAATCCTGCGCCGTTTTTGTGGGAGCTGGCTTGCCGGCGATGAGGCCGGTAAATCTTGCGCAGGGGCTGGACATTGCCCTGCAGGTCGCTGCTAAATCGACTTTTTTGCCAAGGAAGCGAACATGAGCTGGGACCTGGCAACACCCTTCGTCATCGACCTGCGCGTCGGCAGCGAGGACATCGACGGCCTCGGCCACGCAAACAACGCGGTGTACGTCACCTGGCTGGAGCGGTGCGCCTGGCGTCACTCCCAACGGTTAGGCCTGGACCTGGCCGAGTATCGGCGCCTGGACCGGGCGATGGCTGTGGTGCGCCACGAAATCGACTACCTGGCCGCCGCCTATGAGGACGACGAACTGCAACTGGCCACCTGGATCATCGACTGGGATCAGCGCCTGCGCATGACCCGGCGCTTCCAGCTCAAGCGCCCGCGTGACGGCGTAACCCTGCTGCGCGCGCAAACCACCTTTGCCTGCATCGAGTTGTCCAGTGGCAAGCCCAAGCGCATGCCGGCGGAATTCGTCGAAGGTTACGGTCCGGCGCTGATCGGCGCCTGAATCGCCGGCAATTTTTGTTAGACTGCCGGCTTTTCCGCCGAGACCCCGACATGCAAATTGCCCTGGCCCCCATGGAGGGGCTGGTTGACAACATCCTGCGCGACGTATTGACCCGCGTGGGCGGTATCGACTGGTGCGTCACCGAGTTCATTCGCGTGTGCGACCGCCTGCTGCCGGCGTCCTCGTTCGACAAGCTGGCGCCCGAGTTGCGCCAGGGTGCACGCACGGCCGCCGGGGTGCCGATGCGCGTGCAGTTGCTGGGTTCGGACCCGGTATGCCTGGCGGAAAACGCGGCGCTGGCCTGTGAGCTGGGTGCGCCCGTGATCGACCTGAACTTCGGCTGCCCGGCCAAGACCGTGAACAAGTCACGGGGTGGTGCCGTGCTGCTCAAAGAGCCGGAGTTGCTGCACGCCATCGTGCGTGAGGTGCGCCGCGCGGTGCCGGCGCATATCCCGGTAACCTCGAAGATGCGCCTGGGCTTCGAGAGCCCGGACGGCGCGCTGGAGTGTGCCACTGCGTTGGCAGAGGGCGGCTCGGCGCACCTGGTGGTGCATGCGCGGACCAAGGTCGAAGGCTACAAGCCGCCGGCGCATTGGGAGTGGGTGGCGCGGGTGCAGGATGTGGTCAAGGTACCGGTGTTCGCCAATGGCGAGATCTGGACCGTCGATGACTGGCGCCGCTGCCGCGAGGTGAGTGGGGCCGAAGACATCATGCTGGGTCGAGGGCTGGTATCGCGCCCTGACCTGGGCCTGCAGATTGCCGCCGCGCGTGACGGGCGCGACTATCAGCCGATGAGCTGGGATGACCTGCTGCCGTTGTTGCGCGAGTTCTGGCGTCAGGCCCAGGCCAAACTGTCACCGCGCTATGCGCCGGGGCGGATGAAGCAGTGGTTGGCGATGCTGACCCGCAGTTACCCCGAGGCGGTGGTGCTGTTTGCCGAGTTGCGCAGGGAAGATGACTGCGCGCGGATCAGCCGGTTGCTGGGGGTTGAGGTGCAGGCTTTGGAGGCCTGTGTTGCCTGAGCTGGCCTCTTCGCGGGCGCGCCCGCTCCCACAGGTAGTCCACTGGTCCTGAGGCCTGTGGCGATCCTGTGGGAGCGGGCATGCCCGCAAAAAGGGCTACACCCATTTCAATTTTTTTACTCATTGCCCCTTGAAAGCTTTTCCCTCGGCCATATCTTTTGAGTACGCGATGCCGAAGCCGGGTCGCGTAATGACTTACTTGCTGAATCTCAGGAGTTTATGACCATGACTACCGCTTTCTCTCTTGCTCCACTGTTCCGCCATTCCGTTGGTTTCGACCGTTTCAACGACCTGTTCGAATCCGCGGCACGTAATGAGGCCGGTAGCAGCTACCCGCCCTACAACGTGGAAAAGCATGGCGAGGACCACTACCGCATTGTGGTTGCCGCAGCCGGTTTCCAGGAGCAGGACCTCGACCTGCAGGTCGAGAAAGGTGTCCTGACCGTAACCGGTGGCAAGCGCGACAATAGCGCCACTGAAGTGACCTACCTGCATCAGGGTATCGCGCAACGCGCCTTCAAGCTGTCGTTCCGCCTGGCCGACCATATCGAAGTGAAAGCCGCCGGCCTGGCCAACGGCCTGCTCAGCATCGACCTGCTGCGCATCGTGCCTGAAGAAGCCAAGGCCAAGCGCATCCCGATCAATGGCGAAAAACCAGCGCTGAACTGATCACGCTGCAATGAAGAAGGGCACCCTCGGGTGCCCTTTTTTTTGTGGTCGCCTGCATCTGCTTCAGTAGTCTGCCGGCGCCTCCTGCAACAGTTTGCGAAATTCCGGCAACGGCAACGGCCGGCTGTGCAGGTAACCCTGGTACAGGTGACAGCCCAGCTGTTCGAGAAACTCAAGTTGCTCGGTCAGCTCCACCCCCTCGGCAATCACTGCCAGGTCCAGGCTGCGGGCCATGGCGACAATGGCGCGGACGATTTCGGCGTCGTTGGGGTCGATCGGTGCATCGCGCACGAAGGTCTGGTCGATCTTCAGCGCATCGACCGGCAGGCGCTTGAGGTAAGTCAGCGACGAATAGCCAGTGCCAAAGTCGTCCATGGCGAAACTCACCCCGTAACGCTTCAGTTCGCGCATCTTGCTGATGGTGTCTTCCAGGTTCTGGATGACGATGCCTTCGGTGATCTCCAGCTTGAGCATGTGCCGAGGCAGCCGGTAATCGTCCAGGCTGCGCAGCACGCGCTCGACAAAGTTGTTCTGGCGGAACTGTCGCGGGCTGATGTTCACGCACAGGCTGAAATCATCCGCATCGATCAGGCCGTCGGTCAGCATGCGTGCACAAGCATCGCAGGCTTCATCCAGGATCCAGCTGCCAACTTCAAGGATCAGGCCGCTTTCCTCCAGCACTTGAATGAACTGTGCGGGCGGCTGCTGGCCCAGTTGCGGGTGGTGCCAGCGCAGCAGCACCTCGGCGCCGACGATACGGTTGTCGCGGGCATCCACCTGCGGCTGGAAGTGCAGCGCCAGTTCGCCACGGGCCAGGGCAAGGCGCAGGTCGTTTTCCATGCGCAGGCGCTCGCTGGCAGCTTTCTGCATGGTGGTGTGGAACAGCTGGGTGGTGTTGCGCCCGGAGTCCTTGGCCCGGTACAGGGCGATATCGGCACGCTTGAGCAGATCGGCCGGGGTGGTGCCGTGGTCGGGGATCAGCGCCACGCCGATGCTGGGCGTTACCTGCAGGCGCTGGCCATCCAGCGACATCGGTTCGGCCAGCAGTTCACGCAGGGTGTCGGCCAGTTCACGGACTTTTGCCTCCACCAGCTCACGGCTGCCCTCCAGGCCGCTGAGCAGTACCACGAACTCGTCGCCACCCAGGCGGGCCACGGTGTCCTCCAGGCGCACACTGGCTTCCAGGCGGGCGGTGATGATCTTCAGCACCGTGTCGCCCACCGGGTGGCCCAGTGAGTCGTTGATGTGCTTGAAGTGGTCGAGGTCGAGGAACAATAGGGCGCCGCGCAGGTTATGGCGCTTGAGCAGGGCGATCTGCTGGCTCAGGCGGTCCATCAGCAGGGCGCGGTTGGGCAGGTTGGTCAACGGGTCGTGATAGGCCAGGTGGCGGATCTGCGCCTGGGCGTTCTTCAGCTGGCTGACGTCGCGGGCAGTCAATAGCAGGCAGTCGACTTCGTTGAGGGTGATCGGCTCGACAGAGACTTCAACGGTGAGGATATCGCCGCGCTTGTTACGGCCGAGCATTTCCCGGTGATGCACCCGGCCGCGGTCGCGCAATTCGGCCAGCAACGCGCTGCGCTGCTTGTCGTCGGCCCAGATACCGATTTCGTACACCGTGTGGCCGACCACATCGGCGGCGCTGTAGCCAGTCAGGCGGCAGAAGCCGTCGTTGATTTCCAGGTACCGGCCGCTGTGGCGTTCGGTGATGGTGATGGCGTCGGGGCTGGAGTGGAAGGCCTTGGCAAACTTCTCTTCGCTGGATTTGAGCGCCGCCTCGGCGCGTTGCTGCTGGGTGATGTCGCGCAGGGTGGTAACGCTGCAGGGCTGGTCGTCAACGGTGATCAGGCGGCTGGAGATCACGCAGGTCAACGGCGCGCCGTTGCGGTGGTTGACCACCACGGCGACGTTGCTCAAGGCCTGTTCGCGGATCACCCGCTCGATACGTTGCGCACGCTCGATGGACTCGGCCCACAGGCCGATTTCCTCGGCGGTGCGGCCGATCACCTGGCCGCTGTCCCAGCCAAAGGTCTGGCTGAACGCCGGGTTGATCTCGATGAACTGGCCGGTGTCCTGGCGGGTCACGCAGATCGGGTCGGGGCTGACCTGGAACAGGCTGGCGAACTTCTCTTCCGAGGCGCTCAGGCGCTGCTCGCGCTCTACCTGGTCGGTGATGTCGAGCAGGGTGCCGGCCATGCGCAGCGGGTTGCCCTGCTCGTCGCGGTACAGCCGTGCGCGGCTTTCGATGTAACGCGAAATCCCGCTTTCCAGCTGCACCCGGTAGGTGATCTGGTAGTTGCCGGCGGGCCCTTCGCGCAGGCTGCGGTAGGCCTGGCGCATCGAGTTGCGTTCCTGCTCTGGCACCCCCTCGAAAAACGCATCGAACGATTCGTGAAAAGGGGTGGGCGGCAGGCCGTGCAGTTGCGCGGCGCGGGCCGAGCCGTAGAGCATGCCGCTGGGGATGTGCCAGTCCCAGGTGCCCAGCTGCGCCGAGTCCAGGGCCAGGTCCAGGCGCTCCTGGCTGTCCTTCAGCGCCTGCTCGGCGCGCTTGCGTTCGGTGGTGTCGACAAAGGTGCTGATCAGGAAGGTGACGCCCTCCAGTTCGATGCCCTGCGTGCAGAGGATGCCGTCATGCACCTTGCCGCTGGTGGCGCGGAACTGCACCTCCATGATCAGCGGGCCGCCGCTGGCGCGGGTCGACTCCATCACCTGGTGGCGCTGTTCGGGGTTGACCCACAGGCCCAGCTCCAGGCTGGTCTTGCCTATTACCTGGCTGCCGGGCCAGCCGAACATGTCTTCGAAGTGCTGGTTGACCTCGAAGATCATGCCGTCGTGGCGGCGGGTGAGAAGAATGGCGTTGGGGCTGAGGTGGAACAGGGTGGCGAAGCGCTTTTCCGAATTGATCAGCGCTGTTTCCCGTTCGCGCTGGCGGGTGATTTCGCGGATCACCCCGATCATTTGTGGCCGGCCATGCTGGTCGTGGGTCAGGCTGCCGTTGATCTCCAGCCAGTGCAGGCTACCGTCCGGCCAGCGAATACGGTGACGCATGGCCTGTTCCACCGGCTCGCCGTTGAACACCGCCTGGAATACCTGGCGCGTGCGCGCGCGGTCTTCCTCGGGCAGCAGGTCGAGGTAGTCGACATCGGCGGGCAACGGCCGCTGCGGGTCGAAGCCGAACAGGGCCTGGGTGCCCCGTGACCAGCTGACCCGGCCGCTTTCGATATCCCATAGCCAGGCCCCCAGGCGCGCACCGTTGAGGGCTGCCAGCAGTTGTGGGGCGTTCTGCCAGGCCTGTTCCGACTCTTGGGGATCGGCCGCTGGGATACGCGGCAGGCGCAAAAAGCGGTTTGCTGATTTGGGCATCGGTACCAGACCTTTGGCGTATGACGCGTCCTTGAATTGGAAGTACCGGGCTGACGGCCGGTCAGGCGGGCCCTGCGTGGCTGTCGAGCAGGGCCATGAATGCCCTGGCCGCGTTCGATAGCGTTCGCTCCGTATGCAGAATGTAGCCTAGCTGGCGCGACAGCTGTATGCCCGGCAAGGCGATGGGTGCAACCTGTTCGTCGAGCATGGTGCGCGGCAATACGCTCCAGGCCAGGCCGATCGACACCATCATCTTGATGGTTTCCAGGTAGTTGGTGCTCATGGCGATGTTCGGCGTAAGGCCCTGGCTTTCGAACAGGCGCTGGACGATATGGTGGGTGAAGGTGTTGCCGCCAGGGAATACCGCCGGGTGGCGGGCGACATCCGCCAGGCTGACCTCATGGTTGTTGGCCAGCGGGTGCTCGGGGGCGGCGACGAAGTCCAGGGCGTCGTCCCACACCGGCACGGCTTTGACCAGGTGATGCGGGTCGGGCGCCAGGGTGATCACGGCAATTTCGGCGCGGCCATGCAGAATTTCGTCGTAGGCCTGTTCGGAATCCAGAAACTGAATATCCAGCGCCACGGCCGGGTACTGGCGGGTGAACGCCCGCAGCAGTGGCGGCAGGCGGTGCAGGCCGATGTGGTGGCTGGTGGCCAGGGTCAGACGACCGCTCACGGCCCCGGTCAGATTGGTCAGGGCGCGTCGGGTATCATCAAGGACATTGAGGATCTGGTAGGCCCGTGGCAGCAGGGCGCGCCCGGCCTCGGTCAAAGTCACCTCGCGGCCCAGCCGGTCGAACAGGCGCACCCCCAGTTGCTGCTCCAGCCCGGCGATGCGTTTGCTGATGGCCGGCTGGGTCAGGAACAGCCGTTCGGCAGCCCCGGAAAAGCTGCCGGTTTCGGCAATGGCGATAAAGGCACTGAGGTTGGCCAGGTCCATGTAGTCGTATTCCTTTGGGTTATCCAAAGCATAAAAATTATGAATTTGAGTTATTCAATCTAACCCCCTAGCATCGTCCGTACAAGCCAAGGGGTCTTTGGCATAGAAAGACGCTGATGAGGAACAGTCTGATGGCTGGCAAAACGCTCTACGACAAACTCTGGGAAGCCCATGAGGTCAAGCGCCGTGATGACGGCTCGTCCTTGATCTACATCGACCGCCACATCATCCACGAAGTGACGTCGCCCCAGGCCTTCGAAGGCCTGCGCCTGGCCAACCGCAAACCGTGGCGCATCGACACCAACATCGCCACCCCCGACCACAACGTGCCGACCACGCCAGAGCGCAAGGGCGGTATCGAGGCCATCGTCGACCAGGTGTCGCGCCTGCAGGTGCAGACCCTTGACGAAAACTGTGACGAGTACGGCATCGTCGAATTCAAGATGAATGACGAACGCCAAGGCATCGTCCACGTCATCAGCCCGGAGCAGGGGGCCACCTTGCCTGGCATGACCGTGGTCTGCGGCGACTCGCACACCTCCACCCATGGCGCCTTCGGTGCCTTGGCCCACGGCATTGGCACTTCCGAGGTTGAGCACGTGCTCGCCACCCAGTGCCTGGTCGCCAAGAAGATGAAGAACATGCTGGTGCGCGTGGAAGGCCAATTGCCTGCCGGCGTTACCGCCAAGGACATCGTCCTGGCCGTGATCGGCAAGATCGGCACCGCCGGTGGCAACGGCCACGCCATGGAGTTCGCCGGCAGCGCCATCCGCGAATTGTCGATGGAAGGCCGCATGACCATCTGCAACATGTCCATCGAGGCCGGTGCCCGTGTGGGCCTGGTGGCCACTGACGCCACCACCGTTGCCTACGTCGAAGGCCGCCCGTATGCGCCGAAGGGCGAGCAGTGGAAGCAAGCGGTCGAGTCGTGGAAAGACCTGGTGTCGGATGACGATGCCGTGTTCGACACCGTGGTCGAGCTGGATGCCAGCCAGATCAAGCCACAAGTCAGCTGGGGCACTTCGCCCGAGATGGTGTTGGCCGTCGACCAGCGCGTGCCGGACCCGGCTGCCGAAGCCGACCTGGTCAAGCGTGGTTCGATCGAGCGTGCCTTGAAGTACATGGGCCTGACCGCCAACCAGGCGATCACCGATATCCAGCTGGACCGCGTGTTCATCGGCTCGTGCACCAACTCGCGTATCGAAGACCTGCGCGCCGCGGCCGAAATCGCCAAGGGCCGCAAGGTAGCCGCTACCGTCAAGCAAGCCATCGTCGTGCCGGGCTCGGGCCTGGTCAAGGCCCAGGCCGAGCGCGAAGGCCTGGACAAGATCTTTGTCGAAGCCGGTTTCGAATGGCGTGAGCCAGGCTGTTCGATGTGCCTGGCGATGAACCCGGACCGCCTGGAGAGCGGCGAGCACTGTGCGTCCACCTCCAACCGCAACTTCGAAGGCCGTCAGGGCGCCGGTGGCCGTACCCACCTGGTCAGCCCGGCCATGGCGGCCGCTGCCGCGGTGACCGGCCACTTCATCGATGTCCGCGAGTTGATCCAAGGGAGCGCAGCATGAAAGCCTTTACCCAGCACACTGGCCTCGTCGCGCCGTTGGACCGTGCCAACGTCGACACCGACCAGATCATCCCCAAGCAGTTCTTGAAGTCGATCAAGCGCACAGGTTTTGGCCCCAATCTGTTCGACGAATGGCGTTACCTGGACGTGGGCCAGCCGTACCAGGACAACAGCAAGCGCCCGGTCAACCAGGATTTCGTGCTCAACCACGAACGCTACCAGGGTGCCAGCGTGTTGCTGGCGCGGGAGAACTTCGGTTGCGGCTCCAGCCGTGAGCACGCCCCGTGGGCACTGGATGAGTACGGCTTCCGCAGCATCATTGCGCCGAGCTTTGCCGACATCTTCTTCAACAACAGCTTCAAGAACGGCCTGTTGCCGATCATCCTCAGCGATGAAGAAGTGGACGAGCTGTTCAAGCAGGTTGAAGCCAACCCGGGCTACCAGCTGACCGTCGACCTGCAAGCGCAGGCGGTGACCCGCCCGGATGGCAAGGTGCTGCACTTCGAGATCGATGCGTTCCGCAAACACTGCCTGCTCAACGGCCTGGACGATATCGGCCTGACCCTGCAGGACAGCGATGCGATCAAGGCCTTCGAAGGCAAGCACCGCGCCAGCCAGCCTTGGCTGTTCCGTGATGCCTGAGTGATGTAGGTGAGTTTGCTGGCCTCATCGCCGGCAAGCCAGCTCCCAAAGGGTCACCACAGGCCTGAATGCTGTTGGTTCCCTGTGGGAGCTGGCTTGCCGGCGATAGGGCCAGTAGAAACAACCCAAGACCAAAAGGATTTAGACATGACCAGCACCCAACACACCGACGTGGTCCAGCGCCAGTTCGGCGAACAGGCCAGCGCCTACCTCAGCAGCGCCGTGCACGCCCAGGGCAGTGAATTCGCCCTGTTGCAGGCCGAGCTGGCGGGGCAGGCGCATGCCCGCGTGCTGGACCTGGGTTGCGGTGCCGGTCATGTCAGTTTCCACGTCGCCCCGCTGGTTGCCGAGGTGGTCGCCTACGACCTTTCGCAATCCATGCTCGACGTGGTCGCCAGCGCCGCCGCCGATCGCGGCCTGGCCAATATCACCACCGAGCGCGGCGCCGCCGAACGCCTGCCGTTCGCCGATGCCACGTTCGACTTCGTCTTCAGCCGCTACTCGGCCCACCACTGGAGCGACCTGGGCCTGGCCCTGCGCGAAGTACGCCGGGTGCTCAAGCCAGGCGGCGTGGCAGCGTTCATCGATGTGATGTCGCCGGGCAGCCCGCTGCTCGACACCTACCTGCAAACGGTCGAAGTGCTGCGCGACACCAGCCATGTGCGCGATTACTCCGCCGCCGAATGGCAGCGCCAGGTCAGCGAAGCCGGCCTGCATGTGCGCAGCCACACGCGCCAGCCGCTGCGCCTGGAGTTCACCAGCTGGGTCGAGCGCATGCGCACCCCCGAGCCGATGCGCGTGGCCATCCGCCAATTGCAGCAAGCCATGGGTGAAGAAGTACGGCAGTATTACCAGATCGAGGCCGATGGCTCGTTCAGCACCGATGTGCTGGTGTTGTGGGCCGAGCGTTAAGCACTTTTCGGTGGGGCCCGTCTGGCCGCACCGCGTGAATGGATAGAGGAAAGCATGAGCAAGCAGATTCTGATTCTCCCAGGTGACGGTATCGGCCCGGAAATCATGGCCGAAGCGGTCAAGGTGCTGGAACTGGCCAACGACAAGTTCCAGCTCGGCTTCAGCCTGGAGCACGACGTGATCGGTGGCGCCGCCATCGACAAGCACGGCGTGCCGCTGGCCGACGAAACCCTGGAGCGTGCGCGCAAGGCCGATGCCGTGCTGCTGGGCGCCGTGGGTGGCCCGAAGTGGGACAAGATCGAGCGTGACATCCGCCCGGAGCGCGGCCTGCTGAAAATCCGTTCGCAACTGGGCCTGTTCGCCAACCTGCGCCCGGCCATCCTCTACCCGCAACTGGCCGATGCCTCGTCGCTGAAGCCGGAAATCGTTTCGGGCCTGGACATCCTCATCGTCCGTGAGCTGACCGGTGGTATCTACTTCGGTGCCCCGCGTGGCCAGCGCGAGCTGGAAGGCGGCGAGCGCCAGGCCTACGACACCCTGCCGTACAGCGAAAGCGAAGTGCGCCGCATTGCCCGTGTCGGCTTCGACATGGCCCGTGTGCGCGGCAAGAAGCTGTGCTCGGTGGACAAGGCCAACGTCCTGGCGTCCAGCCAGCTGTGGCGTGAAGTGGTCGAAGACGTGGCCAAGGACTATCCGGATGTTGAACTGAGCCACATGTACGTCGACAACGCTGCCATGCAGCTGGTACGTGCACCCAAGCAGTTCGACGTGATGGTGACCGACAACATGTTCGGTGACATTCTGTCGGATGAAGCTTCCATGCTGACCGGTTCCATCGGCATGCTGCCTTCTGCATCGCTGGATGCCGACAACAAGGGCATGTACGAGCCGTGCCACGGCTCGGCACCGGACATCGCCGGCCTTGGCATCGCCAACCCGCTGGCGACCATCCTGTCGGTGTCGATGATGCTGCGTTACAGCTTCAATCAGTCGGCTGCTGCCGAGACGATCGAGAAGGCCGTCAGCCTGGTTCTGGACCAGGGCCTTCGCACCGGCGACATCTTCTCTGAAGGCTGCCGTAAAGTTGGTACGCAGGAAATGGGCGACGCAGTAGTCGCAGCGCTGCGGAATCTGTAATCTCTCTGGCCCGCCACCCAAAATTCCCGGTGGCGGCCCACTTTTAGCAAAGGTGTAGTTGCGATGAAACGTGTAGGTCTGATCGGTTGGCGCGGTATGGTCGGTTCCGTGCTCATGCAGCGGATGCTGGAGGAGCAGGATTTCGACCTTATCGAGCCGGTGTTCTTCACTACTTCCAACGTGGGTGGCCAAGGCCCGAACGTGGGCAAGGATACAGCGCCGCTCAAGGACGCGTATTCGATTGAAGAACTCAAGACCCTCGACGTTATCCTGACCTGCCAGGGCGGCGACTATACCAACGAGGTCTTCCCCAAGCTGCGTGAAGCCGGCTGGCAGGGTTACTGGATCGATGCTGCCTCGTCCCTGCGTATGCAGGATGACGCCGTGATCGTCCTCGACCCGGTCAACCGCAAGGTCATCGACCAGCAGCTGGACGCCGGTACCAAGAACTACATCGGCGGCAACTGCACCGTCAGCCTGATGCTGATGGGCCTGGGTGGCCTGTTTGAAGCCGGCCTGGTCGAGTGGATGAGCGCCATGACCTACCAGGCAGCCTCGGGTGCCGGCGCGCAGAACATGCGCGAGCTGATCAAGCAGATGGGTGCCACCCACGCCGCCGTCGCCGACGACCTGGCCAACCCGGCCAGCGCCATCCTCGACATCGACCGCAAGGTCGCCGAAGCCATGCGCAGCGAAGCCTTCCCGACCGAGAACTTTGGCGTGCCACTGGCGGGTAGCCTGATCCCGTGGATCGACAAGGAACTGCCGAACGGCCAGAGCCGTGAAGAGTGGAAGGCCCAGGCCGAGACCAACAAGATCCTCGGCCGCTTCAAGAGCCCGATCCCGGTCGACGGCATCTGCGTGCGCATCGGCGCCATGCGTTGCCACAGCCAGGCGCTGACCATCAAGCTGAACAAGGATGTGCCGATCGCCGACATCGAAGGCATGATCAGCCAGCACAACCCTTGGGTGAAACTGGTGCCGAACCAGCGTGAAATCAGCATGCAGGAACTGAGCCCAACCAAGGTCACCGGCACCTTGAATATTCCGGTTGGCCGCCTGCGCAAGCTGAACATGGGCTCGCAGTACCTGGGCGCTTTCACCGTGGGTGACCAGCTGCTGTGGGGCGCTGCCGAACCGCTGCGCCGCATGCTGCGGATTCTGCTGGAGCGTTGATCGTTCTGCTTTGACTAAAAACCCGCGCTGGCGACAGCGCGGGTTTTTTTGTGTTCGGGGGTGAGGGTTTCAGCGCCTGTGAGATCGAGCGCCGCGCGGGCGGCGCTCGATCTCACAAACACCGCAAATCCCAAGCCATCCCCGCTAGCCCTCACGCAACCCACAGCGACGAAGATACGGCCAGCACAGACAAACTCCTACAATCCGAGTAAAGTGCCGCCCCCGCCGTTTTCTGCAAGAGGATCCCTACCATGACACACCCTTTGGACATTGCCGTCGTCGGCGCCACCGGCAGCGTCGGTGAAGCCTTGGTGCAGATCCTCGAAGAACTCGCGTTCCCGGTCGCCACCCTGCACCTGCTGGCCAGCATGGAGTCGGCAGGCAGCAGCGTGATGTTCGCCGGCAAGAAGCTCAAGGTGCGTGAAGTGGACAGCTTCGACTTTGCCCAGGTCAAGCTGGCCTTCTTCGCCACTGGCGCCGCAGTCAGCCGCAGCTTCGCCAGCAAGGCGCTGCAGGCGGGCTGCACGGTCATCGACCTGTCTGGTGGCCTGGACGACGCCCTGGCCCTGGTGCCAGAAGCCAACGCAGAGCGCCTGGCCGGCCTGACGCTGCCGGCGCGCATCGTCAGCCCATGCTCGGCCGCGGTTGCCGTGGCGGTCGCGCTGGCACCGCTCAAGGGCCTGCTGGACATTGAGCGGGTGCAGGTGATGGCGTCGCTGGCGGTGTCCGCGCAAGGCCGCGAAGCGGTCAGCGAACTGGCCCGGCAAACGGCCGAACTGCTCAATGCCCGGCCACTGGAGCCGCGTTTCTTCGACCGCCAGGTGGCATTCAACCTGCTGGCCCAGGTGGGGGCCGCCGATGAGCAAGGCCATACCGCGCCGGAGCGCCGCCTGGTCAGCGAGTTGCGCGTGCTGCTGGGCATGCCTGAATTGAAGATTTCCGTGAGCTGCGTTCAAGTCCCGGTGTTTTTCGGCGATAGCTTCAGTGTGGCCGTGCAGAGCCGTCGCCCGGTCGACCTGGCAGCGGTCAACCAGGCACTGGAGGCAGCTGATAGTGTCGAGCTGGTGGAACGTGATGATTATCCGACCCCGGTCGGTGACGCAGTGGGCCAAGACGTGGTCTATGTTGGTCGTGTACGTCACGGTGTTGATGAAGACCAGCAGCTCAACCTCTGGCTGACCACCGACAACGTGCGCAAAGGCGCCGCGCTCAACGCCGTGCAAGTGGCACAATTGTTGATTAAACAGATGCCGTAAAAGATACTGGCGAGCACTTTTGTCCTGCTCTGCTTGCAGGTTTCGGGACGATTCATACAAGGGAAGAGGTCATGCTTCGAATTCGCAAACTGGTTCTGGCCATGGCTGCAGCATCCGCGCTGTCGTCTGGCATGGCGAATGCGCTGGGCCTGGGGGAGCTGACCCTGAAGTCGGCACAGAATCAGCCGCTGGACGCCGAGATCGAATTGCTCGACGTGCGCGACCTCAAGGCCGCCGAAGTGGCGCCAAGCCTGGCGCCACCGGAAGAGTTCAGCAAGGCCGGGGTGGCGTTTCCGACCTACCTCGAAGACCTGACCTTCACACCGGTGATCAACCCCAACGGCAAGAGCGTGCTGCGGGTTACCTCCAGCCAGCCGCTGCCGGGGCCAGTGGTCAAGTTCCTGGTCCAGGTGATGTGGCCGCAGGGCCGCCTGCTGCGCGACTACAGCGTGCTGCTCGACCAGGCCAAGGCCCAGGGCGACAAGCCAGCAGCAGGCAATGTCACACCGGCCACAACCGGTGCCAGCAGCTACACCACCCAGCGCCGCGACACCCTGTGGCAGATTGCTGCGCGCAACACCCAGGGTGGCTCGATCCAGCAGACCATGATCGCGATCCAGGCGCTGAACCCCGACGCCTTCATCGGCAACAACATCAACCAGCTGAAGGTTGGCCAGGTACTGCGCCTGCCCGACCAGCAGCAGATCCAGAACATTGCCCAGGGCGAGGCAAACAGCGAGGTGGCCGAACAGTATGCCGCCTGGCGTGAAGGCCGCCGCCTGGGCCCGCGTGCCCGCCAGCTCGACGCTACCCGCCGTGGCGCCGCCGAAGCTGCCCCGGCGCGCATCGCCCAGGGTGACAACCTGCGCCTGGTAAGCCCGGGTAACCAGACCGGTGCCGGCCAGGCCAAGGCACTCAACGACAAGCTGGCCGTGGCCCAGGAAAGCCTGGACACCAGCCGCCGCGACAACGACGAACTGAAAAGCCGCATGACCGACCTGCAGAGCCAGCTGGACAAGCTGCAGCGTCTGATCGAGCTGAAGAACGACCAGCTGGCGCGCCTTGAAGCCCAGGGTGCAGCCGCCCCGGCAGTGGCTGCTGCAACGCCGGCGCAGCCAGCAGCGGCAGCCCAGCCGGTGGTCAAGCCGGCACCTGCTGCCGCCGATACCGCGCCCAAGCCGGTGCCGGCCGCCAAGCCTGCGCCAGCCACCCAGCCGAACAGTGCACTCGACCAGGTCCTGGGCAACCCGTGGCTGCTTGGGTTGATTGCCGGCTCCAGCATTCTGGTGCTGGCGTTGCTGCTGTGGTTGCTGGCGCGCAAGCGCAAGGCCCAGCAAGAAGCTGAAAAGCACCTGCGCATGGCGCGGGCGCTGGAAGAAGAGCAAGCCCCAGGTTTTGACACTGATACCGAGAGCCTCGACGGCGTCGAAGTCTCGGAGCCGAGCGTGACCTTGTCGCCAGCCGTGGTCGCAGCTTCGGCTGCCGCTGCCGTTGCTGCGGAGAAAGTGGCAGCGCCAGCCGCCGAGGCAGAACTCGAGCCCGAGCCGTACGCACATCCGCACGCCGCGCTGTTGGCCGAAGTCGACCAATGCCTGGCCGAGGGCCGCCTGAACCGCGCCACCGAGCTGCTGGAGCCCGCTGTGGCCGCCGCGCCAGAGCGTGACGACCTGCGCCTGAAACTGATGGATGTGTACGCCCGCCAGGGTGACCAGAGCGCGTTTGCCGAACAGGAGCGCAAGCTGCCGGCCAGCGAGCAGAACACTGCCCAGGTTGCCGACCTGAAAGAGCGCTACCCGGCCATGCTTGGCCTGGCCGCGGCCGGCCTGGGTGCGGCGGCACTGGCTGCCGAAATGGATGAGCAGTACGTGCAGGAGCTGCTGCACGACGAGCCTGAGGCGCCGGTGGTTGCCGATGTGGTGCCTGACGAGGTGCCTGAGTTCGAGCCAGGGGCGGACGCTGAGCCGGAGGCTTTGGCGCAAGCAGAGCCTGAAGCCGAGCTGGACGCCTTCGAAGAAGTGCCAATCCTTGATGCACCGGGTCTGGATGAGCCGGACCTGGACAGCGACTTTGACCTGAGCCTGGGTGAAGACCTGCCGGAAGAAGATCCGCTGGCAGCGCCGTTGCTGGACGAGCCGGCGGCACAGGAACCTGTACCCGACGAGCTGGTAATTGCCGAGCCTGTGCTGGATGAGCCAGCGCTGGAAGAGGCTCAGCCAGAAGAGCAGCCGTTTGCCGTGGATGCCGAACTGCAAGCCGACGCCGACGCTGATTTCGAGGCCATGCTGGCCCAGGCAGAGCCACAGCCTGCGGTGGACCTGTCCGATTTCGACCTCGATGTCACTGAGCCGGTTGCCCCGGCCGCCCCGCAAGCGGTGGAAGAGGCCCCCGTGGACATCGCCGCCGAACTGGCTGCCTTCGACAGCGTGCCGGAGTTTGACCCGGTTTCCGAGTTCGACATGCCGTCGGACTTCGACCTGTCGCTGTCGCTGGACGACGATTCGCCGGCCGCCAAAAGCTTTGCCTCGGAGCTGGACGACGTCAACGCCGAGCTGGACAAGCTGTCGCAGAGCCTCGAATCGCCATCGCTGGAGCCACACTTCACCAGCGAGGACGCGGTTGCGCAACCTGAGCCCGAGCCCTTGGACGACCTGGACTTCGACTTCTTCTCCGGCAGTGACGAAGTAGCCACCAAGCTCGACCTGGCCCGCGCCTACATCGACATGGGCGACAACCAGGGCGCGCGCGACATCCTTGATGAAGTGGTCAAGGACGGCGACGACACCCAGCGCCAGGAAGCCGAGGACATGCTCTCTCGCCTGGTCTGATGCAAGCAGGGCAGGCCTCTTCGCGGGCTTGCCCGCTCCCACAGGGTCTCCACAAGTCTTCGACCTTGTGAGTAACCTGTGGGAGCGGGCGCGCCCGCGAAGACGCCCGCAAGCGCTACACACCTCCAATGGCAGCCCTACAAGGCTGCCGTTGTCGTTATAATCCCCGCCATTCCGTACACCCCACAGGTTTCATGCGCTTGGACATCATCGACACCGCTGCCGCCGAATCCGCGGCCGAAGGCTACTCCCGAATCGCCCTGGGCGTGGAATACAAGGGCGCCCGCTATCGCGGCTGGCAGCGTCAGGCCAGTGGAGTGCCCAGTGTGCAGCAAGCGCTGGAACAAGCGTTGTCCAAGGTCGCCAACGAACCGATTTCGGTGATCTGCGCCGGGCGTACCGATGCCGGCGTGCATGGCTGCGGGCAGATCGTGCATTTCGATACCCGCGCCGTACGCGACGAGCGCGCCTGGACCCTGGGCACCAACTTCAACCTGCCGCACGACATCAGCGTGGTCTGGTCGCGGCCGATGCCGGCCGACTTCCATGCCCGCTTCAAGGCGTGTGCCCGGCGCTACCGCTACGTCATCTACAACGACCCGATCCGCCCGGCGCACCTGGCCGAGGAAGTGACCTGGAACCACCGCCCGCTGGATGTCGAGCGCATGGCCGAAGCGGCGCAGTTCCTGCTTGGCACCCACGACTTCAGCGCCTTCCGCGCCAGCCAGTGCCAGGCCAAGTCGCCGATCAAGCACATCTATCACCTGCGCGTTACCCGCCATGGCCAGATGATCGTGCTGGACGTGCGCGCCACCGCCTTCCTGCACCACATGGTGCGTAACATTGTCGGTGTGCTGACAGCCATCGGCGCCGGCGAGCGCCCGGTCACCTGGGCGCGTGAAGTGCTGGAAGGGCGCGACCGCCGTGAAGCCGGGGTCACCGCCCATCCGTACGGGCTTTACCTGGTCAAGGTGGAGTACCCCGAGGAATATGTGCTGCCCCAGCGTTACATCGGCCCACACTTTTTGACCGGCTACGAAGCGTTGGCAGACTGACGGACGAAAAGCCATTTGCTAACATCCGGCCTTTCACCGTAACAATCAGGGTTCGCTGTCCATGAGCAATGTTCGCAGCAAGATCTGCGGGATTACCCGTATCGAAGACGCACTGGCCGCTGCCGAAGCGGGTGCCGATGCCATCGGCTTTGTCTTCTATGCCAAAAGCCCGCGGGCCGTGGACGTGCGACAGGCACGGGCGATCATTGCCGAGTTGCCACCGTTCGTGACCACGGTCGGGCTGTTTGTCAACGCTTCGCGTTGCGAGCTGAACGAGATCCTCGAAGTGGTTCCGCTGGACCTGCTACAGTTCCACGGCGATGAAACCCCGCAAGACTGCGAAGGCTACCACCGCCCCTGGATAAAGGCCCTGCGTGTGCGCCCGGGCGATGACCTGGAAGCGGCCTGCCAGCTTTACGCAGGGGCCCGCGGCATATTGCTGGACACCTACGTGGCAGGCGTACCCGGGGGAACCGGTGAAGCGTTCGACTGGTCACTGGTGCCGGCACACCTGAGCAAGCCCATCATCCTGGCGGGCGGGCTGTCGGCCGATAACGTCGGCCAGGCGATTGCCCAGGTGCGGCCTTATGCGGTGGATGTCAGCGGTGGCGTCGAACAGGCCAAGGGCATCAAGGACGCGGCGAAGATCGAGGCCTTCATGCAGGCGGTGAAACAGGCGTGATGGCAGATGTGACGGCTGGCTGCGCGCCATCGTCCATAGCTTTCGCAGCCCTGCGGGGCAGCCGCCGGTGGCGGCACAACAACACATTAGCGGTGGAGTGGCACGCTGGAAGCCCCGGCGGCCGGTCCATCATCGTTTCATAAAAGATTTTGAGCTCAAGGGCAGGGCAGGGCCGGTGAAGCCGACCCCCGCTTGCCAATACTGGAGAAAGAAAGCATGAGCAACTGGTTAGTCGACAAACTGATCCCTTCGATCATGCGTTCCGAGGTGAAGAAGAGCTCGGTGCCTGAGGGCCTGTGGCACAAGTGCCCGTCCTGCGAGGCCGTGCTGTATCGTCCGGAGCTGGAAAAGACCCTGGATGTCTGCCCCAAGTGCAACCACCACATGCGCATCGGCGCACGTGCGCGCATCGATATCTTCCTCGACGCGGAAGGCCGTGCCGAACTGGGTGCCGACCTGGAGCCGGTCGACCGCCTCAAGTTCCGTGACGGCAAGAAGTACAAGGACCGCCTGACCGGCGCCCAGAAGCAGACCGGCGAAAAGGACGCGCTGATCTCCATGAGCGGCACCCTGATGGGCATGCCGATCGTGGTCAGCGCCTTCGAATTCTCGTTCATGGGCGGCTCCATGGGGGCCATTGTCGGCGAGCGCTTCGTGCGTGCGGCCAACTACGCCCTGGAACACCGCTGCCCAATGGTCTGCTTCTCCGCTTCGGGTGGTGCGCGCATGCAGGAAGCGCTGATCTCGCTGATGCAGATGGCCAAGACTTCGGCCGTGCTGGCGCGCCTGCGCGAAGAAGGCATCCCGTTCATCTCGGTGCTGACCGACCCGGTATACGGCGGCGTTTCCGCCAGCCTGGCGATGCTCGGCGACGTCATCGTCGGTGAGCCAAAGGCCCTGATCGGCTTCGCTGGCCCACGTGTGATCGAGCAGACCGTACGCGAGAAGCTGCCAGAAGGCTTCCAGCGCAGCGAGTTCCTGCTTGAGCACGGTGCTATCGACCTGATCATCTCCCGTGGCGAACTGCGCCCGCGCCTGGCCCGCCTGCTGGCGCAGATGACCGGCCAGGAAACCCCGGAGCAAGCGCGTGAGGCGGCTGCCGTCGCGTGATGAAACAACGATCCCTGGGCGAATGGCTCGCCTACCTCGAGCAGTTGCACCCCTCGGCCATCGACATGGGCCTGGAGCGGTCGCAGAAGGTGCTTGCCCGGCTGGCGCTGGGCAAGCTGGCGCCACGCGTAGTGACGGTGACCGGCACCAACGGCAAGGGCTCGACCTGCGCCTTCGTGGCCTCGCTGCTGCGCGCCCAGGGGCTCAAGGTCGGCGTGTACAGCTCGCCGCACCTGTTGCGTTACAACGAGCGGGTAGTGATCGATGGCCAAGAGGCCAGTGATGAGCGCCTGTGCGAAGCCTTTGCCGCCGTCGAGGCGGCGCGGGGCGAAATTTCCCTGACCTACTTCGAGATGGGCACGCTGGCCGCGTTCTGGTTGTTCTACCAGTCGCAGCTGGATGCCGTGGTGCTGGAAGTGGGCCTTGGTGGCCGCCTGGACACCGTGAACATGGTGGATGCCGACCTGGCCCTGGTGACCAGTATCGGCGTCGACCATGTCGATTACCTGGGCGATACTCGCGAGCTTGTGGCCTTCGAGAAGGCCGGCATCTTCCGCGCGGGCAAGCCGGCCCTGTGTGGTGACCTGGACCCGCCGAAGCCGTTGCTGGACAAGGCTGCCGAACTGGCAGCGCCGCTGTTCCTGCGCGGTCGTGACTTCGATCTGGCCAGTGCCGATGGCAACTGGAGCTGGCGCGGTACGGCGGCTGATGGTGCGCAGGTAGAACTGCGTGACCTGCCTTTGCTTGACCTGCCCATGGAAAACGCCACGCTGGCCCTGCAGGCTTACCTGCTGATGGGGCTGCCGTGGGATGCCGCGCAGGTGCGCCAGGCACTGCTGGCGACCCGTATCACCGGCCGCCTCGACCGCCGCCTGCTGAACTGGCAGGGCAAGCCGGTGGAGCTGCTGCTGGATGTGGGGCACAACCCCCATGCAGCGGAGTACCTGGCTCGGCGCCTGGCGGCCCGACCGCTCAAAGGGCGTCGCCTGGCGGTGTTCGGCCTGCTCGCCGACAAGGACCTGGACGGCGTTGTGGCGCCGCTGCAGGGCCTGGTCGACGACTGGGCCGTGGCGCCCCTGGATACCCCCCGCAGCCGCCCGGCTGCGGAACTGGCCACGGCCTTGACGAACCTCGGTGCTGCGGTGAAGTCTTATGTCAGCGTCGATGCCGCCCTTGAAGGGCAATGCGCGCAGGCGACGGCGGATGATCAGATCTTGCTGTTCGGTTCGTTTTTCTGTGTTGCCCAGGCGCTGGAGTGGCTGGAGCGGCACGCCCAGGAGGGTGGAGTAGATGGCAGTGCTGGATAAAGGGATGAAACAGCGCATGGTGGGTGCGCTGGTGCTGGTGGCGCTGGCGGTTATTTTCCTGCCGATGCTGTTCACCCGCGAGGACGAGATGCGCCAGGTGCACGTCGAAGCCCCGCAGGCACCGGCCATGCCAAGCCTGCCGGAAGTGAAAGTGGACCCGGTCGCCGTGCCGGAGCCGCAGGTCATTCCTGAAGAGCCGCAGCAGCCACCGGTGGTGGTCGACGAGTCCACTGCGCCGGCCGCTACACCCAGCCAGCCAATTACTCCATCGCCGCAGACCCAGGCGCAGGTTCAGCCGGCCAAGCCGCAGGTCCCGGCACCCAAGGTCGAGCCCAGGCCGGCGGCCACCCCGGCACCTGCCACGGCAGTGGCCAAGCCAGCTGCCCCCTCGAAAATCGACGTCAATGGCTTGCCTGTCAGCTGGTCCATCCAGTTGGCCAGCCTGTCCAACCGAGCCGGTGCCGAGAAGCTGCAGCAAACGCTGCGCAGTCAGGGCTACAACGCCTATATCCGCTCGGCGGGCGGGATGAACCGGGTGTATGTCGGGCCGTTGATCGAGCGGGCCGAAGCCGAGCGCACGCGCGACGCCATCAACCGCCAGAACAGCCTCAAGGGCTTTGTGGTGCGTTTCCAGCCAGAGCGCAGCTGATACCCAGTAGCGGCCTTGCTGGCCATTCGCGGGTAAACCCGTTCCCACAGGATGTGAGCAGACCATGCTGTGGCGCGGTCCCTGTGGGAACGGGTTTACCCGCGAATCGCCCAACACCAATCCACCCCACATTCCGCTTACTCCCAGCCCGTCGCTCTGGTAAAATGCGCCGCCTCAAACGTATGCAGGCAGCACCGTGGCATTTACCTTGGTTGATTGGGCGATCATCGCGATCATCGCCGTCTCCACACTGATCAGTCTCAAGCGCGGCTTCGTCAAGGAAGCCTTGTCTTTGCTCATCTGGATCATTGCCGGTGCGGTTGCCTGGATGTTCGGCGGTTCGCTCTCGGTGTATCTTGAGAGCTATATCCAGACGCCATCGATGCGCGTCATCGCCGGCTGCGCCATTCTTTTCGTCGCCACCTTGCTGGTGGGGGCCATGGTCAACTTCCTCGTCGGTGAGCTGATCCGTGTGACCGGGCTGTCCGGTACTGATCGTTTCCTGGGCATGGCCTTCGGCGCCGCGCGCGGGGCCTTGCTGGTAGTGGTGGCCATCGGCCTGATCAGCCTGGGGCCTGTTCAACAAGACACCTGGTGGCAGGAATCACGCCTGATACCACAATTTCTCTTGGTCGCCGACTGGTCGAAAAACCTGATTTTGGGTTTCACCGGCCAGTGGTCGCCCAGTGGGTTGATCAGCGCTCCGGCTGATCTTCCGTTCAAGGAACAGTTGCTCGGTCCGTCCCGGCCCTGAGCGCTATTCACTCAAGTTTCGTCAAAGTAGGGGTTGCGTCGCATGTGTGGCATCGTCGGTATCGTCGGTAAGTCGAACGTCAATCAGGCGCTGTATGACGCGCTTACGGTCCTCCAGCACCGCGGCCAGGACGCTGCCGGTATCGTGACCAGCCATGACGGCCGGTTGTTCCTGCGCAAGGATAATGGCCTGGTGCGCGACGTCTTCCAGCAGCGCCACATGCAGCGCCTGGTAGGCAGCATGGGCATTGGCCACGTGCGCTACCCGACTGCGGGCAGCTCGACCTCGGCCGAGGCCCAGCCGTTCTACGTCAACTCGCCATATGGCATCACCCTGGCCCACAACGGCAACCTGACCAACGTCGAGCAGTTGGCCAAGGAGATCTACGAGTCCGACCTGCGCCACGTCAACACCAACTCCGACTCGGAAGTGCTGCTGAACGTGTTCGCCCATGAGCTGGCGGTGCGCGGCAAGCTGCAGCCGACCGAAGAAGACGTGTTCGCTGCTGTTTCCCACGTGCACAGCCGCTGCGTAGGCGGTTACGCCGTGGTGGCGATGGTCACCGGGTACGGCATCGTCGGTTTCCGCGACCCCCACGGCATCCGTCCGGTGGTGTTCGGCCAGCGTCACACCGACGAAGGCGTGGAATACATGATCGCCTCGGAAAGCGTGGCCCTGGACGTGCTCGGCTTCACCCTGATCCGCGACCTGGCGCCGGGCGAAGCGGTGTACATCACCGAAGAAGGCCAGCTGTTCACCAAGCAGTGCGCCGAATCGCCAAAACTGCAGCCATGCATTTTCGAGCACGTCTACCTGGCGCGCCCGGACTCGATCATCGACGGTATTTCGGTGTACAAGGCCCGTCTGCGCATGGGTGAGAAACTGGCCGACAAGATCATGCGCGAACGCCCGGAGCATGACATCGACGTGGTCATCCCGATCCCGGACACCAGCCGCACTGCCGCGCTGGAGCTGGCCAACCGCCTAGGCGTCAAGTTCCGCGAAGGCTTCGTCAAGAACCGCTACATTGGCCGTACCTTCATCATGCCCGGCCAGGCCGCGCGCAAGAAATCGGTACGCCAGAAGCTCAACGCCATCGAACTGGAGTTCCGCGGCAAGAACGTGATGCTGGTGGACGACTCGATCGTGCGCGGCACCACCTGCAAGCAGATCATCCAGATGGCCCGCGAAGCCGGCGCCAAGAATGTCTACTTCTGCTCCGCAGCCCCGGCAGTACGCTACCCCAACGTCTACGGCATCGACATGCCGAGTGTTCACGAACTGATCGCCCACAACCGTACCACCGAACAAGTGGCCGAGTTGATTGGCGCCGACTGGCTGATCTATCAGGACCTGCCAGACCTGATCGACTCGGTCGGTGGCGGCAAGATCAAGATCGATCACTTCGATTGCGCGGTGTTCAACGGTGAGTACGTCACCGGCGATATCGACGATGCCTACCTCGAGCGTATCGAGCAGGCCCGTAATGACCTGGCCAAGGTCAAGAACCAGGCCGTCAGCGCGATCATCGACCTCTACAACAACTGATTCAGGGAGCGACGGCATGACGGATCAATGGGATGCCGGGCGACTGGACAGCGACCTCGAGGGTGTCGGTTTCGACACCCTGGCGGTGCGCGCCGGTCAACACCGTACACCCGAGGGCGAGCACAGCGAAGCGCTGTTCCTGACCTCCAGCTACGTGTTCCGCACGGCCGCCGACGCGGCCGCGCGCTTTGCCGGTGAAACGCCGGGCAACGTCTATTCGCGTTACACCAACCCGTCGGTGCGTGCCTTCGAGGAGCGTCTGGCGGCCATGGAAGGCGCCGAGCAGGCCGTGGGCACCTCCACTGGCATGGCAGCCATCCTGGCCGTGGTGATGTCGCTGTGCAGCGCCGGTGACCACGTGCTGGTGTCGCAGAGCGTGTTCGGCTCGACCATCAGCCTGTTCGAGAAGTACTTCAAGCGTTTTGGCGTGCAGGTGGACTACGTGCCACTGGTCGACCTCGGCGGCTGGGAAAAGGCCATCAAGGCCAATACCAAGCTGCTGATCGTCGAGTCGCCGTCCAACCCGCTGGCCGAGCTGGTTGATATCACCGCGCTCAGTGAAATCGCCCATGCGCGCGGTGCCATGCTGGTGGTGGACAACTGCTTTAGCACCCCGGCGCTGCAGCAGCCACTGAAGCTGGGTGCCGACATCGTGTTCCACTCGGCCACCAAGTTCATCGACGGCCAGGGCCGTTGCATGGGGGGCGTGGTTGCCGGCCGTGCCGAACAGATGAAAGAAGTGGTGGGCTTCCTGCGTACTGCAGGCCCGACGCTCAGCCCGTTCAATGCCTGGATCTTCACCAAGGGCCTGGAAACCTTGCGCCTGCGCATGCGTGCCCACTGCGAAAGCGCCCAGGCCCTGGCCGAATGGCTGGAGCAGCAGGACGGCGTGGAGAAGGTGCATTACGCCGGCCTGCCCAGCCACCCGCAGCACGAACTGGCCAAGCGCCAGATGAGTGGCTTTGGTGCGGTGGTGAGCTTCGAGGTCAAGGGCGGTAAAGAGGGCGCCTGGCGCTTCATCGACGCCACCCGGGTGATTTCCATAACCACCAACCTGGGTGACAGCAAGACCACCATCGCCCACCCGGCCACCACCTCCCACGGCCGCCTGTCGGCGCAGGAGCGTGAAGCCGCCGGTATCCGCGACAGCCTGATCCGCGTTGCCGTGGGCCTGGAAGATGTGGCTGACCTGCAGGCTGACCTTGCACGCGGGCTGGCCGCACTGTGATGGAAATCCGCGGCAGTACCCCGGGCCAGAATGGCCGGGTAGCCTTGGTCACCGGTGCCGCGCGCGGCATCGGCCTGGGCATTGCCGCATGGCTGATCTGTGAAGGCTGGCAGGTGGTGCTGAGCGACCTGGACCGACAGCGTGGCGGCAAAGTGGCCAAGGCCTTGGGCGACAACGCCTGGTTCATCACCATGGACGTCGCCGACGAGGCCCAGGTCATTGCCGGGGTGTCCGAAGTGCTTGGGCAGTTCGGTCGGCTGGACGCGCTGGTGTGCAATGCCGCCATCGCCAACCCGCACAACCAGACGCTGGAAAGCCTGAGCCTGTCACAGTGGAACCGGGTGTTGGCGGTTAACCTCAATGGCCCGATGCTGCTGGCCAAGCATTGTGCGCCTTACCTGCGTGCGCACAACGGGGCCATCGTCAACCTCACTTCTACCCGGGCGCGGCAGTCCGAGCCCGACACCGAGGCCTACGCAGCGAGCAAGGGCGGCCTGGTGGCCTTGACCCATGCCCTGGCCATGAGCCTGGGCCCGGAAATTCGTGTAAATGCAGTGAGCCCGGGCTGGATCGATGCCCGTGACCCGTCGCAGCGTCGTGCCGAGCCGTTGACCGAGGCCGACCATGCCCAGCACCCGACGGGCAGGGTAGGCACCGTGGAAGATGTGGCGGCGATGGTTGCCTGGCTGTTGTCGCGCCAGGCGGCGTTTGTCACCGGTCAGGAGTTTGTGGTCGATGGCGGCATGACCCGTAAGATGATCTACACCTGAGCTCGGCGCTGTAAGGGAAGGGGACCGAAAGGTCCCTTTTCTGTTTTTGCTTTTTTTGAAAAAAATTCAATGGGGCTATTGACTTAGCTTCGCCACCTGCGTAAATTTCGCGGCCTCAGAGAAGCAAACGCAACAAGCAACATCGCGAGGGTGATTAGCTCAGCCGGGAGAGCATCTGCCTTACAAGCAGAGGGTCGGCGGTTCGATCCCGTCATCACCCACCACTTCCTGAGAAGTTCCTGGTGCAAAGGTCTCGCAAGAAGCCGATAGCCAGAGAGGAACGCACTGCGCAGCGGTAGTTCAGTCGGTTAGAATACCGGCCTGTCACGCCGGGGGTCGCGGGTTCGAGTCCCGTCCGCTGCGCCATTTTTCAGTAACAGATGGGTGCCATGCACCGGTCTGAAGCCACAAGGCAAAATGCCTTTGGCTGATCCCAGTTTCAATCAGGCGCAAGCCTGAACGATACGCAGCGGTAGTTCAGTCGGTTAGAATACCGGCCTGTCACGCCGGGGGTCGCGGGTTCGAGTCCCGTCCGCTGCGCCATCTTCGTTTCAAGGTCCCTAGAACACCTTGAAGCAAACACAAAAGAAGCGATCCTGTTGTCGCTTTTTTTGTGCCTGCCCTGAGGCCATTGCGCCGGAAGGGTAGACCCAGGTTTCAATCGGGCGCAAGCCCGGATGATACGCAGCGGTAGTTCAGTCGGTTAGAATACCGGCCTGTCACGCCGGGGGTCGCGGGTTCGAGTCCCGTCCGCTGCGCCATCTTAGCCTCAAGGCCCCTTGAACGCCTTGAAGCACGAAAAAAGCGACCTTCGGGTCGCTTTTTTTGTTTCTACGGCTGGAAACCCTCGGCTTTACCCAGATTTACACCAACCTGACAGACTCTTCACCGACCAGTGGTTCCTGTGCCTGCCTGCTGTGTTGCACAATAGGCACCTTCTCGACTTACCCGGAATTCGCAATGACCAGATCTTCCGTCTTTGGTGCGCTCGGGCTGGCCCTGGTGCTGGCGGGGGTGGCAGGTTGTTCCTCGAAAAAAACCGCCGTGTACGAGCACGAGAACTTCGATGACTCGGGTACCTTCTCGCGCAGTTTTCCGGTGAGCGATGCCGGCTCCTGCGAGGCCGCCCGGCGTGCCTTGCTCAGCCAGGGCTACATCATCACCAACAGCGGCGCCAACCAGGTGGTGGGCAACAAGAGCTTCCAGCAGAACAGCGAGAACCACCTGCAGATCAGCTTCAACGTGACCTGCGCGCCGGATGTGAGCGACGAGCAGCGTTCGACCCTGTTCGCCAACGCCCTGCAGGACCGTTACGCGCTGAAAAAGTCCAACACCTCCGCCAGCCTTGGCGTGGGCGTGCTGGGTTCGGTATCGATGCCGATCGGCTCCAGCGACGACTCGATGGTCAAGGTGGCCAGCGAAACGGTGACGGCGGCGCAGTTCTATGACCGGTATTTCGCCCTGGTAGAGAGCTACCTGCCCAAGCCCAAGCCGAAGAAGGTCGAAGAGGCCAAGGTCGAGGCGCCCAAGGTGCAGAAACCCGCGGTGGAACTGGGGCTGCCGGAGCAGGCAGCTGCGAACCCGGTGGCACCTGCCCCGGCTCCGGAAGCCGTACCTGTGGCGCAAGTTGCACCAGCGGCTACGGCCGTTGCCCCGGCCAGTGAAGCAGCAGCGGCACCGGTGGTGAATGACAGCCAGGGCTCGCAGCCTGTCGCGCCGCCGGCCGAAGCGGCGCCGATTCAGGTGCAGCCCGAAGCCCAGCCTGCCGAGGCCGCATCGCCTTCCCTTTGACTGTTTGCCTGTACCGGCCTCTTCGCGGGTAAACCCGCTCCCACAGGTACTGCACAGAATTTGAGATCGGTGCAGTACCTGTGGGAGCGGGTTTTACCCGCGAAGAGGCCGGTACGGGCTGTAAACATTCCCTGTTACAGACACCCCGCGATAACTTCCTGAACACCTGCTACGTTTACCACTCATAAGCTTGTCATCATCTCTTCATCCCACCTGCCTAGGCTGAAGGTGATACCTACGAAGACAAAACGAGCAAAGAGGACGCAGGGCGATGGATGAATACCAGGAAGAACTACTCGAAACCCAGGCTTACGAACTGGACACCCCGGAACCGGCTGAAGACGCTACCGAGCTTTAGCCCGCCCGCCGCTGGCTGCGGCGGAACTCCCCCGGCGTTAGGCCCGTCCAGCGCTTGAACGCGCGCTGGAAGGCCTCGGCCGAAGCAAACCCCAACAGATAGGCAATCTCGCCAAAGGCCAGCTCCGTGTCACGGATATAGGTCTCGGCCAGGTCGCGCCGCGTTTCATTGAGCAAGTCGCGAAAGCGCGTGCCTTCCTCGGCCAGCTTGCGGCGCAGGGTCCAGGTGGGCAACTGCAAGTGCAGCGCCACTTCTTCCAGGTCCGGTTCACGGCCGCCATTGAGCAGCGGGCCCAGCAGATGAGTAATGCGCTCACCCAGGCTGCGCACCCGCGTAAGCTGTTGCATTTGCGCCTCACACAGCTGCAGCAGGTGCTGCCAGGTGCTCGGGCAGTGCCTGGGGTTGGCCAGCTGCAGTGTGGCGCGGCTCAGACGCAGCTGGTTGCCCTCGGCCGCGAACTGTACGGGTGCGCTGCACAGCGGCTGATAGCGCGCCGCATAGGGAGGCGCGGAAAATTCGATGTCCAGGCGCTCGGCCTGCACCGTTGTGCCAGCCAGATCGGCCAGCTGCGCCAGCCAGCCGGCAAGCAGTGAATCGACCACAAAGCGGTTGTAGGCGTTGTAGGGGCTGATGGAGTAGAAGCGCAACCAGGCGCCCTGGGCATCTTCCTCGAAGCTGGAATGGCCACGGTAGTTGGCCGCGTACAGTGGCTCGAAGCGCAGCAGGGTGCGCGCCGCATCGCCCAGGGTCGGCGCCTGGGCGGCGGTGACCCCGGCCAGGCCGGCATGCGCCAGTCGGCTCAGGCGCCCCATGTGCAGGCCCAGCGCGGCCTCACCGCACAGCTCGATGGCGGCGTGGCCCAGGTGCATGTAACGGGGGATCGACAAGCGCCCGCCGGCTTCTGCGAGGCGGGGTGCATCCAGGCCATAGCGGCGCAGCAGAGGCTCAGGCTCGTGCCCCAGTTCGCGCAGGGCTTCGGTCAGCGGCTGGACAAAGCCTACCGAAAGGTCGCCCAGGCGTACACGGGGGCGGGCCATGGGCCTATAGCCACAGGTTCAGCAGGCGAGCGCCATGGGTGGGGGTACCCGCCAGCAACTCACCCGACTGGCGGGCAAAGCCCTGGCCGTCGCTGGCCTGTTCCCAGAACTGCCCGCGCATGAACACGCTCATGCTGCTGACGCTGGCCCCTGCGGCCTCGGTCAGGCGTTGCCAGGCGCTCTGTTCGCTGACTTCGCCACGTTGCAGGGGCAGCCCGGCGCTGGCCTCCTGGTGGCGATTACCACGCCATGGCGCTTCCCAACTGCCCTTGCCGCTGAGGAATACCGGGTTGGCGATCAGTTGTACCGCTTGTTGTGCCAGTTGCTGATGGTTTTCCGGGTACCAGCTGTCACTGCCAACCAGTACACCCAGGCGCCCGGCAGGGGTTTGCACCACTTGCAGGGGTTGTTGGCGGCCATCGTGGACATAGCGGCGCATTTCACTGTCGGGGAACTGCTGGCGCTGTGGCTGGCCCAGCAGTGAGCCATCACCGGCAAACACCAGGCTGCTATTGAACAGCGGGCCACTGCCGGCGTGCAGCACGCCCTGTTTCACGTAAGGCGCAGGCAGCACGATGGAGCCAGCCACCAGGGTAACGCCAAACTCCTTGGCCAGCCCGCCGAACAGCTGTTGGTAGTCCGCGGCCATCTGCTCGGCCTTCATGCGCAGGTGTGCATCCGCGCGCCAATCGTCGCCGTCGGCACGCAGCATGGCCAGGCCGTAACGCAGCGGGTTGCTCAGCTCCAGCCATTGCAAGGCCTCGCGGCTTTGCGTGACCTGATACAGCTCGTTCTTTTCCCCGCGAGCCCATAGCCAGGTACCGATGTGCTCCGGCAGCACCACCACCGTGCGCTGGCTCACCAGGCCCTGGGCGCGGGCCTGCTCCAGATAGGCTGCCAGCTTGCGGTGAAGGCGTTGCAGGTTCTGGTAGTCGCCCGGGTACAGCAGCGGCTCGACGCCAAGCAGGTTGCCGTGCTCGCCCGGTACGCCATGGTTGAGTGCCAGCTCGATGCGCAGGTCGGAAAGGTAGTGGCCTTCCGGGCGCTGCTGGGTCCAGAAGCCGTAGCCGCAAAGGGCGGCAATCATCACCAGCGCCAAGGCGCTTGCCAGGAGTTTTCGCATGAGGCTTTGGTTTTTATCTAAAGCTGAGGCATGAACTTATCATACATGCTGTAGTGAAAAAAGGGCGGCGTCTGTTCTCCTGGCTTGATTTGAAAGCAGGGGTTGAAGCATATGTTTATATGCTGTGGCGACGTGAATTTCCACTGCCGCTTGTGAAGCTTCTGATATCAGCGGTTTCATCTTTCGGGTCTAGCGCTTTTTTTAATAATCTCTCGGCGGTGCTGACAATGTAAGCGTTGGTATTCTGCGCGTCTTGCACTAATGGCTTGGGAGAAAAAGTGTAAAAATCTCTGGTCGGCCTGCCCTCGTCATCAAGAGATTTTGCCGCGTGCTGTAAATACTGATTTCTAATGATTGTTCTACCCTCAGGTGTTTTTTTTAGCTCGTGGAAGTTGGTGATGAAGCGTTGGTTTTTTGTATACTCTCGGTATTGATTTTCCAGGACTGGTACGGTAGTCGTTCGATTTTTATCTGTAAAAACGTCGAATACCGCATGGTTTGCTATTTTTTTGGTGGTTACATGAAATCTAGCGTCTTCAGGGCCTTGGAAGGAAATCTTGGTCTTTGAGGTTTGTATGTAGGTAACGGATTGAATATGGGAATTGGATATTGGCGCGTGGCCGGTCGGGTCGCTATAGTTAATGGGGTCGCCTGAGCAGAACGTGTAAGGATTCAGGCCACCTTTCAGAAAGGGACTTAGGTCATCAGTTGAGTGGAATCGCATCAATCGGGAATTATAAATACGATAGCTGTGGGGTACATAGTCACCCAGCACCCTGTCAAAGTACTCACCATTGAAGCCGAGCAGTGAATAGAGTTCTGTGCAAAAACCATAAGGCGTATACGCATGGCTATGGTTTGCACTGGCCTGCGCGGTGCCGAAGGTGGAGCCTTTTATATCGGATGTAAGCAGGGTAGAGGCCGTACCTTTGACGTTGCGCTCTGCCAGCGTAATGTCACCCATGCGAAACAGGCTGCAAGGCTCGTCACCCTGCAGCCTGGTAAGGAGTTTGTCATCTTGGTAGAAGAAGAGAGAGCGCTTTGGCGACCGATTCATGTCTGGTGCTCGTAGACTGAGGGAGACGTTGATTTGTCTCCATTATGAAAACTCCGGCCAATCCTTCAACTGGCAAAAATGATAGGGCGTCGCGTTCACCAGGATCAGTAACTTGTCAGTTTCGATCATTGAGCCAATTCAAACGGCTGTTTAACGTCGCTGACAGACAAACGACGGGCCCCGCCGACCAGTGAGGTGCCCGCATACCGTGATCACGCCACCAGGGGACCTTCCATGGCCGCCGACCGCTACCCGCACCTGCTCGCTCCGCTCGACCTGGGCTTCACCACTTTGCGCAACCGCACCTTGATGGGCTCCATGCACACCGGCCTCGAAGAGCGCCCTGGCGGCTTCGAGCGCATGGCCGCGTACTTTGCCGAGCGCGCTCGCGGCGGCGTCGGCCTGATGGTCACTGGCGGCATTGCGCCCAACGATGAAGGCGGGGTGTATTCCGGCGCGGCCAAGCTCAGCACCGAGGAAGAAGCCGACAAGCACCGGATCGTCACCGAAGCGGTGCACGCCGCCGGTGGCAAGGTGTGCCTGCAAATCCTGCATGCCGGGCGCTACGCCTACAGCCCACGGCAGGTGGCACCTAGCGCAATCCAGGCGCCGATCAACCCGTTCAAGCCCAAAGAGCTGGACGAGGAGGGCATCCAGAAACAGATCGCCGACTTCGTCAATTGCGCGGCGCTGGCCCAGCGCGCCGGCTACGACGGCGTCGAGATCATGGGTTCGGAAGGCTACTTCATCAATCAGTTCCTGGCTGCCCATACCAACCACCGCACCGACCGCTGGGGCGGCAGCTACGAAAACCGCATGCGCCTGGCGGTGGAAATCGTCAGCCGGGTGCGCGGCGCGGTAGGGCCGAATTTCATCATCATCTTCCGCCTGTCGATGCTCGATTTGGTCGAGGGTGGCAGCAGCTGGGACGAGATCGAGCTGCTGGCCAAGGCCATCGAGCAGGCCGGCGCGACCTTGATCAACACCGGCATCGGCTGGCACGAAGCGCGTATCCCGACCATTGCCACCAAGGTGCCGCGTGCGGCATTCAGCAAGGTCACCGCCAAGCTGCGTGGCGTGGTGAGCATTCCGTTGATCACCACCAACCGTATCAATACGCCAGAAGTGGCTGAAGCCGTATTGGCCGAAGGCGATGCCGACATGGTCTCGATGGCACGGCCGTTCCTGGCCGACCCGGACTTCGTCAACAAGGCAGCGGCTGGCCGCGCCGACGAGATCAATACCTGCATCGGCTGCAACCAGGCCTGCCTGGACCATACTTTTGGCGGCAAGCTGACCAGCTGCCTGGTCAACCCGCGTGCGTGCCACGAAACCGAGCTCAACTACCTGCCAGTACGGGCAGTGAAGCGCATTGCCGTGGTTGGCGCCGGCCCCGCCGGTTTGGCTGCGGCCACCGTGGCAGCCGAGCGTGGCCATGCGGTGACGCTGTTTGACGCCGCCAGCGAAATCGGCGGCCAGTTCAACGTGGCCAAGCGGGTGCCGGGCAAGGAGGAGTTCTTCGAAACCCTGCGCTATTTCCGCAACAAAGTGAAAAACACGGGCGTGGACCTGCGCCTGAATACCCGTGTCGACGTACAGGCGTTGGTGAGCGGCGGCTACGACGAAATCATCCTGGCCACTGGCATCGCACCGCGTACCCCGGCCATCCCAGGTGTCGAGCATGCCAAGGTGCTCAGCTACCTGGACGTGCTGCTTGAACGCAAGCCGGTGGGCAAGGCGGTTGCGGTGATTGGTGCGGGTGGCATCGGTTTCGATGTGTCCGAGTACCTGGTGCACGAGGGCGTGGCCACCAGCCAGGACCGTGAGGCGTTCTGGAAGGAGTGGGGCATCGATACCCATCTGGAGGCGCGGGGTGGCGTGGCCGGGGTCAAGGCCGAGCCGCATGCCCCGGCGCGCCAGGTCTACCTGTTGCAGCGCAAGAAGTCCAAGGTGGGTGATGGCCTGGGCAAGACGACCGGCTGGATTCACCGCACCGGGTTGAAGAACAAGCGGGTGCAGATGCTGAACAGCGTCGAGTACCTGGGTATCGACGATGCCGGTTTGCACATTCGCGTGGCGGACGGCGAGCCGCAGGTGCTGCCGGTGGACAACGTTGTGATCTGCGCCGGGCAGGACCCGCTGCGTGAGCTGCAGGACGGCCTGGTGGCGGAGGGGCAGTCGGTGCACCTGATTGGCGGGGCCGATGTGGCGGCCGAGCTGGATGCCAAACGGGCGATCAACCAAGGTTCAAGGTTGGCGGCGGAACTCTGAGATTGCTGGGGCTGCAAAGCAGCCCCAGGATTTCGCTGGTAAACTCGCACGATGCTTTTCGACTTCCCTCAAGCGCCCCTGCAACCCCTGAGCCTGCCTTGGCTGGCGACTGCCAATGTCGAGGCCGCCATCCTGCGGCTGGACCTGATAGACCCGCTGGTCAGCGGCAACAAGTGGTTCAAGCTTCGCAATCACCTGCAGCAAGCCAGCGTCAGTAAAGCCCCGGGCCTGATCAGCCTCGGCGGCAACCACTCCAACCACCTGCACGCCCTGGCCGCCGCCGGCAAGCGCTTCGGCTTCGCCACCGCCGGCCTGCTGCGGGGTCACGCTCAGGAAACACCTACGGTGCGTGACCTTCAGGCGCTGGGCATGAAGCTGCACTGGCTGGGCTACGGCGGCTACCGCGCGCGCAACGAACCCGGATTCTGGGGGCCCTGGCAGGCACGCTACCCAGGCTGGCATTGCATTCCTGAAGGCGGCGGCGGGCCGGCCGGTGCGCAGGGCTGTGCCCTGATCATGGAACAGGCACGCGCGCAGATCACGGCACTGGGCTGGCCGGGCTACGATGCCTGGTGGCTGGCTGCCGGAACCGGTACTACCTTGGCCGGCCTGGTACTGGCCGAGGCGGGTGCACATGCCGTCCATGGCGCGCTGGCTGTGCCCAGGGATCATGGTGTGCCGGACGCGGTGGTAGCATTGGCCGGTGCGCACGGCTACCAGCTCCACGACGCTTGCCGTGGCGGTTTCGGCAAATTCGACGATGAGCTGCTGGCCTTCGTCGCCGAGTGCGAGCTGCACAGCGGTGTACCGCTTGAAGCCCTTTACACCGGCAAGGCCCTGCTGGCATTGCGTGATAAGGTCGAGGCCGGGCTGTTCGCGCCCGGCGCCCGCCTGATCGTCGTGCATACCGGTGGCCTGCAGGGCCGGCGAGGTTACTTGTAGGGCAGCATGCGCAGCAGCGTGTTGTCACGCTGCACATAGTGGTGGTACAGCCCGGCCACCGCGTGCAGGCCGATCAGCCAGTAGCCCCAGCTGCCCACGCGTTCATGCCAGCCTTTGATGAACTTGGCCTGGTCCGGGTCCGGACCGATCAGGTGCGGCAGCTCCAGGCCGAAGAACGGCACCGGTTTGTCGGCGGCGCTGAGGATCAGCCAGCCGGCGAGCGGCATGCCGATCATCAGCAGGTACAGCGCCAGGTGCATCAGGTGCGCAAGGCCGGTCTGCCAGGCCGGCGGCTTGGGCACGATGGGCGGGGTAGGGCGGCTCAGGCGCATGGCCAGGCGCAGCCAGACCAGCACGAACACGCTGAGCCCGAGCATGAAGTGCAGGTCCTTCATCAGGTTGCGTTCGGCACTGTCCTTGGGGAACAGGCCGCGCAATTCGATGAGTGCATAGACCGCGGCCAGCAGCACCAGCATCAGCCAATGCAGGGCGATGGACAGGCGCGCGTAATGGGTCGTGGGGGTGGATGAAACCATGATCGGTCCTCGTCATCAGTTCAAAATGGCGCTCTTGCTGGCGCTCAGGTACCACTGTAGTGGTTACCAGAAACAAATCTTTGCGCTAGGTCTGTGAAAAATGTGTTGCCTGCGCTGAAAATGGCCAACTGTCAGCCACCAGAAACACCCGCTCCACCTCCTGCCAGGCACCCTCGGCATCAGGCTCCAACCTCACCAGCAACTGCGCCGGCGCCTGCCGCTCCAGCACATGCAACCAGGCCGCAAACTGCTCCACCGTCCAGCCTTCGCCTCGCTCGACCCGCGCAGGTGCCAGCCAGGCATGCCGCTGCAAGGGCTGCCAATGCTCCCCCTCTGCCATGACCCAGTCCCGCCGGCGCACCCACCGCCCGCGCAAGTGCTGCGGGTTTGCGCCCGCAGGTGGTTCGGCATGCCCAGGCCACGGATAGAACAGGTAGCCACCCAGCCACACGTGTGCCTGCACCTGCTCAACCCCCAACCGCGCCAACAGCTCGCGGCTGTGCGCGCCGTTTGACATGGGCAACTGGTGGCCCGTCAGGTGCGCAAGTTTGCTCCCCAGCCGGTCATGGCACCCAGGCCCCAGCCAGGCATGCGGGTCGTACCCGGCGTCTTGCGGCCCCAGGTACAACTTGATCGCCAGCTCAAGGTGGTGCACACCGTCGCGGTCGCGCAGCACTACGTCCAGTTCGCCCAGGGTGTGGCCACCGTCACGGATTGCCAGGTTGGCCGCCAGCAGCTCGATGCCGGGTGCCTGGCCCAGGGCAAATTGCCACAGCCGTTCGTAGTAAAGCCCCAGCCGCCGGCTGCCGAGCTTTGCCAGCCACTCGCGCAACGGGCGATCGTCGGCATCCAGCGCCCGCAACCAGCCCTCCAGGCGCTGCGGCTGCTCCGCCCAGAGGCTGCCCGTCAGCGGGTGGCGCTGGGGGCAGGGCGGGGCGCTGAGCAGGGGCGGCGACAGCAGGGCCCAGGCCAGGTCGCGCACGGCGGGGCGGCGTAGCTGCCGGGGCAGGTCGTTGAGCAGGGCGAATGGCATCATCCAGCGAGCATAGCCGGTTTGCCGCTGCCCGGTGGTTTCGCCCATAATCGGTCCATCGTCACCCGTCGCAGAGCCCCGCAGGAGCCCCATGGAGCAATTTCGCAATATCGGTATCATCGGTCGCCTTGGCAGCTCGCAGGTGCTCGACACCATTCGCCGACTGAAAAAATTCCTCCTCGAGCGCCACTTGCATGTGATTCTCGAAGACACCATTGCCGAAGTACTGCCCGGCCATGGCCTGCAAACCTCCACCCGCAAGCTGCTGGGCGAGGTCTGTGACCTGGTCATCGTGGTCGGCGGTGACGGCAGCCTGCTGGGCGCCGCCCGTGCACTGGCCCGGCACAACATTCCGGTGCTGGGCATCAACCGTGGCAATTTGGGCTTCCTCACCGACATCCGCCCTGACGAGCTGGAAGAGAAAGTTGCCGAAGTGCTCGACGGCCACTACCTGGTCGAAAACCGCTTCCTGCTGCAGGCCGAGGTGCGTCGCCACCACGAAGCGATCGGCCAGGGTGATGCGCTGAACGACGTGGTGCTGCACCCGGGCAAGTCCACGCGCATGATCGAGTTCGAAATCTACATCGATGGCCAGTTCGTCTGCAGCCAGAAGGCCGACGGGCTGATCGTCGCCACCCCCACCGGTTCCACCGCCTACGCGCTGTCGGCCGGTGGCCCGATCATGCACCCCAAGCTCGACGCCATCGTCATCGTGCCAATGTACCCGCACACCCTGTCGGGCCGGCCGATCGTGGTCGACGGCAACAGCGAGCTGAAGATCGTGGTGTCCAAGGACCTGCAGATCTACCCGCAGGTGTCCTGTGACGGCCAGAACCACTTTACCTGCGCCCCCGGCGACACCATCACGGTGAGCAAGAAACCGCAGAAGCTGCGCCTTATCCACCCGCTGGACCACAATTACTACGAGGTCTGCCGCACCAAACTGGGTTGGGGCAGCCGTCTGGGGAGCAGGGACGACTGATGCTCGATCCGGCGCGAAGTTTCGACATCATTGGTGACGTGCACGGCTGTGCTCTGACCCTTGAACGCCTGCTCGACGCCCTCGGTTACAAGCGTGTGGCCGGCGTGTGGCGCCACCCAAGGCGCCTGGCGCTGTTCCTGGGCGATATCGTCGACCGCGGGCCACGCATTCGCGAGGCGCTGCACATCGTCCATGACATGGTCGAGGCCGGCCAGGCGTTCTGCATCATGGGCAACCACGAATACAACGCCCTGGGCTGGGTCACCCCGGCGCTGCCCGGCAGCGGCAAGGCCTATGTGCGCGAGCACACGCCACGCCACGCCCGGCTGATCGACGAAACCCTCACCCAGTTCGCCCACCACCCCGGCGACTGGCACGACTTCGTCAACTGGTTCTACCAGCTGCCGCTGTTCATCGACGCCGGGCGCTTCCGCCTGGTGCACGCCTGCTGGGACGCGCGGTTGATCGAGCCGCTGCGCCAGCAATACCCTGACGGGCGCATTGATGAACACTTCATCCAGGCCTCGGCGGTGAGTGGCAGTTTCGCCGACACGGTGTGCAACCGCCTGCTGCGCGGCACCGACATGCGCCTGCCGGACGGCCTGACCCTGACCGGCGGCGACGGCCTGACCCGTGCCTTCTTCCGCACCAAGTTCTGGGAAGAAGACCCGCAAACCTACGGCGACATCGTGTTCCAGCCCGATGCCCTGCCCGAAGAAGTGGCCAGTACCCCGCTCAGCCACAGCCAGAAGAACGCCTTGCTGCGTTATGCCGAAGACGAGCCCTTGCTGTTCGTTGGCCACTACTGGCGCAGCGGCCGGCCAGCGCCGATCCGCGCCAACCTGGCCTGCCTGGACTACAGCGCCGTGCTCTACGGCAAGCTGGCCGCCTACCGGCTGGATGATGAAACCCGCATCGACCCGCACAAGTTCGTCTGGGTCGACGTCGACCGCCCACAGGCCAACCAATGAACATTATCGAAGTGATGCGCCTGCCGCTGTCGGTCGACCTCAGCGGCTTCATCCACCTGCTGCAGCGCCTGCAGGTGCCGCACCGGGTGAGCGAGGACGGCGATGCCCAGGTGCTCTGGGCTCCTGACACCCTGGTTGAAGACGTGCTGCAACTCTACCAACGCTACCCCGACGGCAATGCCGACATCCAGGTGGCAGAGGAACCGGGGCAAGCGAGCATGCCCGCGAATAGCCCCACACAGCCCTCCCTGGTAGAACAGGCCAAAGCCTGCAAGGTCACCACCCTGACCCTGCTGTTGTGTTTCATCGTCGCCGGCCTCACCAGCCTGGGCGACAACTTCACCACCATCAGCTGGTTCACCTTCCTCGACTTCCGCGTCCAGGGCGACTACCTGTATTTCAGCTCGCTGGCGCAAGTTCTGGACGAAGGCCAGTGGTGGCGCCTGGTATCGCCCATGCTGCTGCACTTCGGTGTGCTGCACCTGGCCATGAACAGCCTGTGGTACTGGGAGCTGGGCAAGCGAATCGAACTGCGCCAGGGCCCCTGGATGCTGCTGGGCCTGACCCTGCTGTTCAGCCTGGTGTCCAACCTGGCCCAGCACTACACCAGCGGGCCGAGCCTGTTCGGCGGCCTGTCTGGCGTGCTGTAGGGCTTGCTCGGGCATATCTGGCTGTATCAGTGGCTGGCGCCCAATCGTTACTTCAACCTGCCAAAGGGCGTGCTGGTGATGATGCTGATCTGGCTGGTGGTATGCCTGACCGGTGTGGTCGGCACGCTGGGCCTCGGCCAGATCGCCAACGCCGCCCATGTTGGCGGGTTGCTCATCGGATGCCTGACCGGGCTCTTGGGTGGGGCGCTGGCCCGGCGTAAACTGTCGGCTTGAATCAGGAGACACTATGTCCACTTTCGCGCAAATGATTGAAAACATCACACCGGAAATCTACGAGAGCCTGAAACTGGCCGTGGAAATCGGCAAATGGTCCGACGGCCGCAAGCTCACCGCCGAGCAAAAAGAGCTGTCGCTGCAAGCCGTGATCGCCTGGGAGATCCAGAACCTGCCCGAAGACCAGCGCACCGGCTACATGGGCCCGCAGGAATGCGCATCGAAGTCTGCGCCGATCGCCAACATTCTGTTCAAATCGGACTCGGTACATTGATCGAACTCGCTCGTGGCTCGTTGAGCAAAATGGCGGTAAGCCTGCAGGCACCCGTGGTGCAATACAGCTTCCGCCTGGATGACACGCAGGTGCCGGTCAACCCGCTGATCGGCCAGTGCCTGCGCCTGGAATACCTCGGCGCCATTCACTGCAACCACTGCGGCAAACGCACCAAGACCAGCTTCAGCCAGGGGTACTGCTACCCGTGCATGACCAAGCTGGCCCAGTGCGATGTGTGCATCATGGCCCCGGAAAAATGCCACTACGACGCTGGCACCTGCCGCGAGCCGTCGTGGGGCGAACAATTCTGCATGACCGACCACGTGGTCTACCTGGCCAATTCGTCAGGGATCAAGGTCGGCATCACCCGCGCCACTCAGCTGCCCACCCGCTGGCTCGACCAAGGCGCCAGCCAGGCCCTGCCGATCATGCGTGTGGCTACCCGTCAGCAGTCAGGCCTGGTCGAAGACGTGCTGCGCAGCCAGGTGCCGGACCGCACCAACTGGCGCGCGCTGCTCAAAGGCGATGCCGAGGTGCTCGACTTGCCGGCTATCCGTGATCAGATCTTCGACGCCTGCGCCGATGGCCTGCGTGAGTTGCACGGGCGCTTTGGCCTGCAGGCGATCCAGCCGCTGCCCGACGCCGAAGTGGTGCAGATGAAGTACCCGGTCGAGGCCTACCCGAAAAAGATCGTCAGCTTCAACCTCGACAAGGACCCGGTGGCCGAAGGCACGCTGCTGGGTATCAAAGGTCAGTACCTGATCTTCGACACCGGTGTGATCAATATTCGCAAGTACACGGCCTACCAGTTGGCCGTGCTCCAGTAAAAAGGACCTGCACATGCGTACCGAACAACCGCAAGTGATCTACCTGAAGGATTACCAGGCGCCCGAGTACCTGATCGACGAGACGCACCTGACCTTCGAGCTGTTCGAGGACCACACCCTGGTTCACGCGCAACTGGTCATGCGCCGCAACCCGGCACGCGGTGCCGGCCTGCCGCCGCTGGTGCTCGACGGCCAGCAGCTGGAACTGCTGCGCGCCGCGCTGGACGATCAGGAACTGCAGGCGGGCGACTACCAGCTCGCAGCCGACAGCCTGACGCTGCAGCCCAAGGCCGAGCACTTCACCCTCGACACCAGCGTGAAGATCCACCCCGAGAGCAACACTGCACTGGAAGGCCTGTACAAGTCGGGCAAGATGTTCTGCACCCAGTGCGAGGCCGAGGGCTTCCGCAAGATCACCTACTACCTCGACCGCCCGGACGTGATGAGCACCTTCACCACCACGGTGATTGCCGAGCAGCATCGCTACCCGGTGCTGCTGTCGAACGGCAACCCGACCGGCAGCGGGCCGGCTGAAGATGGCCGCCACTGGGCAACCTGGGAAGACCCGTTCAGGAAGCCGGCCTACCTGTTCGCGCTGGTGGCCGGTGACTTGTGGTGCGTCGAGGACAACTTCACACGTCAGTCTGGCCGCGATGTGATGCTGCGCATCTATGTCGAGCCCGAAAACCTCGACAAGTGCGACCACGCCATGGTCAGCCTGAAGAAGTCCATGCGCTGGGACGAAGAAGTCTACGGCCGCGAGTACGATCTGGACATCTTCATGATTGTTGCGGTCAACGACTTCAACATGGGCGCCATGGAAAACAAGGGCCTGAACATTTTCAATTCCAGCTGTGTGCTGGCCCGTGCCGAAACCGCCACCGATGCCGCGCACCAGCGCGTCGAAGGCGTGGTCGCCCACGAGTATTTCCACAACTGGTCGGGTAACCGTGTCACCTGCCGTGACTGGTTCCAGCTGTCGCTGAAAGAAGGCTTCACGGTGTTCCGCGATGCCGAGTTCAGCGCCGACATGAACTCGCGCACGGTCAAGCGCATCGAAGACGTCGCCTACCTGCGCACCCACCAGTTCGCCGAAGACGCCGGCCCCATGGCCCATCCCGTGCGCCCGGACAGCTTCATCGAGATCTCCAACTTCTACACCCTGACCGTGTACGAGAAGGGCGCCGAAGTGGTGCGTATGGTCCGTACCTTGCTGGGTAACGAAGGCTTCCGCAAAGGCAGCGACCTGTACTTCGAACGCCATGATGGCCAGGCGGTGACCACCGACGACTTCATCAAGGCCATGGAAGACGCCAACGGCGTCGACTTCACCCAGTTCAAGCGCTGGTACAGCCAGGCCGGTACCCCGCGCCTGGAAGTCAGCGAAGCCTATGATGCTGCTGCGCAGACCTACAGCCTGACCTTCCGCCAGAGCTGCCCGCAAACCCCGGACAAGGCCGAGAAGCTGCCGTTCGTGATCCCGGTCGAGCTGGGCCTGCTGGACGCCGAAGGCAATGACCTGCCGCTGCGCCTGGCCGGTGAAGCCGCTGCTGGCGGCACCAGCCGCGTGCTGTCGGTGACCGAGGCCGAGCAGACCTTCACCTTCGAAGGTGTCCAGGCCAAGCCGCTGCCCTCGCTGCTGCGCGGCTTCAGTGCGCCGGTGAAGCTCAGCTTCCCTTACGACCGCGACCAGCTGATGTTCCTGATGCAGCACGACAGCGACGGCTTCAACCGCTGGGAAGCGGGCCAGCAGCTGTCGGTGCAGGTACTGCAAGAACTGATCGGCCAGCATCAACGCGGCGAAGCCCTGAAACTCGACCAGCGCCTGATCACGGCCTTGGGCACCGTGCTGGGTAACGCGTCGCTGGACCCGGCCATGGTTGCCGAAATGCTTTCGCTGCCGGGCGAGGCCTACCTCACCGAAATCAGCCAGGTGGCCGACGTCGACGCCATCCACGCTGCCCGTGAGTTCGCCCGCCAGCAGATCGCCGCACAGCTGTTCGACCCCCTGTGGGCGCGCTACCAGGCCAACCGTGACGTGTCGCGCAACACTGCCTACGTGGCCTCTGCCGAGCACTTCGCGCGCCGTAGCCTGCAGAACATCGCCCTGTCGTACCTGATGCAGAGCGGCAAGCCGCAGGTGCTGGAAGCGACCCTGGAGCAGTTCGATCAGTGCGACAACATGACCGAACGCCTCACCGCCCTGGCGGTGCTGGTGAATTCGCCGTTCGAAGCCGAGCGGGCCAAAGCCCTGGAAGCCTTTGCCGAGCACTTCAAGGACAACCCGCTGGTCATGGACCAGTGGTTCAGCGTGCAGGCGGCCAGCGCGCTGCCGGGCGGGCTGGCGCGAGTCAAGGCGTTGATGCAGCACCCGGCGTTCACCCTGAAGAACCCGAACAAGGTACGTGCACTGGTGGGTGCGTTTGCCGGGCAGAATCTGGTCAACTTCCATGCGGCAGATGGCTCGGGCTACCGTTTCCTGGCGGACCTGGTGATCGAGCTGAATGCGCTGAACCCGCAGATTGCTTCGCGTCAACTGGCACCGCTGACCCGCTGGCGCAAATATGACGCTGCGCGTCAGGCGCTGATGAAGGGTGAGCTGGAGCGGATTCTGGCTTCGGGTGAGCTGTCCAGTGATGTGTATGAAGTGGTGAGCAAGAGCCTGGCTTGAGTTTTCTGTAGTCAGTGCCGGCCTCTTCGCGGGTAAACCCGCTCCCACAGGTACTTCACCGTTTTCATGGACGGTGTAGCACCTGTGGGAGCGGGTTTACCCGCGAAGCTTTTTGGGCCGACAACAAAACATAACACCCCGCCCGTTGTATCCCCGGCAACATCCCCGCTACGATCCCCTCAAGCTATTGCAGGCCTCTAGATCAGGCTTTTCGCAGTGCCTGCAATGCATTGACCCACCAACAAGAACACAACAAGGGGGCAGTCATGAGGGAACCGCTACGGGCGCCAGCCAGGCGTGGTGCCTGGCCATGGGCGGCCAGCGCAGTGCTGGCACTGGCTTTGGGGGTGTGGGCCGACAGTGCCCAGGCCGCCGCCGCCGACGAATACTCCACCGAATCCGCCAAGGCCAGCCAAAGCCTGTTGATCGACGCCACCCATGCCGGCAAGCGCCTGGTGGTGGTGGGTGATCGCGGCCACATTCTGTTCTCCGACGACCAGGGTAGCACCTGGACCCAGGCCCGGGTCCCCACCCGGCAGCTGCTCACCGCCGTGTTCTTCCTCGATGACAAGCGCGGCTGGGCGGTCGGCCACGATGCGCAGATCCTCGCCAGCAACGACGGCGGGGCCACCTGGAGCAAGCAGTTCGAAGACCTCGCCCGCGAAGCGCCCTTGCTCGATGTTGCCTTCCTTGACGCCCAGCACGGCTTTGCCGTGGGTGCCTACGGCGCCTTGCTGGAAACCATAGACGGCGGTCAGCACTGGCAGGACGTGGCCGAGCGACTGGACAACCCTGACCAGTTGCACCTGAACGGTATCGCCCGGGTGCGTGACGCCGGCCTGTTCATCGTAGGCGAGCAGGGTGGCATGTTCCGCTCCGCCGACAACGGCCAGACCTGGTCCAAAGTCCAGGGCCCTTACGAGGGCTCGCTGTTCGGCGTGATCGGCACCGCCCAGCCGAACGCCCTGCTGGCGTATGGCCTGCGAGGCAACCTGTTCCGTTCCACCGATTTTGGCGACAGCTGGCAGCCGATCGAGCTCAAGGTCGCGCGCGGCAACCTCGAATTCGGCCTGGCAAGCGCTACGCTTCTCGATGATGGCACCCTGGTGCTGGTCGGCAACGGCGGCAGCGTGCTGCGCAGTGCCGATGGCGGCCAGACCTTCAGCGTGTACAACCGTGCCGACCGCATCGCCCTGGCTGGCGTCAGCGGCCTGGCCAATGGCGGCCTGCTGCTGGTAGGGCAGGGCGGCGTACACCTGGCGGATGCCCAGGGTGCCGAGGGGGCGAGCCAATGACCAGCAGGGAGAGCATTACCATGCACCCGCACCACCAGGACAAGGCCACGCTGCTCGAACGCCTGATCTTCAACAACCGCCCCGTGGTCATCGCGCTGTGCGTGCTGGTGAGCATTTTCCTGTTCTGGCAGGCCACGCAGATTCGCCCGTCCACCAGCTTCGAGAAGATGATCCCGCTGCAGCACCCGTTCATCGAGCAGATGATGGAGCACCGCAACGACCTGGCCAACCTCGGCAACACCGTACGCATTTCGGTCGAGGCGGTGAATGGCGACATCTTCGACAAGGACTACATGGAGACCCTGCGCCAGGTCCACGACGAGGTGTTCTACATCCCCGGCGTCGACCGTGCCGGGCTGAAGTCGCTGTGGAGCCCCAGCGTGCGCTGGAGCGAGGTGACCGAAGAGGGCTTTTCCGGTGGCGAGGTAATCCCCAACACTTACAACGGCTCACAGGACAGCCTCGATACCCTGCGCGACAACGTGCTCAAGTCTGGCCAGGTGGGGCGCCTGGTGGGTAACAACTTCAAGTCCAGCATCGTCGACGTACCGCTGCTGGAGAGCTACCCCGATCCGCAGGACCCGGGCAAGCAGGTGAAGCTGGACTACCAGCAATTCTCGCACCTGCTGGAAGAGAAGATCCGCGACAAGTTCCAGGCGCAGAACCCCAATGTGAAAATCCACATTGTCGGCTTTGCCAAGAAGGTCGGTGACCTGATTGATGGCCTGGTGATGGTGGCGATGTTCTTCGGCGTCGCCCTGGCCATTACCTGGGTGCTGCTGTACTGGTTCACCTGGTGCATCCGCAGCACCATTGCCGTGCTCATCACCACCCTGGTGGCGGTGGTCTGGCAGCTTGGGCTGATGCATGCGGTGGGCTTTGGCCTGGACCCTTACTCGATGTTGGTACCGTTCCTGATCTTCGCCATCGGCATTTCTCACGGGGTGCAGAAGATCAACGGCATCGCCTTGCAGTCGAGTGACGCCGACAACGCCCTCACGGCGGCCAGGCGCACCTTCCGCCAGCTGTTCCTGCCGGGCATGATCGCCATCCTCGCCGACGCGGTGGGCTTCATCACCCTGCTGATCATCGATATCGGGGTGATCCGCGAGCTGGCCATCGGTGCGTCCATCGGCGTGGCGGTGATCGTATTCACCAACCTGATCCTGTTGCCGGTGGCTATTTCCTACGTTGGCATCAGCAAGAAGGCCATCGAGCGCAGCAAGAAGGACGCCACCCGCGAGCACCCGTTCTGGCGCCTGTTGTCGAACTTCGCCAGTGCCAAGGTGGCGCCGGTGTCTGTAACCCTGGCGCTGGTCGCCTTCGCCGGCGGCCTGTGGTACAGCCAGAACCTGAAGATCGGAGACCTCGACCAGGGCGCGCCTGAGCTGCGCCCCGACTCGCGCTACAACCAGGACAACAGCTTCATCATCAGCAACTACTCGACCAGTTCCGACGTGCTGGTGATCATGGTCAAGACCCCGCCGGAGCAGTGCTCGGTCCACTCGACCATGGCGCCGATCGACGAGCTGATGTGGACCATGCAGAACACCCCGGGTGTGCAGTCGGCGATTTCCCTGGTGACCGTGTCCAAGCAGGTGATCAAGGGCATGAACGAGGGCAGCCTGAAATGGGAAACCCTGTCGCGTAACCCGGACATCCTCAACAACTCCATCGCCCGTGCAGATGGCCTGTACGACGGTGACTGCTCGCTGGCGCCGGTGCTGGTGTTCCTCAACGACCACAAGGCCGAGACCCTGGAGCGGGTTACTGCCGCGGCCAAGGCGTTTGCCGACAGCCACAACAAGGAAGGCCTGCAGTTCCTGCTGGCGGCGGGCAACGCCGGGATCGAGGCAGCGACCAACGAGGTGATCAAGTCGGCCGAGCTGACCATCCTGACCCTGGTGTACATCTGTGTGGCAGTGATGTGCCTGATCACCTTCCGCTCGTTCGCCGCCACCCTCTGCATCGTCCTGCCGCTGGTACTGACCTCGGTGCTGGGCAATGCGCTGATGGCCTACATGGGCATCGGGGTGAAGGTGGCGACCTTGCCGGTAGTGGCGCTGGGCGTGGGGATTGGCGTGGATTACGGCATCTACATCTACAGCCGGCTGGAAAGTTTCCTGCGTGCCGGGCTGCCGTTGCAGGAGGCCTATTACCAGACCCTGCGTTCGACGGGTAAAGCCGTGCTGTTCACTGGCTTGTGCCTGGCCATCGGCGTGTGCACCTGGATCTTCTCGGCAATCAAGTTCCAGGCTGATATGGGGCTGATGCTGACCTTCATGCTGCTGTGGAACATGTTTGGCGCGCTGTGGCTGCTGCCGGCGCTGGCACGGTTCCTGATAAAGCCGGAGAAGATGGTGGGCAAGGAGGGGGGCTCGATTTTCGCCCACTGAATCGCAAGGGGCCGCTTTGCGGCCCATTCGCAGCACAAGGGTTATAATGCCGCCACATCTCCCACAGGTACCCCCATGTCCCCCCTCGCCACCGCCCTGCAGTCCTGCGACATGCTCCTGATCGACGGCCTGCACGCCTTCGATTTCACCGCCGACGCATCCGGCCTCACTGTCGAATGCATGGACGGCCGCCAGCTGCGTCGCTGGTCCTTCACCCCCGAACAAGTCGCTGCGGCTATTGCCACCGGTGATGAATGGCAACTCAACGATGCCAACGGCGAGCATCGGCTAGTCTGTATGAGTGCCTTTCGCGCCCCGGATGATGACCAAGATGAACCGGACCTGGACGAGCCTGCTGACCGCTAGCCTGATGAGCCTCACGATCAATTCCCACGCCGCTACCTTGCTGGTGGGCAGCTATACCGATGGTGCCAGCCAGGGCATCTACCGGTATCAGTTCGACGACAAGGCCGGCCGTATCGACTCCACGCCCCTGCAGGTGGTGAAGAGCGTCAGCCCTTCCTGGCTGGTGCTGTCGGCCGACCAGCGCCAGCTGTTTACGGTGAATGAGACCCCGCAGGGCCATGCCAGCAGTTTCAGCATCAGCAGCAAAGGCGAAATCAAGCCGCTCAACCAAGTGGCCACCCAGGGCGACGAGCCCACCCACGCCAGCCTCAGCCGTGACCAGCGCTACCTGTTCGTGGCCAACTACGCGGTCAACCCTGACCCCGGTGGCAGCCTGGTGGTGATCCCGGTTACCAAGGACGGCACGCTCAAGCCCGTGGTGCAACAGGCCCGGCATAAGGCGAGCGGGGTCAACCCTGAGCGCCAGGCCGGTGCCCACGTGCATTCGCTGGTGCTGTCGCCGGATGGCCAGCACCTGTATGCCAGCGACCTGGGTGCCGACAAGGTGTTCATCTACCGCTACGACGGTGCCAGTGCGGACCACCCGCTGACAGCGGCGATACCTGCGTCCGTGGCCTTGCCGCCGGGCAGCGGGCCGCGTCACCTGCTGTTCGACGCCAAGGGCCGGCACGCCTACCTCACCCTGGAAATGAACGCCGAAGTGGTGATGTTCGATGTGCAGGACGGCAACCTGATTGAACGCCAGCGCTTACCCCTGACCGAGCGCCAGGAGGCCGCAGCGAAGGCAGCAGGTGGCTTGCACCTGTCGGCGGACGGGCGCTTCCTGTACGTGAGCAACCGTGGCACGGCCAATGAAATTGTGGTGTTCAGCGTAGGCAAGCAGGATGGCCAGTTGACGTTCCTGCAGCGTCGCCCGGTAGAAGGCGATCACCCTCGGGAGTTTGCCCTGGACCCGAGTGACAACTTCCTGCTGGTGGCCAACCAGAAGAGCAACCAGATCGTGGTGATACGTCGCGATCCGCGCAGTGGCAAGCTGCTGGAGACGGTGCAGACGCTGCAGCAGGATGCACCGTCGGACCTCAAGTTCATCGAGTGATATCGATCAGCGTGATAATCGGTACTGCCGCAATGAATTTTTGCGTGCGGCCTCGGCGGCGTAAGTTTGACCCAAGGCCCAAACGGGCCACCGTCAAACCACCGCCGTCGAGGTCAGCCCAGATGAACTTCAATCTCTTCCCGGTTATTGCCGCATCCGCCATTTCCGCATCGGTCGTACTGCCGGCGCATGCCCATGCCGACAGCAGCAAGGCTTCTGCCACCCACAGCTACACCGAGCAGTACCTGCGCCAGAGTGCCAATTTCCATGCGGCGTTGAGTGGCAAACAGCAGCACTGAGCCTTGTGCGGTCTCCTACGAGGGATCGCGTGAACTCATTTGGCCATGACTGACCTGAACAGCTCCGAAGCCAACCACCCCTCCAGCCAGCTCCGCACCCGCGGATAAGCCGCCTCGGCGAACCACTGCGGTTCGACCCCGGCAAACTGGCGCATCAGGGGCAGCAACGCGGCATCGGCAATGCTCGGGTGGTCGGCCAGCAGGTAGGGCCGGCCGGCCAGCAGGCCTTCGAGCTCCGCCAGCCAGGTTTCAGCCTGCTGGCGGTAATGCTCGCGGGAGTGCTCCGGGTAGCGTTCGGCATACTTGTACAGGTTCACCTGCGCCTTGAATGTGCTGTCATTGCGAGCAATCAGGGCTTCAGCTTGCTGCGCGGCCACAGGGTCAGCCTGTAGCTGCCAGCCCTGCGGGTCGTTTTGCGTCAACGCCCAGCGCATGATGTCCAGGCTTTCTTCCAGTACCCCGGCACCGGTATCCAGCACCGGCACCGTGCCCTTGGGCGACAAGGCCAGCAGTGCTGCCGGCTTGTTCTTCATCGCCACCTCACAGATTTCCACCTCGCACCCGGCATAACGCAAGGCCAGGCGCGCGCGCATGGCCCAGGGGCAGCGGCGGAACGAGTAGAGGATCACCCGCACACCTCCACGTCACTCAGGCCATTGCCTTGGCGACGCACCTGGATCTGCACCGGGATGCGCTCGTGCATTTCCTGCACGTGGGAAATCACCGCCACTTTTCGGCCCTGAGCCTGCAAGCCGTCGAGGGCGTCCATGGCCAGTTGCAGCGACTCGGGGTCGAGGCTGCCGAAGCCTTCGTCGATGAACAGCGATTCGATGCGCAGGGTGCTGGAGGCCATCGAGGCCAGGCCCAGGGCCAGGGCCAGCGAGACCAGGAAGGTTTCCCCGCCCGACAGCGAGTGCACTGAGCGCAGTTCGTCCCCCATCTCGGTGTCCAGCACCAGCAGGCCGAGGGCGCTGCCGCCGCGCTTGAGGCGGTAGCGGCGGGCCAGCTGGCGCAGCTGGGTATTGGCGTGGTGCAGCAGCAGGTCGAGGTTGTAACCCTGGGCAATCTTGCGGAACACATCGCCCGAGGCCGAACCGATCAGGGCGTTCAAGCGGGCCCAGCGTTGCCATTGCTGATGGGCCTGTTCGATTTCTGCCGCCAACGCCTGGTGTGCCTGCTGGCGACGCTGGTCGTCGGCCTGCTGTGCGCGCAGTTCGGCGCATTGCTGCTCGTGGCCGGCCAGGCGCTCGCGCAGCTCGGTCAGGGCTTGTTCCAGGGCTTCGGCCGAGGTGTCCACGGTCATTTGTGCGGCGTGTTGTTGCAGGCGTTGTTCACGTTCCTGCAGCAATACGCGACCTTGTTCGATGGCTTTCTCGGCGTTTTGCAGGTGCTGGCGCAGTTCACTGACTTGCGCATCGTCCATGGCCAGCAGGCGATCCAGGCCTGCGTCATCCAGTTCCGGATGCTCGCTGCGCCACTGGGCGATCTGCCCTTGTAACTGCTGGCACTCGGCGTCCAGCGCCTGTTGCTGCTGGGCGTTGGCCTTGAGCTCACTGGCCAGTTGCACACCCTGGGTGCGCAGGTCCTGCAGGCGTTGTGCGGTGTCGGCGTCGAGGGCGCGGGCATGTTCCAGCGCGCAGTCCATGTGTTGTTGCCAGGCTTCGGCGCTGGCATGTTCGCCGAGCAGTTCGCCGAGCGAGGCCAGGGCTTGCTGGCGTTGCGCGTCGAGGGCGGCCAGATTCTGCTGCAATTGCTGCTGGCCTTGCACACGCGCTTGTTGCTGGTCGCGCAGCTTGTCCAACTGGGCCTGGCGGGCTTGTTGTTCTTCCTGTTCGTCCTTGCGTTGCTCCAGTTGTTGCAAGCGCTGGGCAATCTGCTGGTCCAGGGCGAGGAAAGCATTGGCCGGGTCGTCGTTAAGGGCCTTGACGGCTTCCTCAGGCAGCACGCCGGTCAGGTCGTTCAGGCTTTGCTGCAGTTGCTGTTCGTCGGTGGCCAGGGCCTGGTGCTGGTGCTCCAGGTGGCGCTGGGCCTGCTGTTGTGCTTCATGGGCGGCCTGCAACTGCTGGTTGAGGCGGGATGCATCTTTTTGCAGGGCGAGCAGGGCGCTCTGGCGCTTTTGGTCCTGACTGATTTCTTCTTCAAGACGCCGCAGCTGGCTGTCGAGCCAGGTGCTGCGGGCCTTGTCGTCCTGCGGGGCGAGGGCAGGCCACAGGCTGTGCGCCTGTACCTCGGCCACCAACGGTTGCAGTTGTTCGCCCAGTTGCTGCTGTTGTTGCTGGTAGTCCTTGAGCTGAGCGTTGATCACGCCCAGCTGGGTACGCAGCTCTACCAGCTTGCTGCCGAGGGCTTCGACCTGCTGCTGCGCGGCGTCTACTTCGGCCTGATCGTGGCGACCCAGGCTTTGCAGCAGCGCTTCGGGTTGATGGAACGGGTGCTCGGCGCTGCCGCACACGGGGCACGGTTCGCCATCGCGCAGCTGGCCGCGCAGTTCTTCGACGCTGGTATTGCGCGCCAGGCGCTGGCGTTCCAGCAGCTGGCGGGTGAGGTTCAGCGCTTGCTCGGCGGCTTCCAGCTCGGCCTTGGCGGCGGTGCCTTCGGTAATCAGTTGCTGGCGTTGCTGCATGGCCTGCTGCTGCCGTTCGCGCACGGCATGCAGCTGCTGGCGTAGCTCTTGTTCACGGCCATGCAGGCGCGACAGTTCTTCGACGGCGCGCTGCTGCTTGCGGTTGTCCTGCAGCATGCCACCGAGCAGGTCGATTTGCTCGGCAAGGGCCTGCGGTTCGGCCTTGGCTTCGCGGAACAGCAGGTCGTAGGCGTCGCGCTCGGCCTGCAAGTGTGCATTGGCCTGGCTGGCCTGGGCCTGAAGGCCGGGCAGTTCTTCACGGCCTTTGGCCAGGCGCCCACCGGTCAGCATTACCTGCTTCAGCTGTGGCAGGTAGGCGTGCCAGGCATTTGCCAGGCCTGCCAGGTGCTGGCTGTCGGCCAGCGCGGTGTCGATCTGGGCCAGTTGCTGCAGGCTGCGCTGCTGGTTGTCTTCAAGCTGCTGCAACTGCTGCTGGCCGTCGGCGACCTGCTGTTCAGCCTGTTGGCTGGTGCTGCGCTGCGCGGCCAGTTCCTGGTCCAGGCGCGCCAGGTTGTCCTGGGCGGCAAAGGCCTGGCGCAGGCGCGGTGCGTTTTCGCCATGCTGGGCCTGGCTGTCGGCAAGCGCCTGGCGTGCGGCGGCCAGCGCCTGTTCGAGCTCAAGGGTGCGCACCTGCAGCTCGGCTTGCTGCTGCTGTTGCTCAGCGATTTTCGCGGCCACGGGTGCCAGTTGCGCAGTCAGCGCCTGCTGGCGGTGGAACTGGTGGCGCTGGGGGGCCAGGCGCTCCAGGCGAACGAGGGCCAGACGGGGTTCGGCCAGTTGCTGCCAGCTTTGTTCGGCGGCCTGTAGCGCGGTGCCGGCTTCGGCATGTTGGGCTTGCAGCTGGCGTTGTTCATTCAGCCAGTTGCGTTGCTGTTCCAGTTGGCGCTCGCCAGCCTGGTCGGCCTTGAACTGCTGCTGCGCCTGCTCCAGGCGCTGGTCAAGGTCGGTGCGGGCTTCGGCGGCCATCGGTAGCAGGTGGCTGGCGCGCTCCTTGAGGGCGTTGTGGGCCTCGCCGGCTTCACGGGCCTTGCTGAAGGCACGCTGGCCAAGGCGGGTGTAGATGGCGGTATTGGTGAGTTTTTCCAGCAGCTCGCTGCGCTCTTTGTCGTCCGCCTTGAGGAAAGCGCCGAACTCGCTCTGGGCCAGCATTACCGCACGGGTGAACTGCTCGAAGTTCAGGCCAAGGCGGGCCTCGACCAGTTGCTTGTATTCGTTCTTGCCACTGCCCAGCACCTGTTCGCTGTCCAGGTCGTAGAAGCTCTGGCGGCTGTGTTGCAGCTTGCCGTTGGCCTTGTCGCGGGCGCGGTTGGCTTCCCAGCGGGCGCGGTAGCGGCGGCCGTCGATGCCGACGAAGTCGACCTCGGCAAAGCCACTGCCGGTGCCACGGCGCAGCAGGTTACGCGGGTCGTAGGTGGGGATTTCGCCGTCGGCGTCGGGCACCTTGGCCTCGCGGCCGATGTCGTTCAGGCGTGGCACTGTGCCAAACAACGCCAGGCACAGGGCGTCGAGCAGGGTGCTTTTGCCGGCCCCCGTTGGCCCGGTGATGGCGAACAGGCCAGCGCTGGCCAAGGGTTCTGCGGTGAAGTCGATTTCGACCGGGCCGGCCAGCGATGCCAGGTTCTTCAGGCGAATGGCGAGAATCTTCATGGCTGCTCCTCTTCCTGCTGCACGTCCTGCAACAGCAGGGCAAAGTCGGCCAGCGCCTGCTCATCTGCGGGGTTGCCGTAAGCCTGCTCCCAGGCGCGGCTGAACAGGTCTTGCGGGGTCATCTGGGAAAGCTCGACAAAGGCCAGGTCATCGTCTTCGGCGTTATTGCGGCCGGCGTATTCGGCGCTGATGCGGATCAGCCGCACAGCCTTGCCTTCCAGTGCAGTTTCAATCTGCTGGCGCAGGTCGGGTTGCGGCTCGTCCAGTATCACCCGCACCTCCAGCCAGGGCTGGCGGTTGGGGTCTTCGAGCAGGTCGATCACGGGCAGGTCGGCCAGCTGTTGCAGCAGTTCGCCCAAGGGTGCCGGGCCAACCCGTTGCAGGGCCACCGCGCGCGGTACCGGGCGCGGTTCGACGCTGACCAGTTCGGTGCCGTCCAGCTCCACTTCCAGCACCTGGTGCGGGTAGTTGATTTCGGCGAACGACAGCGGGATCGGCGAGCCGCTGTAGCGGATGCGTTCTTCGCGGTTGACCTTCTGCGGTTTGTGCAGGTGGCCCAGGGCGACATAGCTGATGGCCTTGTCGAACAGCTTGGCCGGCAGTGCCTCGGCGTTGCCGATGATCAGGCTGCGCTCCGAGTCTTCCGACACCGAGCCACCGGCCATGTGCGCATGGCTGATGGCGATCAGCGCCTGGTCTTTCTTGCGCTTGGCTTGCGCGGCGGTGATCAGTTGCTGGTGGACCTGGGTGATGCCTTGCAGGTAGTCGTCGCCCAGGCTCGGGCCGGTGACCTCGGCCGGGCGCAGGAAGGGCAGGGCCAGGCACCATGCGGCGACCTTGCCGCGGCCGTTGGTCAGTGGGATCAACAGGCGCTCGGCATCCAGCTGGCCTTCGTCCAGCCAGTGCACACGGCCCAGGGCATGGGTGCGCAGGCGCCGCATCAATGCGGCGGGCAGCTCGATGCGCGAGCCGGAGTCGTGGTTGCCGGCGATCATCACGATATCCAGCTTGGGCTGTTGCTCATGGGCCTGGACGATGAAGTCGTAGAGGCGCTCCTGGGCTTTGACCGGCGGGTTGACCGTGTCGAAGATGTCGCCGGCAATCAGCAGCGCATCGGGCTGGCGCAGGCGCAGCTGGCCGAGCAGCCACTCGAGGAAGCAGGCGTGTTCGAAGTCGCGTTCCTGGCCGTGCAGGCTTTGGCCCAGGTGCCAGTCGGAGGTATGAAACAGACGCATGGATGACCTGTTGGTGTCGAGTCGGACAAGCGGGGAAAGGGCGGTATGGTAACCCAAGGTTGGGGCTGAGAGGTGCCTGCCTGGAGATGTTTGGCGGCTGTGAGATCGAGCGCCGCCCGCGCGGCGCTCGATCTCACAGGCGCTGAAAACCTTGTGGCGAACACCCTGGTGGCCTACTTGGGATAGAGCGGCGGCAAGCTGCCGCTGTCACTCGTCGGCAGCAACACCTGCTCAGCCGGCGGAATGGTGCCAATCGCCCGCCACAAATCCTCACCCTGCCAATACTGCCCTGTTTCGCTGTACAGCGCCCCGTTCAGCCCATCCAGCGCATCCGACAACGGCACGAAACGCGCGGCCATCTCGGCCAGGGTTTCCGGCTGTTGCCGGGCCCATGCATCCAGCGCCTGGCGTGTGGCCTGTGGGTCGTTGGCCTGGCATGCACGCTTGAGGTCGTCCAGCAATGTGCGCGGGCTTGGCCCGTTTTGCGCCGCGCGCAGCACCGCTGGCCGCGAGCGGGCACGCCACCACAGGGCGAAGCCCAGCACGGTGGTCAGGGCGAACAGCAGTGTGGCCAGTTGCCAAGGCCACAGCAGGGTGCTGGCGCTGCTGTTGTCGCCCACCGGGGTGTCTGCGCTCAGCGCCGGGTTGTCTTGCACGTTCAATGTGCGCGCTGGCAGGCTGCTGTGTTCCAGATGGTCTTCGCGGGTGTTCCACCATGCCACTTCCAGTGCCGGCAAGGTCAGCGCACCTGCGTGGGTCGGCACCAGGGCTTCGCGCTCTTCGCGGTTGGCGGTCATGCCGCGCTCGCTGATTTCGTTGCGCAGCAGCGGCTGGTCGGGGTAGCGGCGCAGGCCGATGATTTCTGTGGCGGGCAGCGGCGGCAGTTGGGTGCTGGACAAGCCCTCGGCACGCAAGGTGATGTTGCGCGTCAGCGAGTCGCCAATCTGCACTTGCTGGCTGCCCGGGTCGGGGTTCCAGTGCTCTTCCAGGGTCAGGCTGCGGGCTGGCAGCCACGGTACGCCAGCGGGCCAGGCCGCGGGAATCGGCCGCACGTTCAGGCGCAAGGGCAGCGAACTGACCTGCACCTGGCGGCCGGCGCGGGCCGTGCCATTGGCCTGTGAGGCTTCGTCGTTGCTGGCGGCAGCAGTGGCGGTAAAGGTCAGCGGTGGAATGTCGAGGCTGCCGCTTTGCTGGGCGTACACCGCATAGCGGGTTTCGATCACGCCATGACGCACGCCGTTGATTTCCTTTTCATACGTGCGCGATTCGCCCAGTGGTTCGACCTTGGCGTTCTCCAGTTGCAGGGGGCTGAGGTTGCTGTCGTCGTACAGCGCCACCGAATGGTAGATGCGCAGGGTCAGCACGGCCTGGGCCTGGACGTAGACATCGCTGCTGTCCAGGGTCGCTTCGATGAACACTTGCGAGGCGCTGTCCTGGCGATTGGCATCGGCCTGCAGCACTTGCAGTTCGATGGCCTGGCTGTGCGACTGGCCCAGCTGCAGTTCGGGGATACGCAGGCTGCCGCTGCGCCGTGGCAGCAGGGTGATGATCCAGCGGGTGCTTGCGCGGGTTTCGCCGTCGAGGGTGTGCAGGCTGTTCAGCTGGCGCGTGCCACGCACTTCAAAGTCGCCTTCCAGGGCTTGCAGGTCGGGCTTGCCGAACTGGGTGACGTCCTGGCTTTCCAGGGTCAGCTCCAGGCTCTCGCCAGCTTCCAGGCGGGTGCGGTCAACGCTGGCTTGCAGCAGCGGCTCGGCCTGGGCCAGCACGGCCCATAGCAGGGTGAGCAGAAAGACGCCGAAGCGACTCATCGTGGGGTTTCCTGATGCAATTGCTGTTCATACCAGAATTTGCGCCGCAGCAGCTCCGCCGGGTTATCGGGGATCTCCCGCAGCCATTGTTCCAGGGCCTGGCGCTGTTCGGTGTCGAGGTTGGTCGACACCGGGCGCTGTGGCGGCTGGATGACGTCGTCGTCAGCACCCGCCTGGTTGCCGGGCGCGGCCTGGCTGTTATTGCTGCTTTCACCGGGCTGTTCGGCGTTGGCTTGTTCGTCGCTGCCGGGCGTGCCCTGGGCGGGGCTGCTGGCCGAGCTGCTGTTGCCCTCGGTTTCGCTGCCGGGGGTACCTTGGGCATCGCTGTTGGCCGGCTGCTCTTCGGCCTTGGCCTCGCGCTGTTGCAGCATTTGTTGCACCAGCGCCTGGTTGTCCAGCGCGGGCTGCAGGTCTGGCTGGCGCTCCAGGGCTTGCTCGTAGGCGTCCAGGGCGGCTTCCAGTTCACCGCTGCGGGCAAGGGCATTGCCTCGATTGTAGTGGGCGGCGGCGGTATCGCCTTGGGAAAACGCCTCGGCGGCACCGGCATAGTCGCCGGCCTGGTACAGGGCCATGCCGCGCCACTGCGGGTCCTGGAAGTGGCGTGCGGCGCTGGCCGGGCGGTTTTGCTCCAGCAGGCGCTGGCCTTGCTGGTCGGGGCGCAGCCACAGGTCGTTGAACTCGAACGCCTGGCTGGGCTGTGGCAGGACCAGCAGCAGTGGCAGGCAGAACAGCCAGCCGCGTCGGCCGGCACAGGCAGCCAGCAACAGCAACGGGATCAGCAGCCAGTAACCCTGGTCGGCCCAGCTGTCCAGTTGCAGGGTCTGGCCGTCATTGCGCGCGGTGCGGGGGTTGTCGAACAGGCCCAGGCCGCGCAGGTCGAGGTCGTCGATGCGGGCATGCCGGTAGCGCCCGCCAGTGCCGCTGATGAAGCCCTTGAGGCTGGCGCTGTCCAGCCGAGGCAGCAAGATTCCGCCCTGGTCGTCCTTGAGGTATTCGCCGCTGGCCTGGCGCACCGGGGCGCCTTCGCGGCTGCCGATACCCAGCATCAGCAAGCTCGGGCCCTGGCGGCCGAGTGCCTGGCTGATGCCTTGGCGTTCCGGGGCGCTCAGCGACGAGCCGATCAGCAGCAAGCGGCCTTGGCCCAGGCCACTCTGGGCCAGCAGGGCCAGGCCCTTTTGCACGGCCAGGTCGGCGCGCTGGCCGGGTTTTGGCATGATCGACGGGTCGATGGACTCCAGCAGGTTGCGGGTGGTGGCCAGGTCATCGGACAGCGGCACCAGGGTGTGCGCCGAGCCGGCGTACACCACCAGCGCGGTCTGGCTGTCGCGGCGGTGTTCGAGCAGGTCGAGGACCTTGCGCCGGGCCTGTTCCAGGCGGTTGGGCGGGCTGTCTTCGGCGAGCATCTGTGGGGTCAGCTCCAGCAAGATCACCAGCGGGTCGGCCGGGCGTTGGCGGCTTTCTTCCACGCGTTGCCAGCTGGGCCCGAGCAGGGCCAGGACCACCAGCGCCCAGGCCAGGCCCAGTGCTATCCACGGCAGCTTGCTGGTGCTGCCGCTGCCACCGCCCAGCAATACGCCATGGAAGGCGGGCGGCAAGATCATCTGCCAGCGCCCGGCGCGCTTGCGCCTGTGCCACAGCTTGTACAGCAGCCAGCCGAGCAGGGGCACGGCCAGCAACCACAGTGGGCGCAGCCATTGGGGCCACAGATCGATCATCGCCGCCTCCTCAGGCGCAGGCGCTTCAGGCGCTGGCGCCATTCCGGGTGCGGCTGCAGGAACCGCGGCTTGCGCAGCAGCCGTTGTAGCAGGTTGTCGGGCCATTGCACGGCCACCACCAGCAGCACGCTGAGCAGCAGGGCCAGGGCCAGGGGCCAGGCGTAGAGGGCCTGGGCCGTGCGTGCCGGGGTCGGTTGCTGGGCTACCGGCTCCAACTGATCAAGGGCGTCGCCGATGGCGTCCAGCTCGGCGCCGTCATGGGCACGGAAATAGGCACCGTGGGTGATGTCGGCGATTTCCTTGAGTGAGGCTTCATCCAGGTCCAGGCTCGGGTTGAGGCCAAGCAGGCCAGGTGTGCCACTGGCGTCGGGGTTGGCGCCGATGCCGATGGTGTAGATGCGTACCCCTTCCTGGGCGGCCAGGCGAGCAGCGGTCAGCGGGTGGATTTGCCCACCGTTGTTGGCGCCGTCGGTGATCAGCACCAGCACCCGGCTTTGGGCCGGCCGTTGGCGCAGGCGCTTGACCGCCAGGCCAATGGCGTCACCGATGGCAGTATTTTTGCCGGCGATGCCGATCTGCGCTTCGTCAAGGAAGGTGCGCACGGTGCGCCGGTCGAAGGTGAGTGGTGCCTGCAGGTACGCCTGGCTGCCGAACAGGATCAGGCCCACGCGGTCGCCTTCACGGTCTTGCAGAAAGTCGCCCATCAGTGCCTTGACCAGATCGAGCCGGCTGATGTCTTCGTTTTGCCACTGCATGTCGGGGAAGTCCATCGACCCGGACACGTCCACCGCCACCAGCAGGTCGCGGCCACTGGCAGCCACCGGTACCGGTTCGCCCAGCCACTGCGGGCGGGCGGCGGCGCATAGCAGCAACAGCCAGATGACCACGAACGGCGCTTGCTGGCGCCAGGTGGGCAGGTTGAGGCGTGCGCGGCGCCCGGCCAGGCTTTCCAGTTCGTTGAGGAAGCCGACCTTGAGCACCGGCTCGCCGCTGTCGGCGGCTGGCAACAGCAGGCGCGCCAGCCAAGGCAGCGGCAACAGGGCGAAGACCCACGGCCAGGCCAGTTCAAACATGCTTGCGGATCCAGGTTTCGACGGCCTGGCTGAGCCCGACAATGGCCTTGTCGTCGAGCTTGCACTCGGGCTTGTAGGCGCCCTCGACCAGCACCATCCAGCGGGTCAGGCCGGCGGCCGGGCAGCGGTTGTCGAGAAATGCCAGCCATTGGCGGCCGTTGAGGGTGTGGCTGTTGGCACCCGGATAATGGCTGCGGCACAGGCGCTTGAGCAGGGCATTGATCTGTTGCAGCCAAGCGCCGGCCGGGGCGCCGTCGTACGGGCGCGGCAGGCGTGCCAGCTCGGCCAGGGCTTCCACACGCACCGGGTCCAGGGGTTGTTCGGCCCGCACGATGCGGCGTTTGCCCGGGCGCCAGCGGCGCAGCCGCCACAGCCCCCAACCCAGCAATGGCAGCACGGCCAGCAGCAGCCACCAGCCGGGTGCCGGCGGCCATAGGCCGACAGGCGTCGGGTCGATCAGCGGATGCAACTGGTCGAGCGGGTTCATGACGCGCTCCGTGGCCGCTGGGCGTTCAGGTATTCGCGCAACTGCTCGATCATGTCGCTTTGGGTGCTAAGTGGCATCAGCACGACGCGCAGCTTCTGGGCCATCAGCTCCCAGCGCTCGATGCGTGCCTCGGCCTGCTTGCGATAAGCCTGGCGCAGGTTGGCGTCCAGGGTGTCGAGCTCCAGCTGCGCACCGCGCTGGGCGAAACGTAACAGGCCGGCGGCGGGCAGGGCGTGGTCGAGCGGGTCGGATACGGGCAATAGCAGCAGGTCGCAGTGACGCGAGAGCATGGCCAGGTGCTGCTCGCACTGTGCGCTCAACGAACGCTCGTCACATATGACAATGGCCAGGCTGCCCGGGCGCAGTACTTCGCGGGCCCGGCGCAAGGCCAGGCCAAGGCTGTCGGCCTGTGGCACGGCTTCGGTGTGCAGCGACTGGTTGACCTTGGCCAGGCGGTTGAGCAGTTGCAGCAGGCTCTGTTTGCTGCGCCGAGGCTTGATCTCGTGGGGGTCGTTGTCGCCGAATACCAGCCCGCCGATGCGGTCGTTGTGCCCCAGTGCGGCCCAGCCGAACAGGGCCGCGGCCTGGGCCGCCAGTACCGACTTGAACAGCAGGCCCGAACCGAAGAACAGCCGCTGGCTTTGCTCGACAAGGATGAAGATCGGCCGCTCGCGCTCTTCGTGGAACAGCTTGGTGTGCGGTTCCTGGGTGCGTGCAGTGACCCGCCAGTCGATGTTGCGCACATCGTCGCCGGCCTGATACACGCGCACCTGGTCGAAGTCCACTCCGCGTCCACGCAGCTTGGAGTGGTGCAGGCCCACCAGCGGGCTGCGTTGGCCGGGCTTGGAAAACAGCTGGATTTCGCGCACGCGGTGGCGCATGTCGATCAGTTCGGCAAGGCCTATGCGGATGCCGGGTTCGGCCAGCTGCGCGGTGGGCATGGGCTCAGGCAACGGCGACGACGTCGAGGATGCGCTGGACCACGCGGTCCTGGTCAATCCCCGCCGCCTCGGCCTCGAACGAGAGGATGATGCGGTGGCGCAGCACGTCGAACAGCACGGCCTGGATGTCTTCCGGGCTGACGAAGTCGCGCCCGGCCAGCCAGGCGTGGGCACGCGCACAGCGGTCCAGCGAGATGGAACCGCGTGGGCTGGCGCCGTAGGCGATCCAGTCGGCCAGCTCGGTGTCGAACTTGGCCGGGGTGCGGGTGGCCATCACCAGTTGCACCAGGTATTCCTCCACCGCGTCGGCCATGTACAGGCCGAGGATTTCCTTGCGCGCGGCAAAGATGGCCTGCTGGCTGACCCGGCGCTCGGGCTTGGTTTCGCCGCCCAGCGCTTCGCCACGGGCCTGCGCCAGGATACGCCGCTCCACGGCTGCGTCGGGGAAGCCGATTTTTACGTGCATCAGGAAGCGGTCGAGCTGGGCTTCGGGCAGGGGGTAGGTACCTTCCTGCTCGATCGGGTTCTGCGTGGCCATGACCAGGAACAGCGGCGACAGGTCGTAGGTGCTGCGGCCCACACTGACCTGGCGTTCGGCCATGGCTTCGAGCAGTGCCGACTGCACCTTGGCCGGGGCGCGGTTGATTTCGTCGGCCAGTACCAGGTTATGGAATATCGGCCCCTGCTGGAACACGAAGCTGCCGGTTTCCGGGCGGTAGATTTCCGTGCCGGTGATGTCGGCCGGGAGCAGGTCGGGGGTGAACTGGATGCGATGGAACTGCGCCTCGATGCCTTCGGCGAGTTCTTTGATAGCCTTGGTCTTGGCCAGGCCCGGGGCACCTTCGACCAGCATGTGGCCGTCGGCCAGCAGCACGATCAACAGCCGTTCGACCAGTTTCTCCTGGCCTAGGATCTGGGAAGAAAGAAAGGTGCGCAGCGCGGTCAGCGCTTCACGGTGTTCCATCGGCGACGGTTCCTGGTATGGGGCCGCAGGCGGGGCTGGAGGCAGCTGCCCTGGCAAGGGGTGATACTTTAATCCATCCGGGGGGGTGGCGACCAATGGCGGCTTGGAAATTTATCCAGCCCTGGGCCATGCAAGTACAGAAATGTCCTGCAAATGGCTGGCCATAGGCTGATGTTCAGCGTCGGCGCCCTGGCGCCTGCTTGTGTTTTTGACGCAAGCAGGCGCACAACGATGATCTTGAGATTTGGCGTGTTTTTCGATGGCACCGGTAATAATCAGCACAATGTGATGCCCACAGAGTCGAACGGCGGCAAGGGCGCCAGTTATACCAACGCCTTGAGCAATGTGGCCCTGTTGCACGCGCTTTATCCGGCAGAGGGGGCGAGCGGCGACGGTGCAATGGCGTTTCTCAGCCGTTATGTCGAGGGGGTGGGCACCCTGGAGGGCGCTGAGGATCATGCGTATGCCTCGGCCACCGGGCGCGGGCGCACCGGCGTCGAAGCGCGAGTCACCGAGGCATTGGAGGGTATCGCCGGCCAGCTGCGGGATTGGGCGCACGCCCATCCGCTCGCAAGACTCGAGGGGGTCGAGTTCGACCTGTTCGGCTTCAGCCGCGGTGCCGCGGCGGTGCGTCACTTGGCAAATCTGCTGCACGCTGACGGGGGCCGGGTGCTGGCCGTCACTTGCGGCATCACGATCAATTTCATAGGTCTGTTCGACACCGTAGCGGCGATCGTTGCGCCGTTGCAGGGCGATTTCGACCCTGCCGACGACCGCCATGGCGGCTTGCGCCTGGGCCTGGGTGAGGGTATTGCCCGGCACGTGGTGCAATTGGTGGCCGGGGATGAGCAGCGGCACAACTTCCCATTGGTGAGCAGTGGTCACGACATCGTGTTGCCGGGTGTGCATTCGAATATTGGTGGTGGTTACCCGAACAGTACGCAAGAGCAGGTACTGCTGTGCAAACCGCAGTCACAGCGTGTGCCGCTGCGCATCCGCGCTGAACAGACCCGCGTGTACAGCACAGTCAGCGCCTTGGTGGCGTCGGCGTTTGGCGGCCTTGGCGCGCGGGTGATTACCTGGGAAGAACCGATTGCCGGTGGGCGGCCTTATGAGGCGCAAAAGCAGGTGTATGCGGCGGTGTACCGGGAGCGGGAGGTGGCGGGTCAGCTTTCACGGGTTTACCTGAGTGTCATGCGCGCGCTGGCGGTGCGTGCGGGGGTGCCGTTTGGGCCGTTGGGCGGGCAGGCTGAGCATGGGTTGCCGTTTGAATTGCTGGAGATCAGCCGCAAGTTGCATGCGTTTGCCCTGGGTGAATGTGAGCAGCCGCGGTTGACCGAGAAGGAGCAGCGGTTGTTGCGTGACAGGTATGTGCACGCCTCGGCGAACTGGAATGCGCTGAAGGGGTTGCGTAACAGTGTGCTGGATGTGCTGTTCATCAATCGGCCAGCGGCAGGCGGTCGAGTGGTGCATCCGAACCCGGTAGCTTTATCAACCTGAACCGGCCTCATCGCCGGCAAGCCGGCTCCCACACGGATCGCGCCGCACTCAAGAAGTGTGGAGTCCTGTGGGAGCTTGCCGGCGAAAGGGCTGCAAGGCAGCCCTAGGGTCTAAGCCAGCTGGCGACGCTTACTGGCTAAATACGCCTCCTGCGCCAGGGTCAGCAGCACGGTCAGCAGCATGAACACCACCGAAGCGATGAAGATGCCCTCAGGCAGGCGCTGGTCGAGCATCCAGCCGAACGCAACCGGCCCGATGGCGCCGCCGATATTGAAGCCGGTCGAGACCAGCCCGAAGGTTTTGCCCTCGGCACCACGTGGTGCTGCTGCCTTGACCAGCATGTCCCGCGATGGTGCGATGACCCCGGTCAGCAAGCCGATGGCCCCGAGCACCACCACCAATGCCCAGCCTTGCACCAGCCCCAGCGCCACCAGCGTCGTCAGCGCCGCCGCCAGGGCAAAGGCCATGGCGGCCACCAGGCCATGGCGGCGGGTGCGGTCAGCCAAGGCCCCGCCGCACAAGACGCCCACTGCACTGCACAGCAGAAAGGCCGTGAGCGCCGTATTCGCCCAGGCCAGGGTCAGGCCTTGGCCCTGGACCAGGGCGGCTACGGAGAACTTCTCGATGGCACTGGTACTCAGGTTCAGCAGGACGAACAGCACCGTCAACACGCCGATCATCGGCGTGAGCAAGCGCACGCGGCCCGGCGCAGCGGCAGCCCCGGCGCCACTTGTGCGGCCATGCCCGGGTACCTGATAGACACCGCTGCCTGGCACCGAGATCAGCAGCAGAGCGGCAACACCCATCACTGCACCCGCTGCCAAGGCTGCCTGTGTACCGAACGCGGCGGCAATGCCGAGAAACACCGCTGGCGTTACCGCCGAACCGAGGAAACCGGCGAACGTATGGATCGAAAACGAGCGCCCCAGGCGGCCTTGCTCGATGCCGTTGGCCAGCAACGCGTAATCGGCAGGGTGGTACACGCCATTGGCGAGGCCCGCCATGGCCATCGTTACCAGCAACACCGCATAGCCGGGGCTGACCGCCAGCAGCAGGAAACTGAGGCTGCCCAGCAACAACCCTGCCTTGAGCACCTTGCGCGCACCGTAGTGGTCGACGGCATAGCCCAGCGGTGCCTGCACCAGGGCAGAGACGATGTTGAACACCGCCAGGGCTACGCCAAGCTCGACGAACCCCACGCCCAGCAGGCCAGGGAGTACGGGTAGCAATGCCGGGATCAGCATGATGTGCACATGGCTGACGAAGTGCACGGCAGCAATTTGTGTAAGTAGCTTGGGGCCAGCGTGGGGCATGCGATACCTGTCGAACGGCGTGGGCACATGGCGCAGGGTAGGGGGGGTGGCAAGCTTTTACCGGGGTGAACGGTTGACGCGAGGCAGGCGCCCGTTCAGCACGGCATAGGCCAGCAGGCCAATGACCAGCCCCCAGAAGGCTCCGCCAATGCCGAACAGGCTGATGTTGGCCGCCGCCGCCAGGAAGGTGATCAGTGCGGCTTCGCGCGAGCGGGCATCGGCCATTGCACTGGCCAGGCTGCCTCCGATGGTGCCCAGCAGGGCGAGGCCGGCCAGGGTGGTGATGAAGGTACCCGGCAGGGCCATGAATACACTCGCCAAGGTGACCCCGAACACCCCCACGAGGATGTAGCAGGCACCGGCAGCAATCCCCGCAACCCAACGCTTGCCCGGGTCCTCATGGGCTTCCTTGCCGGTGCAGATGGCCGCGGTGATGGCGGCGATGTTGAAAGCGTGTGAACCGAATGGCGCCATCAGCAACGAGCCCAGGCCGGTGACCGCGACAATCGGGTTGGCGCTGGTCTTGAAGCCGTCGTTGCGCAGCACCAGCATGCCGGGCATGTACTGGCCGGTGAGGGTGATCAGGAACAATGGCAGGGCCACGCTGAGGGCAGCGTTGAGGGAGAAGGTAGGCGCCGTGAACACCGGTGCGGCGAACTCCAGGCGCAGCGTCGCCAGGCCTGCTTGCCCCTGCAGCAGCAGGTAGCCCAGCCCCAGTATCAGAATGCCCACCACGGCGTAGCGGGCGGTGAAGCGTTTGAAGGCCACGTAGGCCACAATCAGCAGCCCTGCCAGGGCCGGGTCAACCGACAGGCCGGCAAAGGCGCCGATGCCGAACTGCAGCAGGATACCCGCCAGCAGTCCTGCCGCAACGCCTCCGGGGATGACCCGCACCAGGCGCTCGAAGCACCCGGTCAGCCCTAGCACCACGAAGCCGGCGGCCGACAACAAGTAGGCACCGATGGCTTCGCTGTAAGGCACGGTGGCCAGGGCCGTGACCAAAAATGCGGCTGCCGGCGTGGACCAGGCGGTGATCACCGGTTCGCGGCTGTACCAGGACAGCAGCAGGCCGCTGAGGCCGACACCGATCGACACGGCCCAGACCCAGGATGAAGTCAGTTCCGGGCTCAGCCCGGCAACCTTGGCGGCCTGGAACACCAGGATGAAGGTGCCGCCATAGTTGACGATGACTGAAACGAGCCCCGCCACCACGGGGTGGAGGATGTCTGTCAGCCGCAATGGCGTTGAAGGTGTGTGTGCAGGCGCGTCCATGGTTGCCTCTGGTCAAAAGTCAGGTACAGGCACAGCACCAGGCTGTTCCTGCAAAAAAACGCTGCCCGGCAGCGTTATGCCGCCGGGCGGGTTTCACGGTTAATTGGCCAGTTCGGCCAGCAGGCCTTTCAGGTAAGTGCTGCCCTGGGCATCCAGCGGCTGCAGGGGCAGGCGTGGGGCGCCGACATCCTGGCCGAGCATTTTCAGGCCGGCCTTGATGGTGGTGGGCAGGCCGCGGCGGGTGATGTACTCCAGCAGCTCGTACTGGCGGTAGAACAGCGCGCGGGCTTTGCCCAGGTCGCCTTGCTGCACGGCATCCCACAGCGCCAGGTTCAGTGCCGGGATCAGGTTGGGTGCGGCGGTGCACCAGCCTGTGGCGCCGGCCACCAGCGCTTCCAGGGTCAGCGGGTTGCAGCCGTTGTAGAACGCCACCTGGCCAGCGGTGGCCTTGTACAGGCGGTGCATGCGCTGAATGTCACCGGTGCTTTCCTTGACCATGGTCACATTGGGCACCTCGCCGAGGATGCGCAGGATCAGTTCAACCGACAGGTCAGTGCCGCTGGTGCCTGGGTTGTTGTAGAGCATGATCGGGATGTCGATGGCCGCGCCGACAGCCTTGTAGTGGGCGATCACTTCGGCTTCGGTTAGCTTCCAGTAGGAAATGGGCAGCACCATCACTGCCGTGGCGCCGCAGGCCTGCGCCAGGCGCGCGCGCTGCACGGTACGGGCGGTGGTCAGGTCGGAAACGCTGACCACGCTGGGCACGCGGCCGGCAATGCGTGCCTGGCTGAAGCGCACCACGGTTTCCCATTCGCTGTCGGACAGGTAGGCCCCTTCGCCGGTGCTGCCCAGCGGTGCGATGGCGTGCACGCCGTCTGCGATCAGGCTGTCGATGGATGTACCCAGGGCATCCAGGTCGAGCGTGCCGTCAGCCGTGAAGGGAGTGATGGTGTAACCGATAACGCCGCGAATTACAGGTGTAGACATGACCAGGCACCTCTGCCGTTGTTGAGGAAAGAGTACAGCTTCGATCAGCCCAGGCAGTCGCCGTGGGCACGCAAGGCCCGGCGTGCGTAGTAGCTGAACGCGGCGCCGTGACGTTTGGGGGTGGAGATCCAGTCGTGGGCTTCTTTGCCCAGTGCTTCGGGGATGGGGCGGATGTCACCGGCGCCCATGGCCAGCAATTGCATCTTTGCTGCGCGCTCGAACAGCAGGGCAAGTACGCAGGCTTCTTCGATCGAGCCACCGGCAATCAACAGGCCGTGGTGCGAAAGCAGGATCGCACGCTTGTCACCGATCGCCTTCGCGATGATTTCACCTTCCTCGTTGCCCACCGGCACCCCTGGCCATTCCTTGAGGAATGCGCAATCGTCAAATAGCGGGCACAGGTCCATGTGCGAGATGGCCAGCGGCACCTCCAGCATCGACAGGGCAGCGCTGTGCAGCGGGTGGGTGTGGATGATGCAGTTGACGTCGGGGCGGGCCCGGTACAGCCAGCTGTGGAAACGGTTGGCCGGATTGGCCATGCCGCGGCCTTGCAGCACGGTGAGGTCTTCGTCCACCACCAGCAGGTTTGAGGCGGCGATTTCATCGAAGCCCAGGCCCAGTTGCTGGGTGTAGTAGGTGCCAGGTTCCTGCGCACGTGCGGTGATCTGCCCGGCAAGGCCAGAGTCGTGGCCGCCGTCGAACAGGATGCGGCAGGTAAGGGCAAGTTTTTGCCGGGCCGTGTAGGTGTTGTCGGCCAGGGCCGTCAGCATCTGCTGCTGGGCGAGTTTGACCAACTGGTCCTTGGGGGTATGCATGGTGGTCGTCATGGGCGGTACCTGCTTGGAAAAGGGCGGGTACTGGCTGATCGTCGTAGTGGCGCTGCCAGGACACATGGCGATCTTAATGACACATTGTGTCATTTGCAAGCTTTGTGTCATTCCCACGGTGAAGCCCGCAGGCATGCGTGGTACGTTCCGATAGCAAATTCTTCGAGGGGAGTCGCGCAGGCTTCAGGCAGTACCTGTGGGGACAACTGTCTTGCCCAGCAGTTGAAATCGGCGCGATCACTGTGGGAGCGGGCTTGCCCCGCGAACACCGGCGGTGCCGGTGCCATCCACCGCACTGGATTCTTCGCGGGCATGCCCGCTCCCACAGGTAATCGCGCAGGCCTCAGGCATATGCAGTACCCCTGGAGGCAGCTGTCTTGCACAACACCTGAAGGCTGGCGCGATCACTGTGGGAGCGGCTTTAGCCGCGAACACCGGCGGAGCCGGTGCCATTCACCGTGTTGGATTCTTCGCGGGTAAACCCACTCCCACAGGTAGTCGCGCAGGCCTCAGGCATATGCAATACCTGTGGACGCTACTGTCTTGCACAACACCTGAAAGCTAGCGCGGTCATTGTGGGAGCGGGCACGCCCGCGAACACCGGCGGAGCCGGTGCCATTCACCGCGCTGGCTTCAGGCTAATGCAGTACCTCATGCGCCTATGCAAAGGTCGCCCAGCCTGCTTGCCACATCCCTTGGCGGGTACTGCCGGAAAGCATCTGAAATGGCAGTGATCAGCTGCGTGTCCCTGATCGGGTCCAGCCCTGGAAAACGCTTGCCATTACAGTCACCGTCATGGGTAAGCACGGCCTCGACGCTGGCGTTGTTATCCCGATAAACCTGTCTGATCGCCTGGGCTTCCTGGTCTTTGCTGTCTACGCAGCGCAGGGCATGGTGAATGGCCAGTGCCGCGCCAAACGCCAGCGACGGGGTTTCAATACCATGCTTGCGTGCAAGGTCGATGCTGCTGAGGATGCGTTCGTTGCGCTGAAGCTTGCGCAACGGGTCGCGCCCCACCCGGGCACAAGGGTCTTTGAAGGAGGTTGCACAGCGCTCCAGGAAGGTATCGGCAAAACGGCTGACCACTTCTGCCATCTGCGGGTACTCCGCCACCAGTGCTGGCCCGACTTCCTGGCGAATCAGGCGTTCGGCCAGTTCGCTGACACGCGCATCGCCCATACCCTGGCCCACCGAGTCATGGCCCAACAGGCTCGCGTACCAGGCAACGATGGCATGCGGGCCGTTCCACAGGCGGTTCTTTATGACCTGGATCTGGGTGATGTCCGGCACCGTCTTCACCTGGCGCAGGCGTTCGAGCAGCTCGCTGCCGTGCTCTACATACAGCGGCATGTCGGGTTCGCTGTTGAACAGGATCAGGTGCAGCTGGCTCATCGCGCTGCTGGGCTGGGCAAAGGGCCTGAAGCGCCCGATCAGTCGTTCGTATTCAGGCACTGGCGTGGATGCCTTGGTGGCGACTGCCGGCTCGTCTTCCAGGCTGTTCTGGAACATCTGCGACTTGATGCGCAGTTGCCGCACCAGTGCGTCGTTGCTGAGCTTGGAGACGATGCGGCTGACGACTGTTTCGGCGAAATGGGTCTTTTCCAGCACTTGCTCGCTAATTGCCGGCGGGCACAGCAATGCCAGCTCTGCCTGCACATGGCGGCGCACGAACGCGGCGCCGCCCACCTTGTTCAGCACGATCAGCAGCGTCAGGTCACGGCCACGTCGTTCGAAACGTTGCAGCAGCCCTTTGGCAATCACCTTCGCCTGGTTGCGGATGGCCTGCTCGGGCAGGCTCAGGCCGATAATTTCGGCAGTGGTGTACATGCCGATGACTGCGTCGTCATCGTCCATGTCGATCATGCGCACATTGTCGATGGTCTGGTCGAATGATGTAGCACCGTAGCGCACGCTGTAGCGGCCAAAGGCATTGACGCTTTCGCGCAGCATGCGCGAGCGGGTCGCGGCGATGATTTCACGAGGCCGGGTGTAGCCATCCCAATGGGAAAACACCTGTGTCAGGTAACCACCGCCGATGGCGCCGAAGCCGTGAATGCCTACGCTGAACTGGTTCAACGAAGCCGGGAACGGCTCGCTCAATGCCGGCATGCCCAAGTCAGGTACGCACTCGCTAAGGTCGGCGAGAAACTCATGCATGCTGCGGTAGGCTTTGAGCGCGCCAGCCTTGATCTCGGCAGCGGGCGGCTTGATGTCTTCGATCAGGATCGCCTGGCCTTCGGCACGTATGGCTGACAGCATGCCGTTCTCCGAATCCTCGACCATGAAGCATTGGCCCGGCTCGCAATTGAGCGCGCGAGCGGCTTTCAGGAAAATCTCGGGGTGGGGTTTGCCCTGGCTGACTTCATCGCCACAGACAGTGATGTCGAAATACTTCAGCACATTGGCATTGATCAGGTATTCCTCGGCAATGGCACGGCGGCTGGAGGTGGCCACTGCCATGGTCAAGCCCGACTTGCGCAGGCGCTCCAGCACTTCCAGCAAGCCGGCCTTGATGGGTACGCCGTGATTGCGCACATAGTCGAGCTCAAGTTCATCCGCGCGCTTGCGGATCTCGGCGTACGGGAAGTCTTCACCGTTATGCGCCTTGGCCAGGGCTTCGGCCTTGGTCGCGCTCAGGCCCAGCGAGCCGATCAATGTGTCCTCGCTCAGCGCTTTGCCGAAGATTTCCAGCGAGGCTTGCTTCAGTGTCTTGAAGCGCAAGCGTTCGGTGTCGAAGAGGGTGCCATCCATATCGAAGATGGCGCTGAGAATCTGTTTACCTTGAAAGAAAAGCATTGGGTGTTGCCCCTTGTTGTTGCGTCAGACATCCCGCCTGTCACAGGCGAATACGGTGTGAGAGCTGCAGCGTGGGCAGTCAGGTCGGAGGCACACGGTCGACAGGGGGGCGCTCAGGGGTAACGCAGAAGTAAGGCGGGGCGGAGCGGGGAGTGCAGAGGAGGTTTGCAACCTTTGAGGCGAGGCGGGCGGCTGGTTTGGCCTTGAGGTCACGCCCACTGGCTGCAGTCGGTTTTGCAGGCAGTGGGCGCAAATAGCGATGGATACGTGTGATTCCAAGCATAAGGTGCTTTGCTTCCTTTTCGTCATGAGTGATCCTTTTTCAGCCTTGCACGTATGCGCGCCGCCATGCAAGGCTTGGGCTTCCGTTACAAGGTGAACCGCAATGACCCAAGCTACCGATCAGGCCTTTTATGACCGCGCCGATGCGCACATCGACCTGGCCAACCAGCAGATTGAAAAATTCGAAGACCTGGGCAAGGTGAGTGCCTCGCTGACCTTCGGCGCCACGCGTTTCAGCGCCTGGATGAGCGCCCGCAGCTTCAAGAGCGGCGCGGAACTGGCGGCAGCCCGGGAGGAGATTCTGAAGTACTTCTGCGAGCAGTACCGGATGATGCTCGAAGACAACCTGGATGAGCACATCGAGCATTTTGACCACCTGGTACTCGGCAAGGACGCCTGACCTCACCTGCCTGCGCAGCGGCGACTCAACGGTTGGGCCACTGCTGCAAAAGGATCGAAACGAACTTCTCCGCCGCAGGCGACAACGACGCGCCGCGCCGGTACACCAGCCCCAGGGTGCGTGTGACTTGCGGCTCGATCAACGGCACGCTCACCAGCGTCGGGTGATCAGCGTTGGGCATGGCCAGGCTGGGCATGGCCGACACGCCCAGCCCGGCCTCGACCATGCCCAGCGACGTCGACAGGTGTTGCACTTCGTAGAACCATTTGGGCCGCAGGTTGAGCCCGGACAACGCATGGTCCAGCAGCATGCGGTTGCCGCTCAGGCGGCCGACGCCGATCAGGCGGTAATCCGCCAGCTCTGTCCAGGTAACGGAGGCCCGGTTTGCCAGTGGGTGGTCGCGCCTGCAGGCCAGCACAAAGTGCTCTTGCACCAGCGTGACAAACTCGATGTCCGGGTGCTGGCCGCTCATCATGTTGATACCGAAGTCGGCCTCGCCGCGCAACACGGCTTCGAGCCCGTCGTTGGCACTAAGGTCCAGCAGGCGAATGCGGATTTTCGGGTACTGCTCGTTGTAATCGCGGATCACCGACGGCAGGAAGTAGAACGCTGCGGTGGGGATGCAGGCGAGGGTGACCTGGCCGGTCTGGCGCTCGGCCAGCTCGCGGATGCTGAGGATGGAGTCTTCAAAATCATCCAGCAGGCGCCTGGCCTTGGGCAGGAAGTCGCGCCCCACGCTGGTCAGGCTGACCCGGCGGGTGGTGCGCTCCAGTAGCGAGGTGCCCAGGCCTTCCTCAAGCTTCTTGATCCGCCGACTCAAGGCCGGCTGGGACAGGTGAAGCGCCTCGGCGGCCTCGTGGAAACTACCGAGTTCGGCGATTTTCACGAAAGATCTGATGTCTTGCAGCTCATATTCCATAAGAAAGCCCGCTACTGTCGCCGTGCATGATTAATGTTTGAATCGCAATAATGGCTACGATATTTGCATTGGATTGATTTATCCATGCCTGTCACTCTTTTGCTCACAGCATCAATGATGTCCATTGATCAACAAGGGTGCAAAATCATGCAGCGAATTCCTTGCGTACTCATGCGCGGTGGTACCTCTAAAGGGCCGTTCTTCCACGCCTGGGACCTGCCTGCCAATGTGGTCGAACGTGACGAGTTGCTGATCAACCTGATGGGCTCCGGCCACGAACTTGAAATCGATGGCATCGGTGGCGGCAGCCCGCAAACCAGCAAGGTGGCGATCGTCAGCCCTTCGTTGCATCCCGAGGCTGACGTCGATTACCTGTTCGTGCAGGTGATGGTTGCCCAACGCCGCGTCGACACCGCGCCCAATTGCGGCAACATGCTGTGCGCCGTGGGCCCGTTCGCCATCGAACAAGGCCTGGTGAAAGGCCAGGATGGCAAGACGTTGGTCCGCATCCGCAACCTGAACACCGGCACCTTGGTCAATTCGCTGGTGGAAACCCCCGGCGGTATCGTGCGCTACGAAGGCCGCACGGCAATCGATGGCGTACCGGGCACTGCCGCCCCGGTGCACCTGACTTTCCTCGATGCAGTCGGCAGCAAAACCGGCAAGCTGTTCCCTACCGGCAAGGCCACGGATGTGATCGATGGCGTACCGGTAACCTGCATCGACATGGCCATGCCCATGATGGTCGTGCAGGCCAGTCAACTCGGGGTGACCGGATCGGAAACCCCTGCAGAACTCGATGCCAATCACTCGCTGCTCAAGCGCCTTGAAGCGCTGCGGCTGAAAGCTGGCAAAGCCATGGGTCTTGGCGACGTCAGTGGCATGGTAATCCCCAAGCCGGTGCTGGTGTCTGCGCCACGGTACGGCGGCACGTTGCAGGTGCGTTACTTCATGCCGCACAACTGTCACCGTGCGTTGGCCATCACCGGGGCGGTAGGGCTGGCGACTGCCTGCGTCAGCCCGGGCACGGTGATCGCCGACCTGCTTGGCGAGGATGCCCGGCAGTTGACCGAAGTGCGCCTGGAGCACCCGAGCGGCGGCATCGATGTGGCGCTGTCGCGCAGCGGTGTCGACGGCAAGACAACCCAGGTGTCTGTGGTACGAACCGCCCGGCGGCTATTCTCGGGTTTCGTCTATGCCCCTACCTTGCGCAGGCTGGCAGGGTAGCTAGAGGCGGCCCTGCCACCTGCTTTACACATGCACCAAGCGCATCCGCACAATTTCAACAATGGTGATGCCCCATGAAACTCGCCAAATCGCTGTACTTTCAGATCCTCTGCGCCGTCCTGCTGGGCGTAGTGGTCGGCCACTTCTGGGCGCAACAGGCCGTTGCGCTCAAGCCCTTGGGTGATGCCTTCATCAAGCTGATCAAGATGATGATCGCCCCGGTGGTGTTCTGCACCATCGTCACCGGCATTGCCGGGATGACCGACAAGCGCTCGCTGGGGCGCCTGATGAGCAAGACGTTGCTGCTGTTCCTGGGCCTGACGGTGGTGAGCCTGGCGATTGGCCTGGCGGCGGTCTACCTGTTCAAACCCGGTGTGGGCATGAACATCGACCCCGCAACCCTCAGCACCGAAGGCCTCAGCCAGTACACCGCCTCGGCCGCCAAGCTGGGCGTGGTCGATTTCTTCATGCACATCATTCCCGATACGTTCATCGGTGCCTTCAACAAGGGCGAAGTATTGCCGGTTCTGTTCATCGCCGTACTCAGCGGCTTTGCCCTGTCGTCCATGGGGGACAAGGGCAAGCCAGTGCTGGATGTGCTGGAGTCTGCCTCGACCATGGTGTTCCGCATTTTTGGTTACCTGATGCGCTTTGCGCCGGTGGGTGCCTTTGGTGCGCTGGCTTTTACCGTCGGGCAGTACGGCATCACCTCGCTCGGTGCCCTGGCCAAGCTGGTAGGTACGCTGTACATCGCCTGTGCGTTCTTCGTACTGGTCGTACTGGGTAGCATCTGCCGTGCCCATGGTTTCAGCCTGTGGAAACTGCTGCGCTATTTCCGTGAGGAATTCCTGGTGGTGCTTGGGACTTCGTCCACCGAACCGGTGCTACCGCGCATGCTGGAAAAGCTCGAGAAGCTGGGCTGCAAGAAGGGTGTAGTAGGCCTGGTGTTGCCAACCGGGTACTCGTTCAACCTTGACGGCACAGCCATCTACCTGTCGCTGGCAGCCATCTTCATCGCCCAGGCCTGCAACATCGACATCACCCTGGGGCAGACGCTGACCATGCTGGCGATCATGTTGCTGTCGTCCAAGGGCGCCGCCGGGGTGACAGGCAGTGGTTTCGTTGCCCTGGCCTCGACCCTGACCGTGATCCACGATATTCCGCTGGCTGGCCTGGCGCTGCTGATCGGTATTGACCGCTTCATGTCCGAAGCCCGGGCCCTCACCAGCCTTGCCAGCAATGCGGTGGCCACGGTGGTGATCTCGCTGTCAGAGAATGCCTGTGAGCGGGAGACCCTGTTGCGCGCACTCAATGGTGAGCAACCGGTACAGCCAGACTGTGCTGCACCCGAACCGGCCGCCTGGCCCGCCGAGCCAAGCCGCCACGGCTGAACCCCGTTCGCACTACTGAACATTGACTTAAAATTCCACTCAGCGTCGCAGCGATACCGAGTGGGGTTGGAGGCTGCCTGCCCGGCGGGCGGCCACGCACAATAAAAACAAGAGAGAAAGACCATGCTCGCACTCCTGGGCCTGATCATGGTGGTGACGTTCACCTACCTGATCATGAGCAAGCGCCTGTCGCCTATCGTTGCGTTGACCGTTGTCCCGATCGTCTTCGCCGTCATCGGCGGCTTTGCCCCCGAACTGGGCAAGATGATGCTCGACGGCCTGAAGATGGTCGCCCCATCGGCAGCCTTGCTACTGTTCGCCATCCTGTTCTTCGGCCTGATGATCGATGCCGGCCTGTTCGACCCGCTGATCCGCAAGATCCTCAAGCGGGTGAACGGCGACCCGGTCAAGATCGCCATCGGCACTGCACTGCTGTCGCTTCTGGTGGCGCTGGACGGTGACGGCACGACCACCTACATGATCACCTGTGCCGCCATGCTGCCACTCTACAAACGTATCGGCATGAACCCGATGATCCTGGCCACGGTGTCGATGCTGTCGCTGAGCATCATGAGCGGCTTGAGCCCCTGGGGCGGGCCAGCCACGCGGGCCATCGCCGCGCTTGGGCTGGACGCCAGCGAGTACTTCATCCCGATGCTGCCGACCATGATCGGCGGTGCGGCCTGGGTGGTGTTCACGGCCTTCCTGCTGGGGCGTACCGAACGCCGCCGTATCGGCAACATCGCCCTGCAGGCCGGCGGTGGCAACTGCTACATCAAGGAGATCCTCGGCGACAACCCGTACAAACGCCCGCGGCTGGCCTATGTAAACCTGTTGCTGGTAATCGCCGTCATGACCGCGCTGGTGATGGGGCTGATGCATGCCGCCATCCTGTTCATGATCGGCTTCGTCGCCGCGCTGATGATCAACTACCCGCAGCTGGAACTGCAGAAGGAGCGCATTCTGGCGCATTCAGGTAACGCCATGACCGTGGTGCTGCTGGTGTTCGCCGCGGGTATCTTTGCCGGGATCTTCTCGGGCACCAAGATGGTCGACGCCCTGGCGCAAACCCTGGTGGACTGGATTCCCGAAGAATGGAGCCACTGGTTCCCGCTGGTGGTGGCGCTGACCAGCATGCCGCTGACCTTTGTGTTGTCCAACGACGCCTACTACTTCGGCGTGGTGCCGATCCTGGCAAACGCCGCCGCAGCTTACGGCATCGACCCGCTGGAAATTGCCCGCGCCTCGGTCCTCGGCCAGCCGGTGCACCTGATGAGCCCGCTGGTGGCTTCGACGTTGCTGCTGGTGGGCATGGTCGACCGTGACATCGGTGACTTCCAGAAGGCCACCTTCAAGTGGGCCGTGCTCACGTCGCTGGTGATCACCGCGCTGGCCTTGCTCACAGGGGCTTTGTCCTTCTTCGTCTGAGCCCTGCCTGCACGCATTCAAATAACAACAATAGAGTACCGATCATGTCCCGAGCCATGTTCCGTGGGGCCACTTGTGGCCTGCTCTGCGGCTGCTTACCTGTTGCCGGCGCCGCTGGTTTCGTCGATGACAGCAAGCTCAAGCTGCAACTGCGCAACGTCTCCTTCAACGAGAATTTCCGTGACGAGCAGGGCATGAGTGCGCGTGCTGCCGCCACTGCAAAAAGCGAGCGGGTGGAGTGGGCCCAGGGTTTTCTGCTCGACTACCAGTCGGGCTTTACCGCCGGCACGCTCGGGGTCGGGCTCGACGCACTGGGTCTGGTCGGCATAAGGCTCGACTCGGGCCGCGGGCGTAGCGGTACCGGGCTGCTGCCGGTGCATGACGACGGCCGAGCGGCGGACGAATTCGCCAGCGCAGGGGTCACGGCGAAGGCCCGCATCGGGCAGACTGTGGTCAAGCACGGCACCTTGCTGCCCAAGACGCCGGTGCTGGTCTATAACGATGCCCGGCTGTTGCCGCAGACGTACCAGGGCACGCAGCTGACCAGCACGGATATCGAAGGGCTGACACTGACGGCGGGGCACCTGGACCGCTTCAAACAGCGTGATTCATCGGACAGCACTGGCCTGTACCTGGATGGCTATGCGGGCGGCATGTCCGGTGACTTCAACTTCGCCGGCGCCGACTATGCCGTCAGCAAACAACTGCGCCTGAGCTATTTCCATGGCCAGCTCGAGCACTTCTACCGCCAGGACTTCGCCGGCCTGCTACATGAGCTGCCGCTGGCCGGTGGCGTGCTGAGCACTGACCTGCGCTATTTCAAGAGCCGTGACAGCGGTGCCGCCTACGGCGGCGCCATCAATAACGACATGATCAGCGGGCAGGTGGCCTATGCCCATTCCGGCCATGCCCTTGGTGCCGGCTACCAAGTGCTCGACGGTGAGGCAGGGCTGCCCTATATCAGCGGAGCGACGGTGTACTCGTTCAGCAACGTCGGCATCGGCAAGTTTATCGAGCAAGACGAAAAGACCTGGATGGCAAGCTACGCCTACAACTTTGCGGCAGCAGGCGTGCCGGGCCTGACCTTCATGGCGCGATACCTGAGTGGCGAAAATAGCCGCTCCGGTGCCGGGGGCATCAAGGAGTGGGAGCGTGACGCCGAGCTTGCCTACGTGGTGCAGGGCGGGCCGTTGAAAGGGCTGGGTGTGAAGCTGCGTAACTATGTCTATCGTTCGGATTTTGCCCGCGGGCGCGACAGCAACCGCCTTTACCTTACCTACGATATCGCCATCTGGTGATGGCGCGGGCCGGATGGCGTACCCGGCCCTGGCCCTGCTTGCGCAGCCCTGTTCAGCGGCGCAGCAGGCGAGAGACCACCAGCGTGACGGCGGCGGTGATGGCCAGCGCGGCGAACGGTTTTTCCTTCACGAACGAAGACACCGTATCCAGCGTGTCACCATAGGTCTTGGTCAGCTGGCCTGCTGCCTGACGCCCATCGCCTTCGGCTTCCAGCGCAGGATCCTCGATCAGTCGGCCTACAGCGCTCTGCGCCTTGCCTGCCAGGTTCTCTGCTACACCTTCGATCTGTTCACGTTTCATGATGGCTTTGTTCCTTCCTGTGATCGGCTTTGGGTTAACAGCACAGGGTTAGGGCGGTGAAGGGCCGCAATGGTTCCAAGCGTCTGCGTGTCACCTGCAGATCACGCATCGCACATGGCTTGGGAGCGCGAGGCTAACGCGCTTTCTTCTCGAGGATCCGCGCCCCGGTACCTTCCTTGCCCAGCACATCCTCGGGGTTGCGCAGCGGGCAGTCTTCCAGCGACAGGCAACCGCAACCGATGCAGTTGTCCAGGCTGTCGCGCAGCGCCTCCAGCGTGCGGATTCGGGCGTTCAGGTCTTCGCGCCATGCGGTGGACATCTCGCCCCATTGCGCCGCCGTAAGCTTGCTGTTTGGCGCATAGCGGCTGAACGCCTGCTTGATTTCCTCCAGCGGAATACCCGTGCGCTGCGCCACCTTGATGATCGCCAGTGTACGCAGCACCAGCGAGGGATAGCGCCGCTGGTTGCCGGCCGTGCGGACGCTGGCGATCAGCCCCTTGGTCTCGTAGAAGTGCAGCGCAGACACCGCCACGCCGCTGCGCTTGGCCACTTCACCCACTGTGAGCATCCGCGTGTTGTCCGCTGCCATGTCTGTTGACCTCAAGTTAAGTTGAGCTCTTATAGTCCTGCCCGATCTTCCCCGCAACCGCTTTCCCTGTGATCGGAGCTGTGCATGAACAAACGGACGTTACTGGCCTGGGCTGGCGCTGTAGCCGGTGTGCTGGCTGCTTGCTATGCGTTAGTGGGTAGCGGTTCGGCGCCACCCGCTGCGGCGGCGTGGCCGGCGACCAAGGTGGCGCTTGCCACGGCCGAGCAGGTGCCGTTGGCGCGGCAGAACTTTGCTTCAGGGGAACTGGAAGCGGTCAACCAGGTACAGGTGGCGGCCGAGACGGCGGGGCGCGTTACCCGCATCGCCTTCGAGTCGGGGCAGGCGGTCACTGCCGGGCAGTTGCTGGTGCAGCTCAACGACGCACCGGAGCAGGCCCAGCGGGTGCAGTTGCGGGCCAGGCTGCGTAACGCCGAAGTGGTGCTGCAGCGCAGCCGCAAGCTGCGGGCGATGAATGCCGTGTCGCAAGAGCTGCTGGACAACGCCGCCACCGCCGTGGACGTGGCCAGCGGGGAGTTGCAGCATGTCGAAGCGCTGATCGCGCAGAAGGCCATTCGCGCACCGTTTACCGGCAAGCTGGGCATTCGGCGGGTGCATCAGGGCCAATACCTGGGCGCCGGCGAGGCCATCGTCAGCCTGGCCGACATCAGCCAGTTGCATGTGAATTTTGCCTTGGGCGAGCAGGCCGCCCCCGAAGTGCACGTCGGGCAAGTGCTGGCACTGACGCTGGACGCAGTACGCGGGCAAGGCTTCAAGGCCCGGGTGGTGGCGGTGGATCCGGTGGTCAGCAAGGCGCGCCTGGTGCAGGTGCAGGCAGCCTTGCCGAACCCGGACGGGCAGTTGCAGCCGGGCATGTACGCTGGCGTGCGCCTGGATGCTGTGCAGCCGTCGACTGTATTGGCTGTGCCAGAAACCGCGATCACCTACGCCGCCTATGGCCAGACAGTATTCGTTGCCACTCAGGACTCGGCGCATGGTACCCGGGTCAGCAGGGTGCGGGTCACCACTGGTGAGCGCTGGGAGGGGCGGGTGGAGGTTACCTCCGGCCTGGCGCCCGGTGACCGGGTGGTGGTGTCTGGCCAGTTGAAGCTCAGCGACGGCATGTCGGTCGAGCCGGTGGCGCAGGACAGCTTGCAGGCAAACCTCGGAGGGGGGCAGCCATGAAGTTTACCGACCTCTTCGTGCGCCGCCCGGTGCTGGCGCTGGTGGTCAGCAGCCTGATCATCCTGATGGGGCTGTTTGCCATGGGCAAGTTGCCGATCCGTCAGTACCCGTTGCTGGCAAGCTCCACCATTACCATCAGCACCGAGTACCCCGGCGCTTCGGCCGAGCTGATGCAGGGCTTTGTGACCCAGCCGATCACCCAGGCGGTGTCGTCGGTGGAGGGCATCGACTACCTGTCCTCGTCGTCGCAGCAGGGGCACAGCCTGATCACCTTGCGCATGGTGCTCAACCGCGACTCGACCCAGGCGCTGGCCGAGACCATGGCCAAGGTCAATCAGGTGCGCTACCGCCTGCCGGAAAAGGCTTACGACCCGGTGGTGGAGCTGTCGGCAGGCGACTCCACCGCCGTGGCTTATGTGGGTTTTGCCAGTGACAGCCTGTCGATCCCGGAGCTGAGCGATTACCTGTCGCGGGTGGTGGAGCCGCAGTTCTCAGGCATCGACGGCGTGGCCAAGGTGCAGTCGTTCGGTGGGCAGCGGCTGGCCATGCGCCTGTGGCTGGACAGCGAACAGATGGCCGGGCGCGGGGTGACGGCAGCGGACGTGGCGCAGGCGGTGCGGGCCAACAACTACCAGGCGACGCCGGGCCAGGTGCGTGGGCAGTACGTGCTGGCCGATATCCAGGTGGACACCGACCTGACCCGGGTCGAGGACTTCCGCGAGCTGATCATCCGCAACGATGGCACCGACCTGGTGCGCCTGCGCGATGTCGGCACTGTCGAGCTGAGCGCGGCTGCCACCCAGACCAGCGCTACCATGGACGGCAAGCCTGCCGTGCACCTGGGGCTGTTTCCCACGCCGGCCGGCAACCCGCTGGTGATTGTCGAAGGCATTCGCCAGCTGCTGCCGCAAATCCAGCAGACCCTGCCGCCTGGGGTGAAGGTGGCGCTGGCCTATGAGACTGCGCGCTTCATCGATGCTTCGATCCATGAGGTGCTGCGCACCCTGGTGGAGGCGATGCTGATCGTGGTGCTGGTGATCTGGCTGTGCCTGGGTTCGCTGCGCAGTGTGCTGATCGCAGTGGTGGCCATCCCGCTGTCGATGCTCGGTGCCGCAGGCCTGATGCTGATGTTCGGCTTCAGCCTCAATCTGCTGACCTTGCTGGCGATGGTGCTGGCCATCGGCCTGGTGGTGGACGATGCCATCGTGGTGGTGGAGAACGTGCACCGGCATATCGAAGAGGGCAAGTCGCCGGTTGCTGCGGCATTGGCCGGGGCGCGGGAAATCGCCGGGCCGGTCATTGCCATGACCCTTACCCTGGCGGCTGTGTATGCGCCGATCGGGCTGATGGGCGGGCTGACCGGCACGCTGTTCCGCGAATTTGCCCTGACCTTGGCGGGGGCGGTGATCGTGTCCGGCATCGTGGCGCTGACCCTGTCGCCGGTGATGAGCTCGTTGCTGTTGCAACCCGGGCAACAGCATGGCGCGATGGCCAACATGGCTGATCGGTTGTTTGCTGCGTTGACCGCGGCCTATGGACGAGTGCTGGCCTACTCCCTGGCGCATCGCTGGATCAGCGCGGGTGTGGCGCTGCTGGTGTGCCTGAGCCTGCCCTGGCTTTACCTGCTGCCCCAACGCGAGCTGGCGCCGCCCGAGGACCAGGCGGCGGTGCTTACCGCCATCAAGTCGCCGCAGCATGCCAGCCTCGAATATGCGGAACGCTTTGCGCTGAAGCTTGACCAGGTGATGAAGTCCATCGCCGAAACCACCGACACCTGGATCATCAACGGCACCGACGGCCCGGCCGCCAGTTTCGGGGGTATCAACCTCAGCGCCTGGCAGGCGCGCGAGCGTTCCGCCGCACAGGTGCAGGCGCAGTTGCAGCAGGCCGTGGCGGATATCGAAGGCAGCAGCATCTTCGCCTTCCAGGTCGCTTCGCTGCCGGGCTCCAGTGGCGGCCTGCCGGTGCAGATGGTGCTGCGCAGCGCCCAGGATTACCCCGAGCTGTACCAGACCATGGAAGTGCTCAAGCAACGCGCCCGCGACAGCGGCCTGTTTGCCGTGGTGGACAGCGACCTCGACTACAACAACCCGGTGGTCAAGGTGCGCGTCGACCGGGCCAAGGCGGCCAGCCTGGGCATCAGCATGCAGGCCATTGGCGAGTCGCTGGGTGTGCTGGTGGGCGAGCAATACCTCAACCGCTTTGCGTTGTTCGGGCGCTCCTATGATGTGATCCCGCAGAGTATCCAGGACCAGCGCCTGACGCCTGCGGCGCTGAACCGCCAGTATGTGCGCGCCAAAGATGGCAGCCTGGTGCCGCTGGCCACGGTGGTGCACCTAAAGATCGAAGTGGCGCCCAACCGCCTGCTGCAGTTCGATCAGCAGAACGCCAGTACCCTGCAGGCCATCCCGGCGCCGGGGGTGTCGATGGGCAACGCCGTGGCCTTTCTCGAACAGCTCACCGCCGAACTGCCGCCGGGCTTCAGCCACGACTGGCAATCGGAATCTCGGCAGTATGTGCAGGAGGGCTTTGCCTTGATGTGGGCGTTTCTTGCTGCCCTGGTGGTGATCTACCTGGTGCTGGCGGCGCAGTACGAAAGCCTGGTTGACCCACTGATCATCCTGGTGACTGTGCCGCTGTCGATCTGCGGTGCGCTGCTGCCGCTGGCGCTGGGCTGGGCCACGCTGAACATTTACACGCAGATTGGCCTGGTGACCCTGATCGGCCTGATCAGCAAGCACGGCATCCTGATGGTGGAGTTCGCCAACGAGATCCAGGTGCGCGACAACCTCGACCGTGCTGCCGCCATTGTCCGTGCCGCGCAGATACGTTTGCGGCCGGTGCTGATGACCACTGCGGCGATGACCTTTGGTGTGCTGCCGCTGCTGTTCGCCAGCGGCGCCGGGGCCAACAGCCGCTTCGGGCTGGGGGTGGTGATCGTGTGCGGGATGCTGGTGGGCACCTTGTTTACCTTGTTCGTGCTACCGACCATCTATGCCTGGCTGGCGCGCGATCACCGGGTGACCACGGTGCGGGGGCAGCAGTTGCTGGAGGCCGATCGGGTGTTGGGCATGTGAAGTGAGGGAACAGGAATATCGGGGCTGCTTCGCAGCCCATCGCCGGCAAGCCAGCTCCCACACGGGTTGTGCCGGGCTTGAAGGCTGTGCAGTCCTGTGTGAGGGGGCCCCTCAGGGACCGCGCTATATTTGAGACAAATGCTGTACCTGTGGGAGCTGGCTTGCCGGCGATGGGCCGCATAGCGGCCCCGGTTGCACGATCAGGACGGTGAGCGATCCCGGCGAATCTGGGTCACCAGGGTGAAGCGATCATCCGGGTGCACGGTTTCGGAAACCGCCATCAAATCACCGTTTTCCTCGCGGTACTGGCGGATGATTTTCAACCCCGGTGAACCCGCCTCGGCCTTCAGCGCTTTGGCCATCTCTGTCGTCAGCAGCACTGCCCGCACCTGCTGGTCGACCACCGCGATCGCCCGGCCATAGTGCTGCTCGATCAACCCGGCAATCAGCTGGTCGGGGTGCTCGCGGGCCCGTTCGATGACCTCGGCATAGTCGCGCTGTGCGTACACATCGGTCCAGCACAGCGGCGCGGCATTGTGCAGGCGGTCGACGCGGATGCTCGACACGCAGAAGTAATGCTCGCCCGGTACCAGCCCCAGCCGCGCCGCTTCGCTCAGTTCGGCGACGAAATGGCGCACGTTCTGGATTTCCCGCTGCTGGGTTTCGGCCAGGTGGGCCAGGTCGGCCACGCTGGCCAGCGACTGCGAGTAGCCGCCGCGCGGGCTGCTGGCCTCCACCCGGGTGCCCACGCGCTTGCGCCGTGACACCAGCCCCTGGTTGAGCAGCTGGTCGATCGCGGCGCGCACCGTGTGCCGGCTCACATTGTAAAGGTCGCACAGCTCGAACTCGGTCGGCAGCAGGCTGCCCACCGGGTAGCGGCCGTTGGCGATGCCTTCCATCAAGTCCTTTGCCACGGTGGAGTAGCGCGTCGGGTTCATGCCTCTGGTCTGTCTCGCACATTTCATCGGTAGGCAGTGTAACAGCGGCAGGGACATGTTCGGCACCGCCGAAATGCGTGCGGTGCCGGGCCTTGCGCCGGGTGCGGCGCTCTAAGCGCATGCTCCTGCAGGGAGATGTGTCGGCATCACAGTTGGTGTTTTGACCGTAACAGCAATGCCGCTACTGCACACCCGACCAACGCCAGGCACGCCAGGTAGAACGCATCACTGTAAGCCATCAGGTAAGCCTCCCGCCGAATCGTCCCGGCCAGCCCCTCCAGCATCTGCTGCTGGTGCGGCAACCAGCTCTGTACCGTCTGGTTGATGCGCTCTTGCACGCCAGGCTCGAACACTGTCACCTGCTCGTGAATACGCTCACTGTGAAAGCGCTCACGGGTGGCAACCAGTTGCGTCAACCCGGCCGTGCCTATGGCTCCCCCCAGGTTGCGCAGCATGGAGAACACCGCCGAGGCCGAGCCGGCTTCACGCTTGTCCAGCCCGGCCACCGCCAGCACCGACAACGCCACCATGATGAATGGCTGGCCAATTCCGCGCACCACCGTGGACGGGATGATCACGTTGTCGGCGCTGTCGGCGCTCAGGCTCGCCCCCAGCCAGCAGCCCAGGGCCATGATCAGAAAGCCGCTGGCGACCATGAATTTGGCGCTGGTCCAGCCCATCAGCCGGGGCATCAACGGCGCCAGCAGTAGTTGCACCACGCCATAGGCGATCAGCGCCACGCCGACATCGTGCGCGCTGAAACCCTGCAGCTGCGACAGGTAGTTGGGCACCAGGAATACCAGGCCGAACGTTGCGGCGCCAAAGATGAACATGGCCACGCTGGCGACGCCGAAGTTGTAGCGCCCGAGCAAGCGCAGGTTGATGAACGCGCGCTGGCCGAACAGCTGGGTCACCACGAACACCACCAGGGCAATGGCGGCGACTACACTCATGGCGACGATGAATGGCGAGCCGAACCAGTCCAGCCGGCCGCCTTCTTCCAGCACGATCTGCAAGCCACCCAAGCCGATCACCATGGCGGCGATACCCAGCCAGTCACCTTTGCGTAGCGGCTCAAGCTTCATGGGCTTGGCCTCGATCGACCAGGCGATGGCGAACAGCAGCGCAATGCCGGGGAACAGTTGCAGATAAAAGATCCAGCGCCACGAATAGGCATCGGTCAGCCAGCCACCAATCGAGGGCCCGGCCGCCTGCGCCACGCTGTTGGCCAGGCTGAAAAGCGCCATGCCCATGGCCATCTTGCTGGCCGGCAGTTCGGTGATGATCAGCTGGAACGACAGGGGAATCAGCACCGCGCCCGCAGCACCCTGGATCACCCGGATGGCAATCATCGCCTCCAGGTTGGGCGCCCAGGAACAGGCCACCGAAGCTATCAGGAATATGAGTGAGCCGGTCCACATCACCCGCCGCAGCGAGAACACCTCCACCAGCCAGGCCGTCAGCGGAATCATCACGATTTCCGCCACCAGGTAGGAGGTGGAAATCCATGAACCTTCCTCGAAGCTGGCACCCAGCGAGCCGCGGATTTCCGGCAGCGCGGCGCTGGTGACATGCACGTTCATGCCGGCCATGAAACAGCCGAACAAGCCGCCGAGCACCGCCACCCAGGCGCGCAGCGAGACGGGTTGTTCAGTGCGCATCGGCCACCTCTGCGGGGCGGGTGTCGACCGTGCTCACCACCGACATGCCGGGCAGTACCTGCGGGCCATCCAGCGGTGTGTCCAGCAGAATGCGAACCGGGAAGCGCTGGACAATCTTGGTGAAGTTGCCGGTGGCATTGTCCGACGGCAGCAATGCGAAGACATTGCCAGAGGCCGGCGAGAAGCTGGCCACATGGCCGTGCAGTGGCTGGCTGGCGAAGCTGTCGACGCGGATTTCTACCGGCTGCCCCGGGCGCATGTTGGCCAACTGGGTTTCCTTGAAGTTGGCCACCACATAGGCCTGCTGCAGGGGCACCACGGCCAGCAGCGGCTGGCCCGGCACCACGTACTGGCCGGCGCGTACGCGGCGTTGGCCGACCACGCCCGTGATCGGTGCGCGGATCACGGTGTCCTGTTCGTCCTGCTCGGCCAACTGTTGGCGGGCCTGCGCGCGGGTCAACGCTGCCGCGCGCTGTTGCAGTTCGGCGTCAGCCTGCGCTGATCGGGCCTTTGCCATGGCCAGTTGTGACCGTTGTTGGCGCAGCGCGGCCTGGGCACCTTGCAGCGCGGCTTGCGCCTGGGTGGCATGGGCGCTGGCGGTTTCCAGGCGCTGCACGGTCGCGGCGTCGTCTCGCACAAGGCCACGGTAGCGTTGCATGTCCAAGTCACTGCGCCGCTGTTCGGCAATGGCACTGCGCATGGCAGCTTCAGCCTGCAGGATGGCTTGTTGTTGCAGGTTGATACGCTCGCTGGCCACCTGCTGGCGGGCCTGGGCGGCCACCAGTGTCGCCTGCGCCTCGGCCACACCTGCCCGGGCCTGGTCAAGGCGGGCGCGGTAGTCGCGGCTTTGCAGGCGTACCAGTACATCGCCGGCTTTCACGGGCTGGTCGTCAGCCACTGCTACCTCGGCCACGTAACCGGCCACGCGTGGGCTCAGGGCCACCCAGTCGGCGCGGACGTAGGCGTCGTCGGTGGTCTCCAGGTAGCGGCCGGTGGTGAGCCAGTAGCTGGTGAAGGCCAGCAGGGCGATTGCTGCCAGGCTACCGCTGGCGGTGCAGGCCAGGCGACGACGGGCTTTGGCCCGCTGTTCACTTTCGACGGGTGCGGTTCGTTCTACGGCAACATTCATGTCCGGTTTCCATGCTTGATTTTTGGGGCTGCTGTGCAGCCCTTCGCGGGCACGCCCGCTCCCACAGGGATGGCGTTTTCTTCGGGCGCTGCGCAGTTCCTGTGGGAGCAGGCGTGCCCGCGGAGGGGCCGCTAAGCGGCCGCATTTGTTATTACCTCGAGCTACCATCGCCCGCCCAAGGCGCGGAACAGGTTGACCTGCGCCTGCGCCAGGCGCCCTCGGGCTTCTACGTGGCTGCCCCGCAGGCGGATCAGTTCTCGCTCGCTGTCCAGCAACGCCAGCCCGTCTACGGTGCCGGCGCGGTAGTTGCCCTGGGCCAGGGCATAACCGCGCTGGCTGTGCGCCAGGGCTGCATCCAGTGCCTGCAAGCGTTGCTGTTCGCCGTCGTAGCGGGCCAGCGCCTGGCGCACGTCCTTGAGCGCGCTCAGCGCCATGCCGCGATAATGGGCAACCTGCGCCTGCTGCAAGGCCTCGGCTTTGTCGACCCTTGCGCGGTTGGCTTTGATATTGGGGAATTCCCAACGGATCAGCGGGCCAATGCCAAACATCACCGCGCGGCTGTCACCAAGGTTGGCAAGGTCATGGTCCGAGGACGTCAGCGAAGCGCCGAAGATGACCTTCGGATACAGGTCGGCCCGGACGATGTCGGTTTCCAGGCTGGCCGCCTGCAGCTCCCGTTCGGCCTGGCGCACATCCGGCCGGCGTTCGAGCAAGTGCCAGCCATCGCCGGCCGGTAGTGGCGCCGACAGCGTGGGGATGGTTGTGCAAGTTGCGGTGTCGGCCAGCGAGGCCTGGCCACTGAGCATGCCAAGTTCGTAAAGCGCCATCTGCCGCCGGGCTACAAGCATCGGCAGTTGTGCACGCACCTGTTCCCGCAAGCCCAGCAGGCGCTCGCTGTCGAGGGCAGTGGCCACGCCGGCCTGGCGCTGGCGTTCGCTCAGTTGCACGCTGTGGTCGAGTGTTTGCAGGGACTGCTTAGCCTCGTCCAGGCGCGCCGTGTAGACGCACTGGTCGATGTAGGCGCGGCTGGTCTGGGCGACCACTTGCAGGCGCACCAGGTCCAGCGCCGCAGCGCTGGCTTCGGCCTGGGCCCGGGCGCGCTCGATGGCAGCACGCACCTGGCCCCAGACATCCACCTGATAGGCCAACTCGATACCTGGGTTGAATTGCCATTGAGCCGGCGCTTGGCTGTCGGTCGCCTCGGCCAGGGTCTGGTCATCGGCGGTCTTGCCATAGGTGGCGGCAAAGCCCATCGAGGTTGACGGCCAGCGCCTGGCATCGAACTCGCCGATCCCGGCCAGCATGGCCTGCACATTGGCCTCGGCCTGTGCCAAGTCCTGATTGTGCGCCAGCGCTTGCTGTACCCAGTGGTTAAGTTGCGGGTCCTGGAACAGCGCCCACCATTGTTCGGGCAACGGTTGCCGGCTGACACCGGCTGGCACACTCGCCAGCGGGTTGGCCAGCAGCGCTGCAGGTGGCTCGGCAGGTGCGGGTTGCCGGGTGCACGCCGCCAGCACGCCGAGCATGGCGAGTACGGCAAACCGGGCAGGGAAGGGAAATGAAGGCAGTAAGGGCATCACACATGTCGCTCAAGGGTGGTGATGCGAGGTTAACGAGGGGATAGCGCACGCCGCTGCCGCAAGCGGGACAACCCTGCGCGCAAGTGGGACAACCTGGGGTTCAGTACCCGCGCGCGGTACTGTTTTGCCAATCGCTCGGCGCGTAGCCGAGGATGCGCTTGAACATGGCGGCAAAGGCGCTGGCGCTCTGGTAGCCGTGCTCCAGCGCCACGTTCAGGATCGGCTGGCCATCGGCCAGGCACTGCTGGCTGAGCATCACCCGGGCACGGGCGCGCCATTCGCCATACGACATGCCCACCTCGCGCTGGAACAGCCGTGCCACGCTGCGGGCGCTCATGTTCAGTTGCGCGCCGCATTGCTCCAGGGTCAGGTCCTGGGCCGGGTCCTGCAGGAAGCGCTCGCACCAAGTGCGCAGCCGCGCCTGGTGCGGCAACGGCACAAAGGCATCGATACGCCTGGCAGTGGCCAACTCAAGCTGGATCAGTGCCCGCACGTGCTCGCCGTCACGCAGGTCGAGCATGCGTGACGCGGCCAGGATCAGTTCGTGCAGCAGGCCGGACACAACGATGACCTGGCAGCGGTCGATGCGCGCATCGAGCAGCAGGGTGCGCATGCTGACCACGCCTTCCATGCGGATGGCATGGCTGACCCCGGCGGGCATCCACAACGCATGCCCGCCGGGGATCACCCAGCTACCGCCTTCGCTGCTGACCCGCATGACGCCGCTGGCTGCGTAGATCAGCTGGTCTTCGGCGTGGCAGTGGCTGGCCACTTCTTCGCCGTGTCCGTAGTCCATTTCCAATGCTTGCATGCGGGGTATCCTCGGTATTGGATCCGATTATACGGCGGCTTATTGGTGCTGGATTGCGAAGATTGGTGGTTCGGCGCAATTATTCAGCGCCTGTGCAATCGAGCGCCGCCCGCGCGGCGCGCGATTGCTCAGGCGCTGAACATGTCGCGGCAAGCACCTGGTGGCCCTGACCCGATCCCTTGGCAGCTCCGGCGACCGGGCATGAGAACCCGACAGTCAAGCTAGCAGCACCTTCATGGTGGCCGTACGTTTGCGACACACGGCTCGATGGACCGGTCTATCGCGGTATGTGCCTTATGGTCACGCCTTGGTGGGCAAGCTCATGTGCAGCAAGGGGAACGGCCGGCCTTCGCCATCCAGCGGCGAGCGGCCGGTCTGGACGAAGCCGTAGTGCTCGTAGAACCCTGTTGCCTGGGGGTTCTGCTCGTTGACATCGACACTCATCGCGTTACGCGACTGGCGGCCAAAATCCAGCAGCGCCCGGCCAATACCTTGGCCATGTCGCTCGGGGTCGACGAAGAGCATTTCCACGTGGTTTTCATTGAAACCGATGAAGCCCAGCGGCTGGTCATCGGTGTCTACTGCAACCCACAGCTCGACGGCCGGGAAGTACACGTCGCGCAGCTGTGGCAACAGCGCGTCGATGTCGGACGGTTGCAGAAAGTGGTGTGTGGCGCGTACGGCGCGCAGCCAGATGTCGAGCAGCTGCGGGGAGTCTGCAGCAATGCCTTGGCGAATGATCATGAGGTCATCCTGAATGTATAGATGGCAGATGGGCGCGCCCAAAGGTGGCGGCCATGCAGGTGTCGGCACCATGAATGACCGCTTCGCGATTTAACGCCTGGGCGGTGCACGGCGGGGGAAGCCGGAAGAGAAGTTGGCGGAAGGTTACCCGGATTGCGCAGTGTGGGGCAATGCAGCCTGAGTCAGATTTTCCGGTGTTGACTCGACCGCAACCCGTATCGATGCTGGAATTGAGTCCGCACGTCATGGCCATGGCCGGGAGCCCCAATGAACCGCAACGAACTGCGCAAAGCTGATATCAACCTGATGGTGGTGTTCGAGGCCCTGATGCAGGAGCGCAACCTCACCCGTGCTGCGGAAAAGCTGTTCGTCGCGCAGCCCACGGTCAGCGCCGCGCTGGCCAGGTTGCGGGCTATGTTCAATGACCCGTTGCTGATCCGCGTGGGCAACCGCATGGAACCGTCGGCCAGGGCCGAGGAGGTCATCAAGTACCTCACCCCGGCGCTGGATGCGATGTCCACCGCCCTCAGCCTGACCCATGATTTTGAGCCGCTGACCAGCAAGATGACCTTCCGCATCGGCTTGTCCGATGATGTCGAGTCGGGGCTGTTGCCGCCGTTGCTGCGGGCGCTGCGGGTGGAGGCGCCGAATGTGGTGGTGGTCGTGCAGCATGTGGATTACTGGCGCATTCCAGACTTGCTGGCAGCAGGCGATGTGACGGTCGGCATCAGCCAGACCAAGGGGCTGCCGGCCAACGCCAAGCGCAAGGTGCTGCGCACGATGCAGGGCAGGGTGGTGCGGGCCGACAAATCAGCCACCCCACTGACGCTGGATGAGTTCTGCGCCCGCCCGCACGTTCAGGTATCGCCCACCGCCAATACGCAAGGTGTGGTCGATGACTGGCTGAAGGATATCGGCCGCGAACGCAAGGTGGTGTTGTCGGTACCGCAGTTCAGCTCGTTGCCGGCGATTCTGGCGGGTACCGACCTTCTGGCCTGCTGCCCCGACTATGCCGCCCACGGCATGGAGCGTTGGGGCAACCTGCAGGCCGAGACGCTGCCGTTCGAGACGGCTGCGCTGGAGCTGGCCATGGTCTGGTTGAGCACTACCGACAGCGACCCGGCCGAACGCTGGCTGCGCAGCCGCCTGCAGCAATACATGAGCGGCGAGCGTGAAGTGGCGATCGGGCTTTAGTCGCGATCACTGTGCGAGTGCTCCAGAGCCTTTCTCAAATGCAGCAACGCTCGCTGAAAGACTGGATGGCAATCGTTATAGGGCAGATCGTCGAACGCGGCCCAGAAGAATGTGAACAGGTGGCCATGGTCATCCTGTGTCTGGTGGGACCAGTGCTCGGGCAGGGCATCTTCCACCTGGCACAGGTGAAACGACCACACTTGCCCAAGATGGTTAGCATCCCAGCAGCCCAGGTCTTGTTTGACCGTGGCTTTGGCGATGCCGGACTCCTCGGCCAGTTCGCGCAAGGCAGCAGTGGCAGGGGTTTCACCTTTTTCGATGGTGCCTTTAACCAACTGGACGCCGGCCTGAGGGTGGCGAAACAGCAGTATCTGCGCAGGCAGCGAGGATGAAAGGACTACGGGGCAAGCCTTGTTGGGGCGCATGGAGGTTTCCATTTCAGTCAATGCGGTGCGCAGTCGCTCAAGAATGCGCTGCGCAACAGGGTTATGGCTTCGTCCACTGAGTACCCTTCTATCGCCGGTGGTTCAGGGCGCTCACAGAACTCACGCCAGACGTATAGCATCAACTCGGCGCCATCGGTTTGCGGTTGCACGCTATCGGTCCAGCCGAATGCCAGCAGCGCCCGGTATCGTTCGTCTGCCCAGAACAGCGCTCCGACCCAAGGGTAAACAGGAATGAAATGGGAGTGGATGGCATACCCCCCGCGTCATGGCCATACCGGCTTATGTACAAACGCGCCGGTTGCAGCTCACGCCTTCCTGTGGCAAAGCGGGCAGGTTACAGCAGGGCTGGTAACCTGTCGCAATGGCATGAAGCGTTTATGGATGGGCGCTGCGCTTGGCCGTTTTTTTCGTCGGGCGCTTGCCAGGCTTGAGTTGCCAGCGATCGGCGTTGGCGAGCAAGCGTTCTTGAATGGCTGGCGGGTAGTCGCTTAGCGTGGTCACCGGTGGCACTGGCTTGCCGGGCATGCCGGCCTCGCGGATCATTTTCGGCCAGCGCGGTCGCCAGCATAGCAACAGGCTGAGCCAATGACCGGTGCCGATGATGACGAACGCGGGCCAGACCATGAGCAGGATGACCTTGAAAAGCCAGCTGCTTTTGCGGAAGAAACGCCCAAGGCCTTCGAACTGGGCGCTGAATGCCTGGATGGGTGAGGGTAGCTGGGTGCTCAGGCGGGGGCGGGGGACGGCGTGTGGGCCTTCTTCCATGTAGCGGCGGATGAATTCCCACTCATCACGCAGTTCGCTGCCGCCTTGGCCTTGTTTGCCCAGCAGGGCCATTTCCATATGTGGGAGGCCGGTGCGGCGGGGGTGCCAGACAAGACCGAGTCGCATGCCCACGCTGAGTGGGTCATCTTCTGGGTCGATGGCTGTACTTCCGGTTGTTTTCCATGGGAAAGTGACGATGCCGCCGCAGTAGCCGGGGCGGTGGAGGTGGACCTGTTGAGTTTTTCGATTGAATCGAATGAGCAGATGGCGGCTGGTAAGCATTTCCAGTCGCGAGATTTTTACGCCGTACTTCAGGTAAAAATACAATGCTGCTCCTGAGGCTGAAGACAAGAGAGCAGTAAGTAAGGCTGCTATAAAGGAGAATGAATAAGGGTGGGTGATATCAAGCCAGATGGAACCGACAGCTATGCCGGTTCCGAAAATTATTCCAGGCAGCACTCCGCTGATCGTGACTAGCGTAATAAGGCCGCGCTTCTCTTCGGAACCGCCACAGCGCATTTCCATGTGGGTTTCATTGAATGCATAAACAGGGCCGCGTAGGAGGGGTGTTTCACTTACCTGGCAAAAGTGAATCTCTTCATTCAGGTCGCCTTCATAAAAATCTTTATTTGCGCGCTTCTCTGCAGGGGTCATCCCTGCTTCGTACGTTCTACGTGCAGCTGCTGACTGGGTTGCCATCTGCCAGAATCCCCATTCGATAAGATACATTATAAAACCTCGCCGATAGCAAGATGTAGGGCGCTCAGCTCTTCTTGCTCTTCATAGGGCTTAATATTTTTATGAGTCCGGAAGCTGCTGCGTTTGCACCACTTCTCTAACGCGTCATCTTCCAAAATATAGATTATGAGTGTCAGGATGAGTCCGATCCAGAATGCGCCTAAGACTAAACGTGCAAGTAGTAAGCGAGCAGCTTGTGTTCCCAGTTTGTTGGCGAGCGCGCCCATGGATGTTGTCATCATTCTCACAAATTTTGTTTTGGCATTCTGAGATAGATGGTCAAAAAGAGGTTTTGCGATTGCAATGGCTGTTCCTGCTTCCGCCAACGAGATTGTAATAGTTGCCAATGCCCGCGATGCGTATGCGAGTGCCAGCGTTCTGGGTTTTTTTGTACTTTGTTCGGTAAAATTTTGCTTGCGGTATATTAACTGCTGAGCCGCATCGGCGAAGTCCCACCAGGCGAGTACGAAACCCCCTGCCCCAGCTAAACTGGCTCCCCATAGTTTCAAACGGCCTAAAGTGGCCGCTGCTCCTCTTCCAGTCACACTGTTTGCGCCGTAACGCGTCACCACCTGATCCACATAGCTGGCTCCAATTTCAAAGCCCGCCGCAGCCGTAGTCATCGCGGCGGCCATGAGCTCGGTCTTGATGCGCGCATCACTGTCAGGCAGCTCGCGAGCCTTGAAGGCCATTAGCATGCCTTCCAGCAGGCAGACCAGACCGGCGGCACGCACTTTATAGAAGTCGCTCTTCTGACCGTCAGCCTGCATCAAGCCTTCAGCCCAGGCATGATCCAGATAGCGCGCAAGCTGGCCACCGCTGCGTTGTGGGTCAATGGGTTGCCCGCTGCGCGCAGCGTCGCTCAGACGAATGTCGACCGCCGTCTCATGCACCGACGCAAACAACGTCACGCGCAGACCGTGGTGCAGCGCTCGGTCTGCACTGTTGGGGGCGCCGGTTCGGAGTATCTGTCGCCCTAGCGCCACATACCACGCATGCAGGCCGATGCTGGCGGTGTTGTTGCTCTTCTGCAATTCCTCGTACAGCGAGTTGATACGCCCGAACGCATTCGCAGCGATGTGTGCCTGCCGGGCGAGCGATTCACGCAGTTCGAACGACGACTCTGCGGGTGGTTCGGCCTTGGCGGCTTCCAGCAGCGCCGCAAGCTCCTCTCGGAGATCATCCTGGTTGTAGCTGATACCGCGTATTGCCAGGTTGCCCCGGTCGGCCACGTCGCTACGCCACCAGTGGTCCAGCACCTTGGTGCCCCATTCACTCAACTCCATGCCGATCACGCACTGGCCGGTCTGCTCGGCAAAGGCCAGGCCGTTGATGAGGTCGGCGTTGTCGTAACGGTCCAGCGCTTGCAGCAAACGTTCGCTGACTACCCATCGGGCATGGTCCCTGGCGCGGTCTTCTGCCGCTTGCTGGGCGTGTTGCATGGCCTGTTCAAAGGCTTCGAGCTGATCGTGCATGGCCTGACGGTCGACCAGGTGGCCGTATTTCTGGGCGAACTTCTTGCTGAACTCGCCAGCCTCCTGACGGGCCTGGACTTTGGCGCGGACATCGCGCTCGAACTGCGCCAGGTGAGGCTTCATGCGCTCGTCATGGGCATCGGCCTGCTGCCTGGCCCGTTCGGAAAATGCGTAGATCTCCGCGTGCACGTAGGGTTGGTTGCGTATGTTTTCAGCCATGACTTCGCGCTTGACGACCTGCTCGGCCATCATCTGCGGGTAGAGCTTTTCGATCTCCAGGAACGACTGCGCGACCAGCAGCTTGCGCTCGTTGTCCACGCCAGGCTCCACGGTGCGTTCCAGCCACCTGGTCTTCACATCATCGACAGCGGCATTGCGCCAGGCGTTGAGCTCCTGGGTGATGCCGATGGCGTCTTCGATGACGATGGCGGCGCCACGGGGCTTGCTCTGGTTCATTAGCGGCGCCAGCGCTTGCCGTGAGGCGTGCGGCGAGACGATCTGGTCATTGTTGAACGGCTGCAGGTCCAGTAGCGCCTGCAGATCTGTGTCGTCCTGGGCCTTGAAGTCGGCTACCCAACTCAGTTGGTCATGCTTGAGCACGTGGGGCTGCGGTGGGGCGTCGGAGGGCTGGATGAAGCGGGCAATATCGATCGCAGGCAGGCTGCTGCGGTACTCGTCTTCAAGCAGGCGGTAGTTGTCGAGCATGCGCGGGGTCAGCGGGGAAGGGCTGAACAATGGGCGCAGCTCCTGGATGTCATCCAGGTCATAGAGGGTGATGGTCCAGCCGAAGCTGCGGATGATCTCATCAAGATTGCCGGCGCTGGGGGCGGGCTCCCAGGGGGCGTCGGCGCTGATGTACAGCAGGGAGCCGTTGGGTGCGACGCGGTACTGGCTGTGCCACTCGTAGGCAGGGGCGCTGTGGCGTTTTATCAGCAGGTAGAGAAAGCCCTCCCGCAACGGGCGGATGGCGTAGCTGGAATGCGTCATCTCGCCGACGTCCGAGAATGGGCTGAGATAGCTTGGCAGTTTCGGCAGGCGGGCGCGTTGTGCCGGGTTGCCGCCGATGGCGGCGTAGCGCAGGGGCAACAGTTCGAAGCGGCGGGTGCAGTTGGCGACGGGGCTGTTGCGCAGGGCGGGGCGGTAGCCGGTGGTGATGCGCCGACACAGTTCGAGGGTTTCGTTCAATGAATCCATGGATGTGCTCCAGTGAGCAGGAGTGATCATCAAATGCATGCAACGCGCTGCATTCGACCCGAACCTGGACCCTAGCGAGGAATCACTTCTTGCTGGAGCTTTGCGCTTCCGATACGTGCGTAGGAGATTTCTGAAAATGCGGTGGTCTTGACGTCGGTAGGTGTTTTCACCGGCTATCACGTCCACGAAAAGGCTTCTCGTCACGCTACGGAAAGTCGGTGGGAGAGCGAACCTGACAGATTTTTTGTAGGCGACCTGGCAAATCAAAAGGGCCGCAAAGCGGCCCTGATGCATTTCAGAACGCCCCTTGCAACGTCACCATGAAGTTGCGTGGCTCACCATAGAAGTTGCCCCACGCCGGCGCACCGATGGTGGCGTAGTACTTCTTGTCGAACAGGTTGTTGCCGTTGAGGGCGACCGTCCAGTTCGGGTCGATGCGGTACTGCACGCGGCCGTTCCACACGGTGTAGCCCGCCTGCTCGACGCGGGTAGTGCCGGTAGTGCGGAAGTTCTCGCTCTGGCTGTTCAGGCCGGCGCCGACGGTGAAGCGCTCCAGTGCACCGCCCAGCTGGTAGTCACCCCACACCTTTAGCATGTGCCGTGGGATGAAGCTGGAGGTGAAGGTCAGCTCGGTGGGGTCGGTGTCTTCGATGGTGTTCAGGTACTTGGTCTGGGTGTAGGTGTAGCCTGCCAGTAGTTGCAGGCGCTCGATTGGCGAGCCGCTGATCTCGGCCTCGAAGCCCTGGGCACGCACCTTGCCGCTGTCGGTGTAGCAATAGCCGTCGCCAGACGGGCAGGCTTCGTTGTAGTCGGTTTCCGCGCGATGATTCTCGATGGTGCGGAACAAGTTGAACGAGGTGTTCAGCGCGCCGTCCAGCAGCTCGCCCTTGATGCCGATCTCGTAGTTGGCACCGGTCTTGGGCTGTAACGCCTGCCGCTCGGCATTCACCTTGTCGCTCTGCGGCTGGAAGATGTCGGCGTAGCTGGCGTAGGCGGTCCACTGGTCGTTCAGGTCGTACAGCACGGCGGCGAACGGCGTGACCTGGCCGTTTTCCTGGCTGCGGTTATTCACCCAGTAATCGTAGAACTGGGTATAGGAGTCGCTCTTGTTGCGGTACCAGCTGACCCGCGCGCCCAGCACCAGGGTCAGCGGCTCTGCCAGCTTCAGCCGCAGGTTGGCGTAAGTGCCGTACTGGGTGGTGGTGGAGTCGGTTGGCACGCTGCCGCCGCGGGTCGGGTTGACCAGGTAATCGCCCTTGGACGGTTGTGGGAAGTTCGCGGTCGGGTTGAACGGGTTCTGCTTGGCGTTCAGCAGCATAAGCGCGAAGTAGTCATGGGTTTTCTGCCGGCTGGCGTTGGCACCGATGATCAGCTCGTGCTGGAGGCCGAACGCCTCGAACTTGCCATCGACATAGCTATCGAAGCCGTAGTCGTCCTGGTCGTAGTCGAAACGACCGGCTCGCACGTTCATGCTGGCGGTGCTGGCGCCGACCGGTACCGTGCCTTCGGAGTAGGCGTATTCGATGTCCTGGTTGTTGTGGGTGTAGATCGAGGCGAAGTTCAGCGTCCAGTCTTCGTTGAAGCGGTGCTTGAGGTCGGCGAAACCGGTAACACGCTGGCTTTGCAGGTCGTTCCAGCTGGCCCCCAGGCAGGTGGAGCGCGACAGCTTCAGGTCACTGCCATCGGCGTAGCGTGGCAGGCCGGAATAGCACGGTGTGGCATCGACATCCTCGTAGGCCAGGCCAAAGCCCAGGGTGGTGTCGAGGGTGACGTCCCAGTCGATGGCGCCGTACAGTATCTGGTCCTGGCGCTTGGCTGTGTCATAGAAGTACTGGCGATCCTGCAGCGACGCCACGGCGCGCCCCCGCACGGTTCCTGACTCGTTTAACGGGCCGCCTACATCCACCTGGCCGCGGTAGTTGTCCCAGCTACCGGCAGACAGGGTGACGGTGGTGGCGGCTTGTTCCTGGCCACGCTTGCGCACGAAGTTGACGCCGCCGGCGGAGGAGCCGGAGCCCTTCATCATGCCCGCCGCGCCCTTGAGGATTTCGACGCGGTCGTAGAACGCCATGTCGCTGGAAAAGCTGTTGGCCTGTACGTAGTTGCCACCCACATCCAGCGGCACGCCGTCGTACTGGTACTGGCCGTCCAGGTTGAAACCACGGGAGTAGAAGTACTTGCCGCCCATGGGCGAGTCGTACACGGTGATGCCTGGGGTCTTGTCCAGCACCTGTTCCAGCGTGTTGAGGTTCTGGTCGTCGAGCATCTTGCGGGTCATCACGGTGACCGACTGCGGGGTTTCCTTCAGCGTGTGCACGCCCTTGCCGATAGTCACTGCGTGGGCGGTGTACGACTGGGTGCCCTCGCTGGTGGCGTCCAGCCGGTTGGCGTCGATGTTCATCGGCCCCAGCTCCATGGCCGAGCCGTTGTCTGCAGGCATCAGCACATAGCCGCCATTGCCCTGGCGCTGAGCCTGCAAGCCACTGTTGGCCAGCAGGCGGATCAGCCCTTCATCGACGCTGTAGCTGCCTTCCAGGCCTGCGCTGCTCAGATTGCGCGTTTGTGCGGTGTCGAACGAAATGGTCACGCCCGCCTGCACGCCAAACTGGGTGATGGCATTGCCCAACGGGCCGGCAGGGACGTGGTAGGCGGTCCGGCTTTGGGCCATGGCCTGGGCAGGCATCAGCAGCAGCCCCGGCGCGCTGGCCAGGGCCATGCCGAACACTACCAGGCGCACGGCCTGGCTCAGCTTGGTTGCAGGGGTGGGGTGCAGATGGGGCATTGCGTGATCCTTCCGTGTCATGGCAGAAAGTCGCTGTCGTCGCGGCTTGTGTCAGGGACGGGCGAGAATCGAAATCAGCAAGGTCTGGGTGAAATTATTTTTGGGGCCGTTAATCAGGCGGGTTCCACGCTCACCCAGTAACGGCTGATATAGCGCACCTTCACGGGCAGGGTTTTGGGCAGGTTGGCCAGTGCAATATCGGTATCGTCGATGCGGAATGCACCGGAAATGCTCAAGGACCGGATCGAGGAGGCGCAGCGCAGCACCCCTTGCCGGTAACGCCCCAGTTCCTCGACAAAGTCGCCCAGCTGCCAGTCGTTCACACTCAGCATGCCCTGCAGCCAGGCTGTCGAATCCACGGGCAGGGCATGTGCGCTGGCGAAGTCGTCGCGGTCAAAATTCACTTGCTGGCTGGCCTGCAGTTGCAGCACCCGATCAGGGTGGTGCTGCGGGCGTACTTCGACAGCGCCCTGCAGCACGCCCACGCGCGTCTGCCGGGCAAGTTTGCGGATGCTGAACTCGGTACTACGGGTGAGCACGCTGCCGTCCTCGGTGTGCACGATGAACGGGCGCTGCTGAAGGCCATTGATCGGGCGCACCAGGATTTCCCCCTGGTACAGCTGGATCGCCCGTACCTTGGCGTCGTAGCGCACATCCAGCGCGGTATTCACGTTCAGCTCCAGCTGTGAGCCATCCTCCAGATGCATGGCGCGCCGTTCGCCGCCACGGGTGCGTTGCTGGGCCAGCATTGCGCGATAGGGCACCTGCTCGGCTGCCAGCCAGCCACCGCCGCCCATGGCCAGCAACAGGCTCAGCACCTTCAGCACATCGCGCCGCTGTGCTTGTGCCGCGCCCAGGCTGGACAGCGCTGCCTGTGGCGGCACCATGGCCCATTGCTGCTGCAGTTTTTCTACCCGCGCCCAGGCGGCAGCATGTTGCGGGCTGGCCTGCAGCCACTGCCGCCAGGCGTAGGTGCGGGCCTCGTCGCTGGCGCCATCGTTGAGCTGCACATACCAGGTGGCAGCGGCTTCGAGTGTCTTGAGATCCATCGCCCTCAGCCTTCGACTGCCAGCAGGCAGCGGGTCATCGCCTTGATCAGGTGGTTCTTCACGGTGGTAACCGACACGCCGAAGCGCTCGGCCGCAGCACCGTAGGTCAAGCCTTCCAGTTGAACGGCGAGGAAGATGGCGCGGGTTTTGGCGCCGAGTTCATCGAGCAGGGTGTCCACGGCCACCAGCATTTCGATGATCGACAAGCGCACTTCCGGCGATACCTCTACCGGCTCCGGGCGCAAGGCCAGGGCTTGCAGGTAGGCTTTTTCGATGGCGCGGCGGCGGGCTTTGTCGATCAGCAGCGCGCGGGCGATAGCGCTGAGGTAGCTGCGCGGCTCGCGGATCGGCAACGGGTTGCGCGCGGTCATTACCCGCAAGAACGTGTCGTGGGCCAGGTCGGAGGCATCGGCGGCGTTGCCCAGGCGGGCGCGCAGCCAGCCCTTCAGCCAGCTGTTGTTTTCGCTGTACAGCTGGTGCAGGGCCTGGGGATCGAGCGTCGACATGCGTCAAGACCGCAATATTAATGGGAATTGATCGCATTGTCGTAGTAGGGCAGGCTGATTGCAAGGATCGAGTGCATGCACACATCCTTGTGGGAGCGGGCGTGCCCGCGAAACAGGCAACACGGTGGATGGCACCGGCTCTGCCGGTGTTCGCGGGCATGCCCGCTCCCACTGAGGTTGCGCCAGCTTCTGGATCTTGAGCAAGGCAGTTGCTCACACAAAGGCAGCGCGCGCACATTGAATACGTTGTTAGAACCCGGCCTCCAGGCTCAGCAGGTCCTGCACCGTCTGCCGCCGGCGAATCATTCGCAGCGTCCCGTCTTCGATCAGGAACTCCGGCAGCAACGGCCGGCTGTTGTAGTTCGACGACATCGATGCACCGTAGGCGCCGGCATCATGGATCACCAGCAGGTCGCCCACCTGAGCCTGGGGCAGGTCCTGCGGGGTCAGTTCCTGGTCATCCTGGGTGAACACGTCACCCGATTCGCACAATGGCCCGGCCACAACAGTCGGCTGCCGTGGGCGGTCCACCGGCTGGCCGTTTGCGTCGAGCAGGGTCATGCCGTGGTAGGCGCCGTACATCGCCGGCCGCATCAGGTCGTTGAAGCCGGCGTCGATCATGACGAAGGTATTGCGGCCCACTTGCTTGACGGCACGCACTTCGGCCACCAGATAGCCCGACTCGGCCACCAGGAAGCGCCCTGGCTCGATTTCCATGCGTACGGGGTGGCCCAGCATTGCTTCGATTTCCTTGCGTGCCACCGCCCAGGTCTGGGCGTAGCGTTGCAGGTCGACCGGCTTGTCGGTGCTGCGGTAAGGGGTGGACAGCCCGCCGCCGATGGAGAACGCCTCGATATCCACGCCCAGGCGACCGACCAGTTCGATCATCGAGCGGGCCACCTGCTCCAGGTGCTGATAGTCCACCCCGGAACCAATGTGCATGTGCACGCCTACCAGGTGCAGGCCATTGGCCTTGATGCACGCGAGCGCCTCGTCCAGTTCTTCGTGCCAGATGCCGTGCTTGCTGTTTTCGCCGCCGGTGTTGGTCTTGCGGCTGTGGCCATGGCCGAAGCCCGGGTTGATGCGGATCCACACGCGGTGGCCGGGCGAGCGTTCACCCAGTTGGCGCAGCATGTCGATGGAGCCGGCGTTGACTTCGATCTTCTCTGCCACCACGCGCTCCAGGGTTGGCCGGTCCAGCGCGTCGCAGGTCAGCACCACGCCGGCAGGGTCACCGTCCACGCTCGCACCCGCAGCGAAGGCCCGCTCCATTTCACCCAGCGACACGGCATCCAGCACCAGGCCGTGGGCGCGCATCAGGCGCAGCACATGCAGGTTGGGGTTGGCTTTCTGGGCGAAGCGTACGGTGTCAAATACGTTCAGCTGTTCGACACGCTCGGCGATGGTGCTGGCGTCGTACGCCCAAAGGGGCGAGCCGTGCTGGCGAACCGCCTCGGCCAGAAGGGTGAAGGGTGCGGTCATGGTGGCGTTACTCGTATAAGGAAGGGCACGAGGATGAATCAAAGCGGGAATTCAGAAAAATAGCTATTTTTCTGCCAGTCATTCATATCTGATATACCCATTGTCGACTCACCGGGTGCTGCCGTGAAACTGTCCGTCCGCCACATTGAAGTGTTCCGCGCCATCATGGCCGCTGGCAGTGTCACCGGTGCGGCGCGCTTGCTGTTCACCTCGCAGCCCACTGTCAGCCGCGAATTGGCGCGGCTGGAGCAGGTGACTGGCCTGAACCTGTTCGAGCGCGAGGGTGGGCGCCTGGTGGCGACGGCCCAGGCGCTGCTGTTGATCGAAGAGGTCGAGCGTGCCTACGTCGGGCTGGAGCGCATTGATCGCTTTGCCCAGGCCATCCGCAATTTCGAGCAGGGACGGCTGGCCATCACCTGCCTGCCGCTGTTCTCCCAGACCTTGCTGCCCAAGGCCTGCCAACGCTTCCATCAGCAGCACCGCGGTGTGAGCGTGAGCATCGTGGCGCAGGAGTCGCCGTTGCTGGAGGAGTCACTGGTTGCCCAGCAGCATGATCTTGGCCTGACCGAAATCGAGCAGATACCGCGCGGCGCTTATGGCGAATTACTGTTCAGCGCCAACATGGTGTGCGTGCTGCCCGAGCATCACCCTTTGCAGGCCAAGGCCGAGCTGGAGCTAAGCGACTTTCATGAGGTCGATTTCATCAACCTGGCCAGCCTGGACACCTACCGCCAGCGCCTGGACCAGCACTTTCGCGCGGCGGGGGTGAACCGCCGCACGGTGATCGAGACCACCAGTGCCGCCTCGGTGTGCGCCATGGTCAGGCAAGGCCTTGGGGTGGCGATCATCAACCCGCTGAGCGGCCTGGAGGCGGCCCAGGGCGGTTTGCCGATCCGCAGGTTGCGGGTGTCGGTGCCCTACCAGGTCATGCTGATACGCCCCGACCATCGGCCGGCTTCGGCAGCGGTGGAGCCGTTTTGCGAGGCGCTGCGGGTGCAGGCTAAAGCGATGCAGGCAGCATTGCGCTAGCGCCTGACTCTCCCAAGGGGTTTTGTGCTGCCTGTACCGGCCTCATCGCCGGCAAGCCAGCTCCCACACCGACCACCTCTGCCTCAAGCCATGTGCAGTACCTATGGGAGCTGGCTTGCCGGCGATGAGGCCGGTACAGGCAACAAAGGTCGGCCCTGTGTGCAATCTGCGGTTCAGAGTTCGCAGACGAAGGTCCCGGTCCCGGTCAGGATGTTTTCCAGGGTTTGCTTCACTTCGTCCAGGTCGCTCAGGTCGCTGGTAAGGGTGATCTCCAGCACCTCGTCCCCCTTCAGCGCATCCTGGTCGCCGGCCGCCACTTCGATCAGCAGGCGCTTGGCACTCAGCGTCACTTTCAGCCCATCCAGCGTCGACGGCTCGTCATCCAGGGTCAGGTCGACGGTGTCTTCGTCGGGGTAGCGGGTAAGCAGGAACATCTGTCCCTTGTCGCTGTGGCAGCACAGGGTCGCCATGTTGTCTTCCTCGTCATCGCAAGGGGTGGCGAACAGCAGGGCGGTGTTGATTTGCATGAGCAGGCTCGGATCAAAGGAAACGGAAGGGAATTCTGACAGTCTTGCGTACAGGCATAAACGTAAAGTTACCGCCCCTTGACCGAAATTGTCGCAGCGCTGCAAGCGTTGATGACCGATCAGTCGTTAAGCTTCGCCGAGCCCTGGGCGTGCCCGCGCACGTTCAACGCCTGGTTTTACCGTCCGCCTTGCCACGGGTTGGCTATCGTTGATCCGTACACGGCGCACGCAGCGACGCTTCAACTATTACAAAGCCCAAGCGGAGTACCACAGATGGCGTTCTTCACCGCAGCCAGCAAAGCCGACTTCCAGCATCAACTGCAAGCGGCCCTGGCGCAGCACATCAGCGAACAGTCCCTGCCACAAGTGGCGCTGTTCGCCGAGCAGTTCTTCGGCATCATCTCTCTGGACGAACTCACCCAGCGCAGGCTTTCCGACCTGGCCGGCTGCACCCTGTCAGCCTGGCGCATCATCGAACGTTTCGACCCCGAATACCCGCAAGTACGCGTATACAACCCCGATTACGAACGCAATGGCTGGCAGTCGACCCATACCGTGGTCGAGGTGCTGCACCACGACCTGCCGTTTTTGGTCGACTCTGTGCGCACCGAGCTCAACCGCCGCGGCTACAGCATCCACACCCTGCAGACCACCGTGCTCAGCGTGCGCCGCGGCGCCAAGGGCGAACTGCTGGAACTGCTGCCCAAGGGCACCCAGGGCGAAGGCGTGCGCCATGAGTCGCTGATGTATCTGGAGATCGACCGCTGCGCCAATGCTGCCGAGCTGACCGTGCTGACCCGCGAGATCGAGCAGGTGCTGGCCGAGGTACGGGTGGCCGTGGCCGACTTCGAGCCGATGAAGGCCAAGCTGCGTGAAGTGGTGGCGCAGGTTGAACAGACCGCCTTTGGCCCAGCCCAGAACGAGAAGGGCGAGGTCAAAGCGTTCCTGGAGTGGTTGCTGGACAACCATTTCACCTTCCTGGGCTATGAAGAATTCACCGTCAAGGGCGACGCCGACGGCGGCCAGATGGTCTACGACGAGCAGTCGTTCCTCGGCCTGCCGCGCCGCCTGCGTGTGGGCCTGACGGCCGAAGAGCTGCGCATCGAAGACTACGCCGTGGCTTACCTCAACGAACCGCTGCTGCTGTCGTTTGCCAAGGCCGCGCTGCCCAGCCGCGTGCACCGCCCGGCCTACCCGGACTACGTGTCGATCCGCCAGCTGGACGCCGACGGCAAAGTCATCAAGGAACACCGCTTCATGGGCCTGTACACCTCGTCGGTGTATGGCGAGAGCGTGCATGCCATTCCGTATATCCGCGTCAAGGTGGCTGAAGTCGAGCGCCGCTCGGGCTTCGACGCCAAGGCTCACCTGGGCAAGGAACTGGCCCAGGTACTGGAAGTACTGCCGCGCGACGACCTGTTCCAGACGCCGATCGACGAGCTGTTCACCACCGTCATGGCGATCGTGCAGATCCAGGAACGCAACAAGATCCGCGTGTTCCTGCGCAAGGACCCGTACGGCCGCTTCTGCTACTGCCTGGCCTATGTGCCGCGGGAGATCTACTCCACCGAAGTACGGCAGAAGATTCAGCAAGTGCTGATGGAGCGCCTGAAGGCCAGCGACTGCGAGTTCTGGACCTTCTTCTCCGAATCGGTGCTGGCACGCGTGCAGCTGATTTTGCGCGTAGACCCGAAAAACCGCATCGACATCGACCCGCAGCAGCTGGAACGCGAAGTTATCCAGGCCTGCCGCTCGTGGCATGACGACTATTCGACGCTGGTGGTCGAGAACTTCGGTGAAGCCCAGGGCACCAACATCCTGGCCGATTTCCCCAAGGGCTTCCCGGCCGGCTACCGTGAGCGCTTCGCCGCGCACTCGGCAGTGGTCGACCTGCAGCACGTGCTGAACCTGTCGGAAAGCAAGCCGCTGGCGATGAGCTTCTACCAGCCGCTGACCCAGGTTGGCGAGCGTATCCTGCACTGCAAGCTGTACCACGCCGATACGCCCCTGGCGTTGTCTGACGTGCTGCCGATCCTGGAAAACCTCGGCCTGCGTGTGCTCGGCGAGTTCCCGTACCGCCTGCGCCATGCCAATGGTCGCGAGTACTGGATCCACGACTTCGCCTTCACCTACAGCGAAGGCCTGAGCCTGGATATCCAGCAGCTCAACGACACCCTGCAGGACGCCTTCATTCACATCGTGCGCGGCGATGCCGAGAACGACGCCTTCAACCGCCTGGTGCTCACTGCCGGCCTGCCATGGCGCGACGTGGCGCTGCTGCGCGCCTACGCCCGTTACCTGAAGCAGATCCGCCTGGGCTTCGACCTGGGCTACATCGCCAGCACCCTGAACAACCACACCGACATCGCCCGCGAGCTGACCCGGTTGTTCAAGACCCGCTTCTACCTGGCCCGCAAGCTCACCCAGGAAGACCTGGACGACAAGCAGCTGCGCCTGGAACAAGCGATCCTGACCGCGCTGGACGACGTGCAGGTCCTCAACGAAGACCGCATCCTGCGCCGCTACCTGGACCTGATCAAGGCTACCCTGCGCACCAACTTCTACCAACCGGATGCCAACGGCCAGAACAAGTCGTACTTCAGCTTCAAGTTCAACCCCAAGCTGATCCCCGAACTGCCCAAGCCGGTGCCCAAGTTCGAAATCTTCGTCTATTCACCGCGCGTCGAGGGCGTGCACCTGCGCTTTGGCAACGTCGCCCGTGGCGGCTTGCGCTGGTCCGACCGCGAAGAGGAC